>DATMYL010000028.1:0-36206 GCA_035560975.1 Chlorobaculum sp. | reverse complement strand
GGCCTGACTCTCGGCGGCGGCTTCGGCTGGTTGAGCCGGAAATATGGCTTGAGCGTCGACAACCTGCTCTCTGCGGATGTAGTCACTGCGGACGGCAATCAGTTACACGCCAGCATAACGGAGAACAGTGACCTCTTCTGGGGATTGCGTGGTGGCGGCGGAAACTTCGGTATAGTCACCAGCTTCGAGTTCCAGCTCCATCCGGTAGGTCCGGACTTACTGAGCGGTCTGATCGTATTCCCGTTCGACCAGGCGAAGTCCGTGCTTACGAAATTCGCCCGATTCACCGAGACGATGCCTGATGAGCTCAACGTCTGGATGGTCACCCGGAAAGCTCCCCCGCTGCCCTTCCTGCCCGAAGATGTTCACGGGAAAACGGTTGTCGTCCTCGCCATTTGCTACGCGGGAGACCCTGTCGAGGGAGAGAAGCTGATCGAGCCGTTGCGCGGGTTCGGCACTGCGCACGGTGAGCACATCGGCGTTCAACCGTACACTGCCTGGCAGCAAACATTCGATCCGCTTCTGACGAAAGGTGCGCGCAACTACTGGAAGTCGCATAACTTCTCGAAAATAAGCGA
Organism: Chlorobaculum sp.; assembly: GCA_035560975.1. Classification (GTDB taxonomy): domain Bacteria; phylum Bacteroidota; class Chlorobiia; order Chlorobiales; family Chlorobiaceae; genus Chlorobaculum. Next base: position 35,628 of record DATMYL010000028.1, on the reverse strand, counting down.
AGGAGTAATCGAAACCATCATCGAATACGCCGCCATGCTGCCGTCGCCACAATGCGAGATATTCATCGGAACGATCGGCGGCCAGACGACCCGCATCGCCCCCGACGCTATGGCCTACTCAAGCCGGGACGCAAACTACGTGATGAACGTACACGGCCGCTGGGAATCGGCCGCCGATGATGCACGAGGCATCTCCTGGGCGCGCCAATTCTTCACCAAATCAAAGCCGTTCGCCAGCGACGGTGCGTACATCAACTTCCTCACCGAAGAAGAGACCGATCGCATCGCGTTCGCTTACGGTACGACGTACAAGCGGCTGGTTGAACTCAAGAAAAAGTACGACCCGACAAATTTCTTCCGAATGAACCAGAACATCAGGCCCGTATAAAAGGGATATTCATTCAGCATTCAGCATTCAGCATTCAGCATTCAGCATTCAGCATTCAGCATTCAGTGAAAATATTCCCCTGTCCCCCTTTTCAAATCTTGAACACACCTGGAGGCAAGCATGGAAAAGGCGGAGATGAAGGATTTCGGGAAACCGGACGAAATTCGTGAATTCCCGAAAGGGAGAGTCGAAATTGTCCAGATCGGGGGAGCGACAGTCGGCCGAGCCATCTTGCAGCCTGGCTGGAAATGGTCGACATCGGTACAGCCGATCGCGAAGTCAAAGAGTTGCGAAGCAAAACACTTTCAGTATCACCTGTCAGGCGTGCTGAAGATCCGGATGGACGACGGAACCGAGCTTGAGGCACGACCGGGTGACATTTCATTTCTTCCTTCAGGCCATGACGCATGGGTGGTTGGAGATGAACCCGTAGTTATCGTTGACTTCCAGGGCATGATCGACTATGCGAAATCGCCTTGATCTTCAATCACGTCAGAAATGAGGATTCACATTGTACAGCCGGCCCGTTTAAATCATTACCGTCCCGATGACAATCAACACAAAGATGGAGAGTACCTATGAAATACATGATCAGCTGGTTCGAACGAGCTCAGGGATCGCCGATGGAGTATGAGAATGCACAGAAGCGGATCCTGGAGGTATTCACGCAATGGAAGGCCCCCGACAATTTCAAGATCGAGTTATTCGTGGTTCGAGTAGGAGAATGGGGTGGGCATATGCTGGTGGAGTGCGACGATCCGACGACCGTTCACAAAGTATGCTCGACCTGGCCGGCATTCGTTTTCGAGGCGCGCCCGGTGATTCCCGTCGAAGACGCGGTCCGGGTAGAACTCGAAACGATCACCTGGCGCGACGGACTCAAAAGCAGGTGACGCTGGATGAAAACCCGCAATAAGGCGTAAATATATTTACCGGTAAAATCCTGATGTCACGAGCTGATCGACTTAGTCAACAACATCCCCCATCCTCTCCGGGTAAAAAATAGTAACAGCCGGCACTCCAGTTTCCAGCCCCGGTTTACACCGATCACTTTTGACTTCCGCTGATAAACCGATAAATACCGGCACCCGCCACCCCACCGATTACCGGTGCAATCCAAAATAGCCAAAGCTGTGCAAGCGCCCATCCTCCCACAAAAATCGCCACGCCGGTACTGCGGGCAGGATTGACGGATGTGTTGGTTACTGGAATGCTGATAAGATGAATCAAGGTCAGGCATAGACCGATTGCTGCCGGTGCCATTCCCTGGGGTGCCCGGCTGTCTGTCGAGCCAAGGATGACGATCAGGAACATCATGGTCATAACAACCTCGGTAACCAGGGCAGAAAGAAGCGGATACCCGCCTGGTGAATGTTCGCCGTAGCCGTTGGCAGCAAAACCTGCCGAAACGTTAAATCCGGATTTACCGCTTGCGATAAGAAACAGGACCCCTCCTGCTGAAATGGCCCCGGCAACCTGAGCGACGATATAAGGCGGCAACTCTTTAGCAGAAAAACGACCACCGGCCCACAGACCGATTGATACGGCGGGATTGAGGTGACAACCCGAGATATGACCTATTGCATATGCCATGGTGAGCACGGTCAATCCAAAAGCAAGCGCAACTCCAAGAAAACCGATACCGAGTCCGGGAAACGCCGCCGCAAGAACAGCGCTTCCACATCCGCCAAGAACCAGCCAGAATGTGCCGATACACTCCGCAACATACTTTTTCATGATCGCTCCTGTTTAGCATGGCCGTCCTCCGCTAAACCACAAAACGAAATCCGGCTTATTGAATCACAAGATGAAACTTATAAATCAGTCATCATGCCGACACCCCTTATGGGACGTTGGCTTAGACAACAGCTTCGTATGTATTTACAGCATTCACTGATTACGCGACGAGTGTGACTGCAGATCCATCTGTCATGGCAGATCAGACAAGCATAACTCACCGGACCGTCGTTGAGGGGGGGAGATCAGAATGACGGATTCTCTGGATATTTATGAATAATACCGGGGATTCACAAGGGCAGAAGTCAATACAAAGCTCTCAGATGTCGAGATGCATTGCACTATTCATTATGATCACCAGCATCATGGAGACCGCACGGGCAAAATCGCTCCACAGTTTCATGGGATCGATCGACGGTTACCATGGCAGCATCATCAAGGATTCCAGACGCGGTTCCAACTTTTTCAGAAGAAACTGTCTGCATTTTAATCTGCCATCATTTGCGACCGTTTCTGTAACCCATTTCTGTATGTCAGGTTCTCCATCTTTTCTGAACAACGGAACCTGCATCTGGTCGCTGGTTACCGGCAATACAGTCCATGATGGATGTTTGGAAAAGATATCGGATCAAACAACCAACGCTGGTCGTTGTTTAACGTAAGCACCCGTCAGGGCGATCATGACCAGGCACAGCATTCCCGTGTCGACCGCATGACCGATCCACGGATAAACAACCAACTCTTCCAGCGAACCAACGAACCCGGCCTTCCATGGATTCAAATGGATATCCTGCTCTTCACTCATCCCCCTTCAGCGTTTCGAGGATTCAAGCGCTTTTTCCGTATTGTTTATATGAGAAGGTTACTTCTCGGGTGAAAAATCGCGAGCCATGAAAAAAACGGTCGTCATTACCGGTATTGTTCTTGCTCTGTTTGGCTTCGGACTCTATTATTTTCTCAGTCACAGGATGTTCACCCCTCCGAAGGCGGTGACTGAAATCCTGCACATCGACGTTCCTGAATCCAGCTTCAACCTGCCTATTTCTATCGATTTAACTACTCTTTCAGATTTCCTGAACGGCAAGATCAGCGGTAGCTTCCTTGAAACGACACTCTATCTGCAGGAGTCGAAAAAAGAGCGGGTAGCCTTGACGCTCATCAAAACAAGCGACATCCGTATCAGCTCGACCGGGACGGAACTGGTTTGCACCTTTCCGTTGACGATTGAAGCAAGACTGGTCGAAAGCCGGTTCGGAAATCTGCTCACAAAAGTGGTAAAGCCGGTATCCGCGAGACTTATCGTCACGCTTTCATCGCCTGCGACCCTCGATAACGCCTGGCATCTGAAAACGAAGTTCCGATTAAAGGGCTATCGCTGGATTACCGAACCGATACTCCGAATCGGCCCTTTCAAAAAAAACCTGACGAGCACGCTCGATAACTTTATCAAAGAGGAGAAACAGGGCCTGACGGCCATGCTCGACCGGGAGATCAACAAGGGAGTTTCGCTTGAAAATACGGTCGCCGAATTATGGACCGACATCCAGGACCCGATTCTTGTCAGCCGAACGCCAACACCTGTATGGATAAGATTCCTTTGTAAGGATCTTAAGGGAGACTTTCGGCTGGAAAAGTCCAAAATCGTCTGTTTAACCGGCATCAAGGCGAAAATGATGGTTATGACAGACACCACCAATCTGGCCAGACCAAGCCGTCTTCCAGTCTTCAAACGAATGAGGGCGCAGGAGTGGAATCCGCTATCCCATATTTATATCTATGCATATACCTCTTTTGACGAGATCAACAAGCGCCTTAATGAACTGGTGACGGGTAAGGATATCACGGCAACGGGTTATGTCCGGAGGTATACCATATCCATAAAAAATATCAATGCATATGCTTCGACCGACGGTCTGGCCATTTCGGTGAAGACCGGGAAGGACCTCAAGGGGGATTTCGTACTCACCGGTTATCCGGAGTTTGATGGGCCTACGCAGACACTGAAAATACGGAACTTCGACTTCGCAGTCGATACCCGCAGCATCCTGGTAAACAAGGGGAATGATGTTTTGCACACCCGGCTTCGGGATATTGTAGCGGCGAAGCTTAATCTCGGACTCGATACCCTTATCCGCAAGATACCCACGATCGCAACTACTGCCATTTCAAAAGGAAAGAGAGGCAAGGCCTTACAGCTCAGGATGAAAGATGTCAAGGTGAATAAGTGCGTCATACGGATGGGAAAACATAAAATTCATTTTCTCATTGACACCGAAACCAGGGCGGCATTATGGCTGAAAAGAATTAAACCCGGCAAGCCGCTCCGGATCAAAACCGGTTAAGGCAGAGGCCATCCCGCCAGGGAAACCTCAGAGGAACTGGTGAGCCTGTGACTCATTGAGCTATATCTCCGTTTTTCTCATACGTTCTGGCACCCCTTTCTGTTCTTTCGATCCCCGAGTCGAAACCGAACAGGCGAAGTTGCGGGTTCACCTTGTCCGTGCGCAACGTCTACTCCCTGCTGCAGGTCACGGATATATCGCAGCCCCGTCCCGTCTGTTTCCGCCAGTTCAGGCCAGGCAACCCAATTGTTCTTTGTGCAAATCGTCTCGTTTGGCGGGCTCAGGTCCGTTTTGGCAATGGTTTTCAAGCTTGCCGAACGAGCCGGGTACAAGGGGAAAAAGCCGGGTAGCTATCAACTCAACGAGAAGGTTTTTAAAGGCGTCAATTTCATCAACGGGATCGAGAAGCGACTCGCCGCGCAGGATTCAATACACATCTTCTGGCGATTTCTCATAATGAGACAACGACATTGGAGAATACGTTCATTTAAGCCGACCAAAGCCTGTTCAAAGAATAAATACATAATCAGTAATGCCTTAATAACCATGTATTTCAACATCCATATTACAGCGTTGTGTGTGTGTCGTGTGGCAATGGTTTTCAAGCTTTCCGAATCAGCCCGGTACAAAAGAAAAAAGCCGGGCGTCTACCACATCATCGAGAAGGTTATTGAAGGCGTCAGTTTCATCAACGGGATCGAGGAGCAAATTTCCGTTCAGGGTTCAATACAGAACTTTTGGCGATTTCTCACAATGAGACAACGACGTCGAAAAATACGCCAACACTACCAGACAAAGACCGCAGACAAAAGCTATCAACATATTTTATAATGACTTAATATCAATACATTTCAATATACATACTACAGCATGGCATGTATCGTCTGGCAATGGTTTTCATGCTTGCCGAACGAACCCGACACAAGTGGACAAAGTTCAACGGCCACCGACTCATCGGGAATGTTTTTTGAAGGCGTCAATTTCATCAATGGGGTCGAGGAACGACTTGCCGCTTAGGGAACTCGCCCCGTTTACTGTAAAACCAGGCTTAAAGAAAATTCTTGCCGTTGCTGAGCAGCAAACCCGGCTGGTGTCAGGCCATCAAAAACACTACGCGGCCTGATGTCATTGATGCCGATTCGCCGGTCTTCAATGACCTCCCCCTGCATAGTTCAGGCTCGATAACCAGTTGTCGTTCAGGCACTCGTTCATAACGGTACGATTGAAGATTTCGATGTATGCATTATCGACGGGGATTCCCGGCCTGCTGAAATCAATCGTCACCCCGGTTTACCAGTCCCGGTCGTCCGGCACCTTTCCTGTAATTTCCGGCCCGTTGTCAACTCTGATTACTTCCGGTAATCCTCGCATCCATCCGAGGCAGTCGAAAACCTGACTGACCTACCGTTGATCGAGGTATCAACGATCATGGCCAGGCTTTCCCTGTCGGACACATCCAAAATGTTGGGTAACCGGAATCGTCGACCATCCGTGATGGAGATCGATCATGAAGTCCATTGCCCTGCGCTTATTCAAACTTTCGGGATAAGGCATCGGAACAAGCAGCGTCGCTGCCGGGTTCTTTCTCCTACGTGATCTGATCTGAAGCCGTTCTTCCCGATAAAACCGTTCAGCTCGTTTATGGTTAATGAGGGGTACCTTCTCTTCCGGGCACTTCATGCATCCGGCGATAGCCCCAACGACGACTTTCTGAAGCCAGTGTTTGCAGCCGGGTCCCAATCTGTTGGTTATCATCCGTTTTCCTTGTAATGCAACGTCAAAAAGGCCAGACTTACCGGGTTGCACAGGCGCCGTTGGCTTTGACCGAAGCGTTCTTGCATATGTTTGACTACCTGGCGTCTGGCTCCGGGTGTTCCCGGTTTTGTAGCGATCTCCTTGAACATCCGGATATCGATTGCATGACAGGTTGCCTGTTTCTCCAGCCGGCTGTTCTCCTCTTCAAGTTCCTTAAGCTGATGATCTTCGCTGACAGCCATATCGCCAAACCTGGTTTACGAGTTGCACAGAGTTGCTTCGCTCATGCATTTTTTTTGCAGAATTCCTTGACCGGCGTGCCACCCTCGGCCACTTTCAGGACATCGAAGATTTGACCGGTTGTGAATTACCTGGTCTTCATGTCATGTAACCTCCCCGGTTCAGCTCAGGCGCAGATAAATATAAACAATTACCATATAATACTTTACTGATCGACCTTCTAAGAACTCAATGCACGTCTTCTGGCGATTTCTCAAAATGAGATAACAAAACTGGAGATAACGTTGATTTCAGCTGTCCTATACCTTTTAAATAAAATCAACATACAGCTGATAAGGATTTGATAGTTTTGGCACGTTTGTTGATAGCCCATGATCGTAATGATCTGCCACTGTTTTGATCAGCACAAGGATGGTTCTACAACAAAACAACAAGGAGTCCCCGAAATGAGTATTGCACGAAAATCTTTCAGCCTTACCAAGGCGAACATGCCGAAACTCAACCTCTCGCAAGGCCTCGTCGAAAAAGCACACTCACCATTGTTGAACAAATGCTTCTCCATCAAATCACAAAAAGGCGTGACCATGATCGAGTACGCCTTGATCGCTTCTTTGGTTGCTGTTGCTTCGATTGTAATTCTTGGTACTCTTGGAGGTGATGTCACTGCGATTTTTACCCGTATCGCAAATACCCTCGCTCCTGCTCAATAATACTTACAACCTAAGCAGTGAAACCTCCAACCTTTGTTGCCATCGCACTCACTCTGGGGGCGATGGCAGCTTTCATCGCCGCCCGCTCGATGAGCGTCGCCCAGAGTTCAGGGTCCAGGGTCGTCATCGTTGAGCAGCCTATCGAAGCTGGCAAAGCTATCAAGGCTGATCAAATCAAGACCATCGATTGGCCCGGTTCGGCTGTTCCGCACGATGCATCCGCTCGCACCGCCGACGTGGTGGGTCGAATTGCCCGCGTGTCCATGATCCCGGGTGAGCCTGTTTTGCCTGGCAAATTGGCCCCGAAAAACTCGACTGGCGGGTTATCCTCGATCATCCCGGCAGGCAAGCGCGCTATTACAGTTCGTGTAAACGAGGTGATAGCGGTTGCCGGATTTGCCCTGCCCGGTAGCTATGTGGATGTTTTGGTCAGCGGAAAAGATGCTGACAATCAAGCTTTTTCGCGAACAGTGCTGTCGCGCATCAAAGTATTGGCCGTGGCCCAGGAAACCACTGCAGACCCAGATAAACCGAAAGTGGTCAATGCCGTAACCCTTGAGCTTTCGCCGATCGCATCCGAAAAGCTCGACCTGGCCCGCAACATCGGGGTGCTTTCCCTGGTCTTGCGCAACGAACTCGACACCAGCGAAATAAACTCCGCAGGTGTACGTCTTTCTGATATTGTGAATTCACAGCCCAGTCGTGCAACCACCTTTACGCCGGCTGCACACGCGGCACCTTCGCGTCAAAGCCGTGGGCCCGAAACAATCCGTGGCTTCAGTCGCTAACCTGTTGCAACCCCCTAACCAACATGCACATGATTTTGCCATCCCTGAAGCATTTTGCCTGCAGAATGAGTGCTCTTGTGGCGCTTGCCGGCACAGTACCCGTATCCGCATTGGCATCTCCCTCAACCTACCTCGTGCCTGTGGGCGAATCCAGGGTCTACCGGCTCGAACGGCCCATTAAACGTGTTGCTGTGGGCAACCCTGAGGTAGCCGACTTTATTATGCTTAACTCCTCCGAGTTCTATCTGCTGGGTAAAAAACCAGGCGCGACCAATCTTATTGTCTGGGACCAGAAAGGCAACTTCACATCCGCACCTCTGCAAGTCAGCCGCAATATCAACTCCATAAAAGACTTGCTGAGCGTCGTCTTACCGAATGAGACCGACATTCAGATCTTCGCCTCGGGGCCGGCGTTGGTACTGGCAGGCTCTGTGTCCAACACCCTGGCTGCAGAGACCGTTTACCGCCTGGTAAAAGCGTATTTGGGTGGCACTGTTCCGGGCGTCAACCCCGAATCCACCTTACTCAATAGTGCATCAGCCCCTGGCTATGCGGCACCTGCAAGCATAACTGGTGTGGCCAATAGTACCTCGGCCCCTGTTTCTGCGGCACCTGCCAGTATGTCTGGCGTGGCCAATAGTGCCTCTGCCGGCATACCTGGCGTGGTCAACCTCCTCAAAGTCCGTGACCCGCAGCAAGTCCGGCTCGAAGTCCGCATTGCCGAAGTTTCCAAGTCTTATATCGAAACTTTGGGCCTGAACTGGACGCAAGGCGTGGGCAATATCCAGGGCAACCTCATGACAGGGTTTGTCAGCAACGCCACGCTCAACCTCTTTCTGAATGGCAACCGCAACCTGCTCCAGGTTGAAGCCGAGCGCAAACCAACCTGGATTAAAATCCTGGCCGAACCCACCATAGTCACCATGAGTGGTCAGGACGGGTACTTCCTGGTCGGCGGCAAAATTTATACGCCCACCGTCACCAGCAACGGAGCAATCGACTACGTCGAACGCGACTATGGTGTGGGTTTGCGATTTACGCCCACTGTGCTGGATACTGGTCGTATATCACTCAAGGTTGCACCCGAGGTCTCCGAGCCAGTCACACAACCTGTCACTGCTGGAACCACAAACCCTTTGCCCGCCTTTAAAATCAGCACTGTTTCCACCACCGTCCAGATGAACGAGGGTGAAAACCTGGTTATTGGCGGCCTTCTGCGCAACAATCTCACCGAAATCATACAGGCTGTGCCCCTGCTGGGTGAAATTCCCATTCTCGGCGCACTGTTCAGACGCACCGAGAAGGATTCTGAAACTACCGAACTCATGGTTATTATTCGACCAACCCTGGTCAAAGCCAGCGCCATCGCGCCAGAGCTCCCCACCGACAGGTTTGTCCCGCCTACTCGAAAAGAGCTTTTCATCGACGGAAAGCTTCAGGGCTCACGAGCAAAATGAACACCATGCGCACAGATATCGCCATGCGTCAGGCCCCGGCAAAGGAGCACGCTCAATTCCAAAAGGGCAGTGTGTTGGTCGAATTTGCGCTCATCCTGCCCATGTTTCTGCTTCTCCTCTTTGGGGTGATCTCTTTTTCTATAGCCCTGTACGACAAAACCGTACTCACCATGGCCGCCCGGGAGGGCGCGCGTGCTGGAGCCATATACGTTGCAAACCGGACCAACGCCATCACCAAAAACAGCGCCACCGCCGCTGTTACGAATGCCTGTCAAAATAACCTCATCTCCTTTGGCACGGCCATGACCCCCTCCATCACCTTTAATGCTGATCCGATCAGTGACAAACAACTCACCGTCACGACCACCGTCAATTACACCGGACTCTACATTTTTCAGACGCTTTCGATCTCGGCCCAATCCAGCATGAGGCTCGAATAACCATGGCACTGCCGCACAACAACATCAAACTGCTGCACGGTCAGCGTGGCGGTGTCGCCCTCTGGTTTGCCCTGTGCCTGCCGGTGTTGCTGGGCTTTGCCGCTTTGGCGATTGACCTGGCACGCCTCAACCTGACCAAAGTCGAACTTCAAAACGCGGCCGACGCTGCTGCACTTGGCGGCGCTTGTTCACTCAGCGACCCATCTACTGTGGCGTCGGACAAACCTAACAACTGGACAGCGGCCACTGCCACTGCGCTGAATGTGGCACGAAGCAACTTCGCCAATGCCGCGCAGATTCAGGATGCGCTCATTGAAACTGGTTACTGGAACCTCCAAAACCCCTCGCTCGGCCTGCGTCCCCCCAGCACACCCGGCGTACCCGTTGCTGGAGATCGCCCTGCCATACGGACCACGGTTGCTATCTCCAGCACTCAAAACAACGGGCCCTTGAATTTGTTTTTCGCCCCCATTCTGGGTATTGCCCAAAGCAACAGTCAAGCCAGTGCCATTGCCATATTAAACGGTGCGGGTGGTCCTTTTGACTATGCAATATTTTCCGGTAGCACTTCGGCAAATCTGATTATAAATGGCAGTGGTTTTAATATAAAAGGCTCCGTTCATTCCAATGATAATCTAATAATCAATGGGAGTTCGATTACTATTACTGGTGCAGCAGAAGCTAATGGAACAGTTACAACGAATGGCAGCGGCCTTAATATAGGTTCAAGATCCCCCAATGCAGGCTATATAAGCATGCCGGATTATAGCGCTTCCATAGCCGTAGCGGCAGCGGAAGCTCATCAAACGTATACCGGTTCCAAAACCATTAATGGAAGCAGTATTACTTCGAATCCGATTTACGTTCAAGGAAGTCCAGGCACTATCACGATAAATGGCTCTTCATTTACCGCTACAGGAACCGTTATGGCAGACGGCGATATCACTGTAAATGGCAGTGGTATGGCCTCACTCAACAGTCAGGTATGCTTTTATTCTAAAAACGGAAACATAACGGTTAATGGCAGTAGTTTTGCCCTGAATGGGGTTTTGTACGCCCCCAACGGCAGAATTATTATCAATGGCAGTAGCATTACGGTAAATGGTTCTGTTATAGGTAAGCAAGTCTTGATAAACGGTAGCAGTTTTAAAGTTGACAGGACCAATTATCCAATAACATCGTTACCAGTAAATCATGTACAGTTGGTTGAATAACCAGATTCAGGAGTGATTTTTTTATAGCTCATTTGATGGATTTCAATAAAACAAACGATAATAAAATATTACGGGTTATTTCATCAACAACGCGAACTTCGACACCGTCAACGGGTCGGCATACGGCGCCAACACTCCTCCCGTACTGGTCAAATACATATGAAGATTGTTACTTACTCTCCCCAGCCCTGGGAAGTTCCCGATACACAACTTGAGCTGGGTCAACACCAAATAATCCGACTGGTTGGCGAACCGGGGGGCATGGTGCGCCAACTCACAGCCCAAAACCCCGACTTCGTATTTCTTGTGGGTTTTGACCCCACCGAGCCCCATTACATCCAGGAGGTGGAAAAACTCTGCCTCGCAATACCGCAGGCCGCCATCGTGGCCCTGCACCCGCAAGCACAGCCCGAACTTTTGTTATCCCTTATGCGTGCCGGTGTGCGTGAAGTCATTGTCGACAGCACCCCCGAAACTATTCGACAAGTTATCGAACGCACTCGCCTTCGTACCCAAGGCGCCAGCATCAGCCAGGGTCGGGTTTTCGGATTTGTCTCTTCCAAAGGCGGGGATGGCGGCTCCTGCATAACGGCCAACTTAGCCTTTGCGCTCTCTCAGGAGCCCAACACCCGCGTGCTGGCGGTCGATCTCTCTTTACCCTTTGGCGACCTTGACATGTACCTCACCGGAAATAACCACCCTCAGGATCTGGCCGACATTTCCAGTCAAACCGACCGGCTCGACCAGTCGCTGCTCAACAGCATGGTGCAGCACATCAGCCCCACGCTCGACCTCATCCCCTCGCCCACCACGTTCGAAAAAATCGTTCATATCGAACCCGAGCGCGTGAGCGAACTCATTCACATTGCCACAAGCTGTTACGACTACATTCTGGTTGACTTCGGCTCATCTTTCGACCAGGTCGGAATCTGGGTTCTCGAGAACCTTGACGAACTCTGTATCATATCCACCCCATCGCTGCCATCGCTGCGCCGGGCAGGCCTGCTTCTCAAGCTCTGGCAAGAATTTGAAAAACCCATGTCGCGCATCGAAATCATCCTCAACCGCGCTGACACAAGTGTCCCCATTTCCAGTACAGAAATCGAAAAGGTCATCGGCAGGCCAATTAACAAACGCTTCCCCTCAGACGCCGAAGCCGTGCAAGAATCCCTCTTGATTGGTCAGCCCCTCTTGCAGGCGGCACCCAAATCCAAACTTTCCAAAACCATCGTCGACTGGTCCGCGGACCTCACCGGCAGCATTCCTCGCAAACGCTCGCTATGGCAACGCTTAAAGATCAAATAGCTCGCTGGAGCCTCTCCACCAAACGGGTTGCAGCTCCCCGTGCATCGGCGCCTGCAAACACTGAGGCGCCGGCACAACCTCATGTCGTTGAGGCTCTGACTTCGCCTGCGACAGCAGCGGCGATAAAAGCCAAAGCGACCCCTGGGGTTGACTTTTACACGACCAAAAAGAAGTTGCACCAGAAACTGCTCACCCGAATCGACCTCAAATCCATCGAAAGCCTGACCCCCGAGCAGCTGCGCAACCAGCTTGGAACCTTGCTTGTCGCGCTCATCGAAGAAGACGCCATTCCCCTCAATGATCAGGAACGCGCCAGACTGGTGGCCGACCTCAAAAACGAAATCATGGGCCTGGGCCCTCTGGAGCCTTTGCTGGCCGATGCCACCATTTCTGAAATCATGGTCAACGGCTACCAGAACGTCTATGTCGAAAATAACGGATGCATCCAGCTCACCGACATCCGCTTCAACGACGACGCACACCTCCTGAAAATCATCGACAAAATCGTCTCTCGTGTGGGGCGGCGTATCGATGAATCCAGCCCCATGGCAGACGCCCGCCTACCCGATGGGTCACGAGTCAACGCCATCATTCCGCCATTGGCTCTCGACGGCCCGATCCTCACCATTCGGCGCTTTTCGGTTGTGCCCCTGCAAATGCGCGACCTCATTCAAAAAAACGCACTCACACCGGCGATGGCCGAGCTGTTGTCAGCGCTGGTTAAAGTCAAATGCAACATCATTATTTCCGGGGGCACCGGTTCGGGTAAAACCACGCTCCTGAACATTCTCTCGGGCTTTATTCCCACCGACGAGCGCATCGTCACCATAGAAGACACTGCCGAAATGCAGCTTCAGCAGGATCACGTCATTCGACTGGAAACACGCCCAACCAACATCGAAGGCAAAGGCGAAATCACCATGCGCGCACTTGTGAAAAACGCTTTGCGCATGCGGCCCGACCGCATCGTGCTGGGCGAGGTCCGTAGCGCCGAGGTTATCGACATGCTACAAGCCATGAACACCGGGCACGACGGCTCACTCACCACCATTCACGCCAACAGCCCGCGGGATGCGCTGGGCCGGCTCGAAAATCTGGTGGGCATAGGTGGCCTCAATCTACCCAGCAAAACCCTGCGCCAGTACATTGCCTCGACGGTTCACTTTATCGTCCAGGCCACACGACTGAATGACGGCAGCCGCAAGATCACCAGTATCCAGGAGATCAGCGGCATGGAAGGCGACATGATTACCACCCAGGAAATCTTTTGCTACAAGCGAACCGGCATTAACCCGGATGGATCCGTGCAGGGAGTGTTCAGAGCCACGGGCGTGAGTCCCAAAGTGTCTGAAAAAATCCGCACATACGGCATCCGCCTCAGCGACGGCATGTTCGACCCAGGTTCCAACGACTAACCTCTGTGCACATGATGACCATTTTTTTGATATCCTTCCTGGCTTTTGTGGCAGTCATGCTGATCATGCAGCTGTTCTATGTGGTGTGGGTCCGCTTTTTCGACCGCCGCAACAAAGCCAAAAAGCAGCACTTGCAAGCCATCCAAAACACAGTTCAATCGGCTGGGCAAATCCTCAGCAACGCACGGGACAGCGCGCTCGAAACCTGGTTACGTTCACGTTTCAGGACATTTGAGCGACTCGAAAACCTTGTCCGACGCGCCCACAGCCCACTGACTGCCTTGCGTTTGATGGGCCTCATGCTCGCCTTGTTTACGGTGGTTGTGGTTTTGGGTCTTCTGCGCCAGACCAACCCCTTGCTCCTGCCAGTGCTGGCCATCGCCATCGCCGGCACGCCGCTTCTGTGGTTATCTCGAGAGGCCAGCCAGCGCCATCTGGCCTTCGAAGGCAAACTCCCGGAAGCGATCGACTACATCTCGCGCGCACTGCGCGCCGGCCACAGCCTCACCTCGGCCATCGGTATGGTTGGCAAGGAGTTCCCCGACCCCATAGGCCACGAATTCAAAACTGTCTTCGATGAAATCGGCTTCGGCATCCCATTCAAGGACGCCATCAGCAAGCTCGCCGATCGCGTTCAAAGCAACGACCTCAATTTCTTTGTCATCTCGCTCATGATCCAGCACGAAACCGGCGGCAACCTGACAGAACTACTCGATGGGTTGACCAAAACCATGCGCGAACGCTTCAAACTGCGCGGCAAAATTCGCACGCTCTCATCTGAAGGACGCGCATCAACCTTGATACTGGGCAGCATGCCATTTGTTATCGCTGTTATCCTGACGCTCATAAACCCCGGTTACGTCTCGGTGCTCTGGACCACACCCCAGGGCCAGACCCTCATACTCATCGGTGCCGGGCTCATAACCGTTGGCTTCTTTCTGCTCAACCGCATCACCCAGATCAAGGTTTAACCAAGCCACACCTGCCATGCAAGTCACCATGCAAATCCTGACCATCGTGCTCTCGGGGGCCGCAGTCGCCTCGATTGTGTTCGCGTTGCACAGTTTGGTGGTCGACAACGCCTTCAAAAAACGCCTGACCAAAATCGTTCGTCAAGGCTGGACCCCTGCCGACCCCTCCTTGTCCAGGACGACCGACAGCCACAAAGTAGCCGCCGTCATCAACATCCTCTCCAAACTCTCGCTCCCGGAAGAAGGTTGGCAAAGCTCCAGCGTACAGATCAAGTTTTTGCAGGCAGGCATTCGCAACAAGAACGCACCTCGCTACTACTTCGCGGTTAAAACCCTGCTCTCACTGGTGCTACCGGTGGTGCTGGCTTTGTTTCTGCATTTCACCCAGCCCCAGATCCCTTTTGCTCGGACCATGATCCTGGTGCTGATCACAGCCGCAGCAGGATACTACCTGCCCGAAATGTTGCTGCGCTTCATCACCAATAATCGTATCGAACGCATGCGCGACAGCCTGCCCGACATGATCGACATCATGGTCATCTGTACCGAGTCGGGCATGGGCATCGACACCTCCATTACCCGCATATCGCGCGAAATGGCCCACACCAACCCCGACCTGGCCCAGGAGTTTTACCTCTCGGCCCTCGAAATGCGCGCCGGCGCAACCCGCACTGAAGCCTTGCATAACCTGGCACTGCGCTCACGCCTCGAAGACCTGGAAGCTCTCGTCTCCGTGCTCGTACAGGCCGACAAATTTGGCACCAGTCTGGCCGAATCTTTACGCGTGCAGTCAGAAATGATGCGCACACGCCGCAGCCAACGCGCCGAAGAGCTTGCCGCCAAAATCCCGGTCAAAATGCTGCTGCCGCTCATCCTGTTTATTTTCCCGACCCTCATGATGGTGCTGCTGGGACCTGCGGTCATTCAGGTGATTCAAGTCTTCTCAAACAAGCCCTCGCCATGATCCTCAGCTACATGTTGCGTGTCCTGTGGGCACACTGGCCATGGTGGTTGGCCGGCGCGTCGGTAGGCCTGTGGCTTGTGCCCCTGGCCCGTATCATTCCGCGCAAGGTGTTGCAATTCGCCCAAGCCCCCCTGCACGAATGGCAGGGGCCCGGTGGCGGCCTGGAGCAGCCCATTCCGCTGGCCCGACGCATTTGGGTGCCGCTGGTCAACGCCTGCCTGTGGGCCTATGCGGCACACACCGCCAGCCAACCGGCATTCTGGGCCGCGCTACCGGGGGCCGGTTTGGCCACTACCCTGTTGTTGCTTGCCCTCATTGACTGGGACACCACCCTGTTGCCAGACTTTGCTGTCTTGCCGCTGGGGCTGGCGGGCCTGGCCGGCAGCTATTCTGGGTTCACCCCGCACAGCCTGCTCGTCAGTGCAGCATCTGCTGCCGTGGTGCTGGGCCTGATGGGTGGACTTGCCTGGGTGTTCCAGCGCATCAAAGGCGATAGTGGCATCGGTGGCGGTGACCTCAAACTCCTGGCCGCATTAGCCACCTGGTGGGGCCTTGTCGGAGTGCTTTATGTGGTATTGTTGGCGAGTGTGGTTACCGTAGTCTGGAATCTGGTGTGGCGCCGTTTCAAAGGCCTTAACCAGCAAGCCGAATGGCCGTTTGGTCCCGCGATTGCGGTCGCTGCACTGGCATGGGGCTTGTTGGCTGCTTATTCCCCCGGTGCGATCATAGAATAAAGACGATGGCATCGAACGAATGGGTGAAAAAAAGCCTGCTGGTTGTGCAGGCTTTCGGGGTGGGATGTGGGCGGTAGAAGATTAGAACTTCTGGCCTCTACCGTGCAAATCCCGGACAAAACCGATAACTTATATATTTACGGTCACTTAAAGGCCATGCATTTTCACTCGTGCAACAAAGGTGAAACAAATTATTCATCAAAATCGATAAACAAAACTCAGTAATTATTAATAAGCATAAAGCTCAATCCATCCTGAGAATCGTCAATTTCTCCTGCTTATTTTGCCATGCCTCGCCCGGCAACAAAGGCGCCAGAACATCAAGTACATAGAGACCAGCAGACTTTGCAGTCCATGAGATCGAAGCTGTTAAAAGCGGCTTCATATCATCAATGAATCGGAGATCATCAAGTTTCTCAAACAGGTTCTTCTCGAATTCCGCTCGGCTGACCTTATGCTGTTCATGTTCCATGTAATGCAGAAAACATGACACGACAGCTTCTGGGTTGAGATCAATGGTCTGTGCTGCATGCCACAAATCAAACAGATCCCTGCCTTTCTTACGTTGATAGAGTGCCCTCAGTTTCGTTCCAAGAAGTTCATCTCGACCATAGCTGGTAATGGACGCACTCCCGGTATACCATCGTGATGTCACAGAAAAGGGTATCTGCTGATATCCCAATACGGTAAAGTGCTCTCTGGAATTGATCTCTACCTTCAATCTCATGGGCATCCCTTCCTCTGATTCAAGCCGCCATATTAGAGTCACACTGCCTTCCGACTGCTTCCTCTTGGGCTCCCCAAGCCATGGATTGAGTTTTTCCTTGACTGCATCCATGACCGGACCGATCGGACCTGGTTCTTTTTGCACCAGATCGATATCCTCTGAATATCTCGCAGGAGGAAGATGGAGCTTGAACAGCGCCGTACCACCACGAAATACCAGATTTTCCGCGGCAACAGGATGACTGTAAAGCTCAATCAGCGCACGACAGATGATCAGGTCCTGCTCAACTTGGGATATCTGCTGCCACGGAGCGTTAGCCCGCCATTCCGTGATATAGTCAAGAGGAATCATAGATCGGAAGTAACCTTTTCGTTTGGCAGAAGCCGCCATCGGGAGACTTGCCGGACACCACGATGTGGCTGTGATGGGGAAAGCGATGCAAGAACAGGTTTTTGCTCTGCAACATATTGAGCTAATACCTCTGCCAGTCTTTTTGCGACTCCCTCGCCATTGATCATTTCAAGCAGGTACCCCAAACGCTGCGCCCAGGTAATCGGTGACAACCCAGCTATAGCAACCAATTTTTCAGAATCAAGGGATTCTGCCAATTCAGTCAAAACTGTTACAACATTGTCAAGCCCTCCTGCATGATGGGAATAGCCAATCAAATCAAAAGCGGTCACCTCAGGGGTTGACACCTTCAAATACCCTCGCGGAGTTTTGAAATCACGGGTCGGCATAAGGGTGGCATTTTTCCGCTTGATGAAATCGACCCTGACAGAGCCACAGAGGATACCGGGACGGGAATGCTCTACGATAACCTGAAATGCCTGAGGTCGCTGATGTGCTGCACCGTAGTACTCGCCGGCAGAAAGAATGCCGACATAATATGGCTCATTCAGATACTCCATCAATGATGGAATAAATTGGTTGGCCGGCAGACATCCTATCTGGCGATATTCTGGTGGGACGATCACGTAAAAGCCCCTGACAGGCATTGCGAGTTCACTTTTTTGGCGCTGTCGACGCAAGGCCGCTCTGACAGCAACAGGGCTTGACTCAAGAGCAGCCACAGCGTCAACTCCACTGAAGCAGTAAAAGCCTTTAGCTTGTAACCCATCTATGTATTGTATCAGGTTCATGCTATTATTTACATGAATCAATCGTGAAAAGCAACACTTATCGTTACTTTCGCCGATTGATACATATATCACAATGCCTTTCTTGATAAAAAAACGAAGGGCACGTAAGGGACGCTCATGACTGAGAGGGCACGTAAGGGACGCTCATGACTGAGCGCACAAAATGCGCGCCCCCCCCCACTACTGTTCACCGCGATCAGGTATATCCCTTTTTCCTGACACTTTTGCTCGAAAACTCCTATCGCGGCTCCTGTTGCAAAAAAAGACGGCAACCGATTTTTATCGATTCTTCTGCTTCATCGATAACCTCTTTGACGAATTCACCGCTACCGGGTATCCGTTCATCGCTGAACTGATTTTTGCCTCGCTTTCGCCTGGACAGCACATTCTTACTCGGATCATCGGCGACAAAAGCTTACCTCTCGATCCCTCTGTCACAACCCTCGAATCCATTCAATCACATCACCCACAGCGTCATTCGGTGCGTTGAGATGCGATGTGTTCATGATCAAGAACCTGTTCTTCGGATTCGATGGCCAGTGGTCGAAGACATATCCCTGCCCATGCTTGAAGAGCACATCTTCCGGTCCGGCGATTATCCATAAAAGAGGGATTCCTGGTTTGACCTTCGACGCGGAAATCGGCATCGACGCCATTCCGTCCGGATCGTTGTAACTGACATATACTGCTGCTGCCATTGGAAACGTCGATTCACGACCGGCATTCAGATCGAGAAAAGATCCCTTTTCCGCACCTTTGCCGGCAGTGATCATGGCTTTGGCCTCTTCGAGGCTTGCTGCAACCTTGTTGTGATATTTGGGCTGATCAGGAGTATGACCTGGCGCAATTGCGATCAACGCATCGATAGGTTCATGACTGTAGGCCGCCGCTGCAATCGCCGCATTGGCACCCATACTGTGCCCGGCAACCACGATAACCGTCGCACCTGCTTTCCGTAATTCCCTGACGCTCTCGTCGATCAGGGCAATAGCCGCAGGATAATCGGCATCATATCCGCGCTGCTTGCTCCACGGCATTACCGGCGTTAGGACTTCGTACCCTCTCCCTCTGAGCGATAAAGCGAGTCTGTCAATATTCCTGTCAGGGCTACCCCACTTGCCGTGGATCAGCACGACTCCGACTTTGCGCTCAGCTGCCGGCGACACCGTGCCCCAGCATAGCATCAGAGTGAGGAAAAAGAGAAAAACCACTCTCAATGATGGACGAATGGATACTCCTGAAACAGGAGTGATTTTTGAATGTATTTCAGTCATGAGCCCTACGATTTTTGGTCACGAGCGACAAACCGGATAATACCCATCAACATCATGTTACCGGATTTAGCCTACCGTGAGATTGATAAATTCCGGATACAATGAACAACCAATGCAGGGCGAAGCTTACCATAATCACTCTGTAAAGCAATCGTTACCAGATTACCCCGATTCACGCTTTCCAACTCCAGTTGAACATCGATTCCTGGTCGCCAATCTTATTCAGCCTTCTTCCTGTATCCCAAGCCTGAAAACGAAGCGATCAACGTTCCATCTTCATCTTTGATGTCAACTTTATATCCGCAAATCTTTCTGTTCTTGTGCTCTTCCCGCGCCTCTGCCCTTAAGAATGCTCCCTGAGGTGCCTTGAAAAATGAGATCGACGCATTGATCGCCACTGTAGTGCTTCCATCAGCATTACATGCCGCAGCAAACGCATAATCGGCAAGCGTAAAGATTGCACCACCCTGGACGATATTGATACCGTTCTTGTGCTTGTCTTCAATTTTCATCTCAACAAGCGCATACCCCGGATGGACATCAAGGATCTCAATACCCAACAGCTGTGCAAACCTGTCGTTTTTCACATTCTTCAAAAAGTCGTCATCCATATGCATCCCTCGTAAAATTACTATCTGCGAAAGGCGTTATCCTTACAATAATCTGATCACTCGATCCACCCCGCAGATGATTAAACAGCAATTCATTTAAAAAAGCAATATAACTCACATAACAGCAATGATGACAATAGCTTACCAACGCAGACCCTTTTGATTTCTCTTTATTAAAGGGCTGGATTAACACATCAGTGCGGTCATTACAATGTGTGAGAATCTCACGTATTTTAAATGCACACTCAGGAATGTGTTCATTTAAAATATTACAAATCCAAGATGGCAACGCATGATTAAACCGGCAAAGAGATCGACTGACAGCGCATCTGAAAGAGGCTAAATTGTCATTTACCAATCCGACTGTTCTGATCCTAAGCTGGAAGTACAATTACTGCATAAATCTATTTGGCTTAACCAGCAGCAGCCGTCTGGATTTTTTTTTAAACAGAACCAAGCGTTGTCACCAAGAATCTTAAAAACATCTTCAAAGCAGGCGAACAAGAAGAGAATTCAGTATGTGCAAAATTTGCACAAATTGCTCAAGACGTAAAAAGTTATCAGATATCTTTTTACAACCTCTACGCTATCATTTCGGTCCCATAGTCCCTTACAGACATCAGCCATTACAGAATGTCCCTATGTCCCGGCACAACGATGTGTTCCGACTTATTGCGATTGGTTATATTACCCTATGACAAGCCGGTTTCATGTAACACGAAGCTCTTCACCAAGCGAGTTCGTGAACCCGAGTCAGTCGGAGTGGCCCGGCGTCATCTTGATGCCGACCGGATTCCAACTGCAGGACTTCCGATACAACAGGAATGAGAGCCCTTGATCCTTGGCCTTGTGATCTATTGTTGAGGGAAAAAAACCGTAACCGACCAACGCAACAGACCCGTATTACCTGACTGTTTCCGAACGTGCCGATGGCTCTTGACTACACCACCCTTGACCTGCTCCGTCAGAACCATCCTGCATGGCGGCTTTTGCGCGCCCAGCATGCGCCTCTGGTGGCCTCGTTTCTGCACCGGATCTTCATCGCGCCAAATGTGCGCACCCTCTCGCAGTCGGACCTTGTCGAGGCGCTGGAGGACGAGCTGTTCGCCCTTCGCCGTCAGCTCGGCGACGACACCTTCCCTGGTTCGGCGCAGAACTACCTGAACGATTGGGCCGAAAACGACAAAGGTTGGCTGCGCAAGTTCTACCCGGCGGGAGAGGACGAGCCTCATTACGACCTGACTCCGGCGACCGAAAAGGCGCTGGCGTGGCTGGAGAGCCTCTCCGAACGCGCCTTCGTCGGCACCGAGTCGCGCCTGCTGACCCTCTTCGAGCTCCTGCGCCAGATGAGCACCGGCAGCCAGGCCGATCCGGAAGTACGGATTGCAGAGCTGAACCGGCGGCGCGAGGAGATCGATTCCGAGATAACACGTATCCATGCCGGAGATATCTCCCTGCTCGACGACACGGCGCTCAAGGACCGGTTCCAGCAGTTCCTGCAACTGGCGCGCGAGCTCTTGACCGACTTCCGGGAGGTGGAGCACAACTTCCGCTCGCTCGACCGGCGGGTACGCGAGCGTATTGCCCTTTGGGAGGGAAGCAAGGGCATGCTGCTGGAGGAGATCATGGGTCAAAGGGACGCCATCGCCGATTCCGACCAGGGCAGGAGCTTCCAGGCTTTCTGGGACTTCCTGATGTCGCAGTCGCGCCAGGAGGAGCTGACCGGCCTGCTCGAAGAGGTGCTCAGCCTGCCGCCGATCGTCGAGATGCGGCCCGAGCCCCGCCTGAAGCGGGTGCACTACGACTGGCTTGAAGCCGGGGAATACACCCAGCGCACCGTGGCCCGCCTGTCCGAACAGTTGCGCAAGTTCCTCGACGACAAAGCATGGCTCGAAAACCGGCGCATCATGGAGATCCTGCACGACATCGAAGGAAGGGCTCTCGCACTGCGCGAAACAATGCCTGCAGGCAACTTCATGCCACTTGCCGATGCATCCGCCACGATCGAACTGCCGCTCGAACGTCCACTCTACCGCCCACCCTTCAAACCGGTGATCGAGGGCATCGCTCTCGATGAAGGCGACGCCGAAATCAACACTGCCGCGCTCTACGCCCAGGTGATCGTCGATCGTGCCGAACTGTCGCGCAATATCCGCAATGCGCTGCAGGAGCGGAGCCAGATCAGCCTTGGCGAGCTGATCTCCCGCAACCCCCTGCGCCACGGCCTTGCCGAGCTGGTCACCTACCTCCAGATCGCTGGAGATTGGCCTCGCACGGCGGTGGATGAAGAGAGCAAAGAGCAGATCGAATGGGAGAGCGACAACGGCGTGAAACGTCAGGCAAAACTGCCACGCATTATCTTTGTAAGGAACGAATGATGAACCAAACCGACACCCAGACCCCACGACCGGCATCAGTGCCACAGGAGCTTTCTCCGGTGATGGTCGCCCTCCTGAAAGGGGTGATCTACCAGGAGGAAAGCCCTGCGCTCTGGAACGCCCTCCTGAACCTTCAAGCCGGCGTGCGCGATTACGTGGCCGTGCTCGGCCTTGAGCTGATGCTCGACGAAGCTGAGGGTTACGCCTTCCTGCGCTCCATGCCCGCGAGCGACGAAGAGAAAGGCGAGGCCGTACCACGACTGGTGGCCAGACGTCAGCTCTCCTACCCGGTCAGCCTGCTGCTCGCCCTGCTCCGCAAGAAACTCGCAGAGTTCGATGCGGGCGGCGGCGATACGCGACTGATCCTCTCACGCGACGAGGTGGTCGAACTGATACGCATCTTCCTGCCTGCAGGCAGCAACGATGTGAAGCTGATCGACCAGGTCGATGCCACGCTGAACAAGATCGCCGATCTCGGCTTCATCCGCCGCCTGCGGGGAGAAAAGCAGATGATCGAGGTTCGCCGGATCATCAAGGCTTTCGTCGATGCCCAGTGGCTTGCCGACTTCGACCGCCGCCTCGACGAGTACCAACTGCTCACCGGACAACCAACGGAGGAGAACAATGGCTGAAGCCCTTGAATTCGGATTCATCGCGGACGACCGCCTCGCCGGGTTCCGCCTGCAGCGACTCGAAGTGTTTAACTGGGGCACCTTCGACGGCCGCGTCTGGACGCTCCGTCTCGACGGCAGGAACGCCCTGCTCACGGGCGACATCGGCTCAGGCAAATCGACACTGGTCGATGCCGTCACCACGCTGCTCGTGCCGAGCCAGCGTATCGCCTACAACAAGGCCGCCGGGGCCGACACCCGCGAACGCTCGCTCCGCTCCTACGTGCTCGGCTTCTACAAATCGGAACGCCAGGAGTCCCTCGGCGGCGCCAAGCCGGTCGCCCTGCGAGACAGCAACGCATACTCGGTGGTGCTCGGCGTCTTCCACAACGAAGGGTACGGCAAGACCGTGACCCTCGCCCAGGTCTTCTGGTTGAAGGATCCCGCCGGACAGCCTGCCCGCCTTTATGCGGCCGCCGAACACGACCTCTCCATTGCCGGCGACTTTTCCGAATTCGGCACGGAGATAACCGCCCTGCGCAAGCGCCTGCGCTCGGACGGCGTCGAAGTGTTCGACAGCTTCCCGCCTTACGGAGCCTGGTTCCGCCGCCGCTTCGGCATCGAAAACGAGCAGGCGCTCGAACTGTTCCACCAGACCGTCTCGCTCAAATCGGTGGGCAACCTCACCGACTTCGTGCGCAGCCACATGCTCGAACCTTTCGAGGTCGAGCCGCGCATCGCCGCTCTCATCCACCACTTCGAAGACCTCAACCGGGCGCACGAAGCGGTGCTCAAGGCCAAGCGACAGATCGAAATGCTCGAACCCCTCGTGGAGGATTGCAACCGCCACCGGGAGCTGTCCGCCTCCACTGAAGAGCTGCGCGACTGCCGCGACGCCTTGCGCCCCTGGTTCGCCTCGCTCAAGCTCGGCCTGCTCCACCACCGCCTCGCCTCTCTCGAAGAGGAGCTTGCCCGCCATGAGAGCGCCGTCGAACAGCTCGAACAGGAGCGCCGCGAAGCGCAGGAACGGGAGCGCGACCTGCGCCGCACCATCGCCGAGAACGGCGGCGACCGGATCGAAAGCATCTCCTCCGAAATCCGGATGAAACAGCAGGATCTCGAACGCCGCAAGCAGAAATCCGCTCGCTATAGCGATCTTGTGCGCCAGCTCGGCGAGACACCTGCTGCTACCGCCGATGAGTTCCTTAGCCAGCGCGCCGGACACGAAACCATGCGTGAAACAGCCGGTGAGCAGGAGGCGAGCGTCCAGAACGATCTCAATGAAACGGGCGTCTCGGTCGCCCGTGAGCAGCAGGAGTACCGGGAGCTCATGGTCGAAATTGAAAGCCTGAAGGCCCGAAAGAACAACATCGACGAAAAACAGGTCGCCCAGCGCCGTTCGCTCTGCCGGGCGCTGAACCTTGATGAGAATGAGGTGCCCTTTGCCGGCGAACTGCTCCAGGTGCGCGAGGGTGAAAAGAGCTGGGAAGGGGCCGTCGAACGCCTGCTGCGCAACTTTGCCCTCTCCCTGCTTGTGCCCGACCGTCACTACGCGCAGGTGGCCGAATGGGTCGACCGCACCAACCTCAAGGGACGTCTCGTCTACTTCAGGGTGCGCCCACCGGCCCGCCGCGAATCCCTGCCGGACAATCCCGCCGCCATGCCGCACAAACTCATGATCAGGGCCGACTCTCCCCATTTCGACTGGCTTGAACGGGAAATCGCCCACCGCTTCGACCTGGTCTGCTGCACCAGTCAGGAGGAGTTCCGCCGGGAGAAAAAGGCCATCACCCTAGCCGGACAGATCAAGATGCCCGGCGAGCGACACGAGAAGGACGACCGTCACCGCATCGACGACCGCAGCCGCTATGTGCTTGGCTGGAGCAACGCCGCCAAGATCGCCGTGCTCGAAGAGAATACCCGCCTCAAGAGTGAATACCTCGGCGAACTGAAGAGCCGGATGAAGGTCCTGAAACAGGAGCAGGATAACCTGAAGGAGCGGCTCAATATCCTCTCTCGCCTCAACGAGTATCCCGATTTCCACGACCTCGACTGGCAGCCGATAGCCGTCACCATCGCCCGCCTCGAAGCCGAGAAACGCGAACTTGAAAGCACCTCCGACCTGCTCCGCACCCTCACTGCGCAGCTTGAAGAGGTGGAGAAAGGACTCCATGAAACCGAACGCCTCCTCGACGAACGCAAGGACAAGCGCTCCAAAACCGGGCAGAAGATCAGCAGCGCAAGGGAGCTGGAGGAGCAAGCCCGGCAATACGTGAACGAAGCTGCCCCGGAGACCACCGCCCGCTTTGCCCTGCTCGAAGATCTTCATGCGGAGATGCAGGAGAGCCGCACGCTCACCGTAGAATCTTGCGACAACCGCGAGCGCGAGATGCGCGACTGGTTGCAGGCGAAGATCGACTCCGAAGACCGGAAGCTCTCGCGCCTGAACGACAAGATCATTCGCGCGATGACCGAATACAACGAGAAGTGGAAGCTCGAAACCCGCGAAGTCGATGTCAACATCGCCTCCGCCGACGAGTACCGCTCAATGCTCGACCAGCTCCGTGCGGACGACCTGCCCCGCTTTGAGGATCGCTTCAAGGAGCTGCTCAACGAAAACACCATCCGCGAGGTGGCCAACTTCCAGTCACAGCTCGCCCGTGAGCGCGAAACCATCAAGGAGCGCATCGCCCGAATCAACGATTCGCTCACGCAGATCGACTACAACCCCGGCCGCTATATCAGCCTCGAAGCGCAGATGAACCTCGATGCCGACATCCGCGAGTTCCAGTCCGAGCTCCGGAACTGCACCGAAGGGGCCCTCACCGGTTCGGACAACGCCCAGTACTCCGAGGCCAAGTTCCTCCAGGTGCGCAGGATCATCGACCGATTCCGCGGACGCGATGAGTTCGCCGACCTTGACCGCCGCTGGACGTCCAAGGTGACCGACGTGCGCAACTGGTTCGTCTTCGCGGCCAGCGAACGATGGCACGAGGACAACTCCGAGCACGAACACTACGCCGACTCGGGCGGCAAATCGGGCGGACAGAAGGAGAAGCTCGCCTACACGGTGCTCGCCGCCAGCCTCGCCTACCAGTTCGGCCTCAAATTGGATGAGGTGCAATCGCGCTCCTTCCGCTTCGTGGTCATCGACGAAGCCTTCGGGCGCGGTTCCGACGAATCGGCCCACTACGGCCTGCAACTCTTCGCCCAACTCAACCTGCAACTGCTCATCGTAACCCCGTTGCAGAAGATCCACATCATCGAACCCTTCGTCTCAAGCGTCGGATTCGTGCACAACCAGGACGGCCGTGCCTCCGTGCTTCGCAACCTCAGCATCGAAGAGTACCGATCCGAAAAACAGAAGATGTCCCAATGAACTGGACGACCCCCGCCGACCTGAAGGCCCAGGTGCAGAAGCTCTGGAACCGGGGCACGCTGCTCGCCCCCATGGTGGAGGGCGAAAGCCTCTTCCCCTTACGCCTCACGCTCAAAGGTCCCGACTCACGGCAGCTCAGCGACCGCTTCACCGAAGTGCGCGACTGGATCACCCAGCTCGCCGCAGCCGCCGGTCCATACCGCATCGTCTGGCGCACGATCAACCACCGCATCCTCGGCAACAACGACATCCCCTCGGAAATCTGGATCGACTCGCCTGACGACGCCCTCAGCCTCATCGGCAAACGCCGCGCCGCGTCGGAATTCGCCGATATGATAGCGCTGACCCGCGAGAAGGAGCCCGGCCTCCTCCCCTGGCTTTCCAGACGCCCCCTGCGCGCCCTCGAACTCGCCGAAGCATGGCCACGTATCCTGCATCTTGTCGCCTGGCTGCGCCAGCATCCCCGCCCCGGCATATACCCCCGTCAGATCGACCTGCCCGGCGTACACACAAAATTCATCGAATGCCACCGTGGGGTTCTCTCGGAACTCTTCGACCTGGCCCTCCCGCCCGAATCGATCGACACCCTCGCTACCGGCACCGCCGGGTTCTGCCTGCGCTATGGATTCCGCGACAAACCCCTCCGGGTGCGATTCCGGATACTCGACCCCACACTCCCCATCCTTCCGACCGGCACCGATCATGAGATCACCCTCACGCAGGATGCCTTCGCAGAGCTCGACTTCCCCGGCGAAAAGGTCTTCATAACCGAAAACGAAATCAACTTCCTCGCCTTTCCTCCCGTGCCCGGCGCCATGGTCATCTTCGGCGCAGGCTACGGCTTCCGCAACTTCGCTGGCATCGACTGGTTGCACAGCAAAAAACTCTTCTACTGGGGAGATATCGATACTCACGGCCTGGCAATCCTCAACCAGCTCAGGGAGTCGTTCCCCCACACCGCCTCACTCCTCATGGACAGCGACACCCTCCTGGCCTACCGATCCTCCTGGCAGACCGAACCATCCCCTATAACCGCCACCCTCTCAAGGTTGACGGACGAAGAACGCCTACTGTATGACCAGCTGAGGCAGGGCCATTGGGGGAAAAACATCCGCCTCGAACAGGAAATAATAGGTTTTGAAACCCTGCGCGAAGCTTTGGCAAAACTCTGAACAACCAGCAAGCATAGGTATCAAGCTACTGCCGGTCATTTCAGTATTTCAATGAGGCAAAACTCTGGTGTTTTTCGACCGCCCGTATGCAGATCGTCCTAAGCATAAAATTACGTTCCTGCCGCTTTACAGTGCTTTTGCCGTCAAAAGATATGCGTAGCAACAGTGCTGAACGAATTACTCAATGCACGTGTAGATTAGTTACTGGTTGTCTCTCCAGTTTTCACCACTCCCGATCATCCAAGCTCATTCATAGGTTAAGATGCTCATCGACGGACGGTGAACATGATTCGGGCGTCTTCAGCGGAAAACAAATTATCACCATGTCAGACAATACAATAGATCGTTTTTTCGGATACCTGAATTGGCTTTTCAATCCATTCCATGGGCTGAAGACGACGGAAGTCTATGATTTGATTGGCACCTCTTCGCTTACTGAGAATGCGTTATATCTGAATCTTGGCTATTGGCGTGATGTGGAAACCATTGACGAAGCCAGTGAAGAGCTTGCGCTTCTGGTAGCGAAAAGAGGCGGCATGGGTCCAGGTGATACCGTATTGGATTGTGGGTATGGTTTTGGCGATCAGGACATCCTCTGGGCAAGGAACATGAAACCCGATAAAATCATCGGGCTGAATATTACGACTTCTCAGGTCGAGCGAGCCCAGAAGAATATTGCCGATGCGGGACTCGGGAAATCAATAGATTTAAGAGAAGGTTCGGCAACAGAGATGCCGATTGAAAATGAATCCATTGATCTGGTTGTTTCCGTGGAAAGTGCTTTCCACTATAGAACCCGTGAGGATTTTTTCAAGGAAGCGTTCCGCGTTTTGCGTCCAGGTGGAAGGCTTGTTACTGCGGACATTTTACCGACAGAAAACTCCGATAACCTATTCAGGCGAATAGAGCAATGGATTTCATGGAACCTTGTCGCAGGCAAATTCAATATCCCGCAGGAAAACTACTATTTAATCCCATCCTACAACAATAAACTCTCCAAAGCCGGATTCATCAATATTGACATCAAATCGATACGTGACGATGTCTACAAGCCTCTCCATGAGTACCTGTCAAAAAACCAGACATTTGTCAACAAGCTGCATCCGCTTCCAAAATTCCTTGCACAATTATCATTGAATCGCTCAGCAGAAAGTGTCTACGCCGGCCTGGACTATATCCTTTCTTATTCTGAAAAGCCATAATTTGAAGGACTCTTTCAGGAACAAAACGGTGTTGTTACTTGGAGACAATGCAACGGCATAATGAGCTCTCCGAGGTGTCACAAAAGAGCACAGTCTAATTGACGATAGAAATTCAATGGATTTCATATGGATGGACGTGCCCTCAAATCCATAACAACCCGTCTACTTACCTTAGTCACTTACCTCACCCTGTCCATTGGGCACTGTGTCATTCTCGGCCTGTTGGTTTTTGATGCCACTGCTTGTTGACTGTCCATCCTTCGCTTGCTGCGGGGATGGAGTCATATTTCGGAATATATGGTTTGATGTCAATAAGTGGCGTTTCATCCAGCATGTCGGCTCCTTCCACGATGAGAACATTTCCATCTCTACGAATGAGCTTGACAATTGACATCCCGATTCCGTTTGGTCTGCACGGATGCCTCGAAGCATAGATGCCGTGAGGGGTATCGTCCAAAAAGGTGGGGCGAACCAAGCTGATCGCATCTGCTCGGTCAAACTGATACAGCAAATAGATGTGGGAAAAGGTTTCGATGTCCTTCAATCCATCGGCGTACTGTTCCAACACTTCTACACGTCCCGAAGAATCGGACGTGTAAAGCGGCTGAATCGGGCAATCCTGTTTAGTCTTGTACGGAGTACGAATAGTGCCAATAGTCTCCATGGTATGGTGTCTTCGAGGGTTAACACGGCAAATCATTCGCTCGCATTACTCATAAATTCAGCAATGCAATAAGTCTCACACCTCCAGAATATTATCATCGTCAAAAAAAATTGGATTTCTCTCAATCGCTAGTACCATTACATGACGCAGCGTTCCTGGGGAATCTGGTCTCAATCCCCGAGGCATAGCATTACTGATTTTTTTGACTATAACTATTGATCTTGAAGCCCTAAGATAATAGACAACTTTATCATTTTTGTACACTCAGTCATGAACGTCCCCTAGTCTTCCCCAACAGGTTTGTATCCCCTATCCCGGATATTCTGGATAACCTGGTCGATATCCTCGGTGGCGATATTGAGAATACGCATGGCGGTCGCTGCGAGGCGCAGACTTGCTTCGATCGTTTCCGGATAGGCATTGACAGCGCCGGCTTCGAGAAGTCTGGCGCTGGACGCAAGATCGCGGGCACGTGCAATAATCGGAACCTGCGGACATAATCTATTCAGATAGGCTATCGTGTTCAGGGCCATCGTGGAGTTATTGACGGTAATGACCACCAGTGAGGCCCGCTCCACATGAATGGAGGCCAGAAGACCGGGATCTGAAATATCCCCGAAGGAAACCGGCAGATTATCCGCTCGTCCCTGTGCGACTCGTTTCGGATCCATATCGAATACAAGTACCGGAACACCGGTCGCCTGCAGCATGACGGCGATCGTGTGACCTACCCGGCCATATCCCCCGATCAGCACCTGTTGAGGCTGATTGGGCTGCAACTCCTGTCCGGATACCGTATCATCCTGCGAAGAGGGGGTCAGCAGGTCCGCTATGACGCCATTGAATCGTATCAGAACAGACCCGGCAATCATCGAAAGAAGCACCGATGTGATAGCAATCTGACCGAGTTGCTTGTCGAGAACATTGGAATCCAGTGCGATGGCGATCAGGGCAAGACCGAATTCACCGCCAACGCTGACCAACAGACCGGTTCGCCATGCGACCCGGCTGTCCACATGGACCCTTTGCACCATGGCCGCCACGATCAGCGTCTTGCTCACCAGGATAAGAAGAGCCCCAAGGAGTGCCCAGTGCCAGATCGGCGGTATAGCGGACGGATCGAAGCGCATGCCGATACCGACGAAGAACATGCCGAGTAGAACGTCACGGAAAGGCCGGATACTCGATTCAACCTGATGGCGGAATTCCGTTTCACCAAGCATCATTCCAGAAAGAAATCCGCCGAATGCGAGCGATAGACCAAGCCTGTTCGTTGCCCAGGCCGACAGGAGGGCAACCAGCAATACCGCCAGCGTAAAAATCTCAGTTGAACGGCGTTCGGAGACGAGTTGAAACACCGGCCTCAGGAGCCATCGTCCGATGATGAACAACAACAGAAAAGCCAGTACCGCCTTGGCGAATGCCCAGCCAAGCAAGCCAGGCAGCAGATCTGCGGCAACCGCACTCCCGAGCACTGGTATGATCACGAGGAAGGGCACGGCCGTGACGTCTTGAAAAACGGATATCGCAATGCCCAACCTGCCGTGCTGACTGTTATCCTCTCCCTGTTCGACCAGAATGCTGGAAAGAATGGTCGTGGAAGACTGTGCAAATGCAGCACCAAAAACAAACGCAGCAGCAAGAGGAAGGCCAGCAAGCCAGAGAACAACTGCAAGCAGCAGGGTCGAAAAGACCACCTGCCCTGTTCCGATGCCCAGAAACTGGTGTCGCAACGCATAAATCTGCGGCAGGGAAAAATTGAGCCCTACGGTGAACAGCAGAAACACCACGCCAAATCCGGCGAACAAATCGAACTCGGGAACGAACACGGTCGGTCCCGCAGTGTTAGGCCCCAACAGCACCCCAACAAGCAGATATCCCAGGCTCGTTGGAACATGCAGACGTTGAAAAACCAGCACAACGCCAATCGCAACAGCCAGAAGCAGAAGAATCGATGCAAAATGTTCCACGTCGTACAGTACTTGGTTACAGCAACATTGATATCCGCTGTATCATGTCAACCAGGCAAACCCTGTTTAGAGAGATTCAGTTCTGCAGATAACCGCTCTGGCTCAGAAAAAGAAAAGATACGTATAAACCCAAAAATGAAATTGCTCATATCCTGATGAAAGGCCATGCAGTACTGCTATCGAACACTATTGAGTTACCAGCAGATCGCACGGGGCGTGATCGAGAAGATTGAGCGTCACACTTCCCAGCAGCAGGTGTTCCATGAGTGTCTTGCCATGCTTGCCAACGACAATCAGATCGGCTCCGGTCTTGCGGATCTCCCTGACCAGTATTGACGCGATATGCGAACCATGCCTGATCATCTGGTGCAGGCGATTTTCCCGGATTCCAGAAGCTGACGACAGGAACTGGTCCATTTCAACTTCGGCTTCAGCTCGAGCCTGGCGCCGATATTCTTCGATCGCATCCTCCGTAATCCCTGCATATTTCATCTTGTGCTCGA
Organism: Chlorobaculum sp.; assembly: GCA_035560975.1. Taxonomy (GTDB): domain Bacteria; phylum Bacteroidota; class Chlorobiia; order Chlorobiales; family Chlorobiaceae; genus Chlorobaculum. The sequence goes on along the minus strand of DATMYL010000028.1, from coordinate 3,535 downwards.
ACATCGCATGATAGACATGCAAGAGGTAGAGTGAGGCTTTAGGTTCGATGGCGGCTGCCCACTGAAGCGACGCCATGGAATGCTCTGAAAAATCGACTGCGACCAGCACTGTCCTGTAAGCATGTTCCGCTTCGCTCCTGACCACCAGCACAGGTTTTACTGATCGTCGTATGACGCGAGAAGGTGTCGAGCCGACGGTCATATCCTGAAACGTATGGTGGCTTCGGGCGCCAAGCACAATGATATCCGCATCCGTCGAAGCTTCGAGAATCGTATCGACCACTTTGCCGCTGACGAGCCTTGATTCAAGTCGGATCCCCGTATGACGCCAGCTTGACTCGACGGCCTCATCGAGATTATGCATTACATTGTGCAGCGCCTGTTGTTCGATGTCATCCGACCGGTTGACACTCCGTTTCAGCGATTCAAGCCATGATGTTTCAGCCACATGCAGAGCGACACCCATGCTGATTTCGTTAGAACTGCAAATCAAGCCGGCTCGATTCATGGCGTAACGCGAATCGGTGGAAAAATCAGTTGCCACGAGAAGGGATCGGAGTGCGTTCATCTCTTTAAACTGATTAAGGTTAGCTGAAGCGGCTTCCCGGTGACGCCATCCGTTACCGCTCTTCTCATCCAGCATACCAAGCAAAAGAAGGGCTGAAGGGTGGTTTTCCTGCATCGATGGCTATTCATTGTCACACCTTCGGTCTGGTTCCGGAGAATCTTCTGATCAGGAACTTTTCAAACTCGACAAGCAAGAGCACGGAGAAACTGACGGCGAGGATGAGCATCCAGTCAGACAGCTGCAGGGACACGGTCCCGAAGAGGGTCTGCATGACAGGCAGATAGACGAACAGCAATTGCAGAATGATCAGGATACCCGTCGAATAGAGCACAGCAGGATTCGCGGTCAACCCCTCTTTCGAAAAAACGGAAGCATAAAAGTACCGGGAACTGAAAAGGTAGAAAACCTCGAACATGACCAGTGTGTTGACCGCAACGGTCCTGGCATACCCGTGCGAATAACCTGCCTGCTCGTACCAGTAAAAGAGTCCGATGGTCCCGACCATGAGTATGAATGAAACATAGAAGATCCTCCAGAGAATAAAGCCGGAAAGAATCGGCTCGTCGCTCTTCCTCGGACTTCGTTCCATAACGTTCAGTTCGGTCTTCTCGAAAGCTAGCGACAGTGCGAGCGTGACCGCCGTCACCATGTTGACCCAGAGAATCTGCACCGCAGTTACCGGCATGGTGTAACCCAGCAGAAGCGCAACTATGATGCTGAGTGCCTCACCTCCATTCGTGGGCAGGATAAACAGGATCGACTTCTTCAGGTTATCGTAAACTGTTCGCCCCTGCTCTACCGCGCTGGCGATCGTCGCAAAGTTGTCGTCCGCCAACACCATTTCGGCCGCCTCTTTCGAAACCTCCGTCCCCTTCATCCCCATTGCGATACCGACATCCGCCCTTTTGAGCGCCGGAGCGTCATTGACCCCGTCACCGGTCATGGCCACAACATGACCCCTGGACTGAAGTGCCATGACCAATCGAAGCTTGTGCTCCGGGCTGCTCCGGGCGAAAACGTCGTTCTTCTCGGCAACCTCCCGGAGCTCTTCGTCATCCATCTTCTCGATATCGGCCCCGGTCACAGCATGATTACCATCACCAATGCCGATCATCCGCCCTATAACCCGAGCCGTATCGATATGGTCGCCGGTAATCATTTTCACCCGGATACCGGCACGCTGGCAGCTTTGTATCGCCGCGATCACCTCTTCCCTCGGAGGATCGATCATTCCGGTCACGCCAAGCAGCACCATACCCGTAGCAACATCATCGAACTCAAGACTCACCTTCTCGATGCTGATCTCCCTGTACGCGACTGCAAGCAGTCGCTGCCCATCGGAAGCGATCGATCGCATGGCCTCATTCCAAAATGCCATATCGAGAGGCTCGGTATTCTTCCCCCTCTGCTGGAAAGCACATTTTCCGAAAATCACCTCGGGAGCCCCCTTGAGGTAGATACGGCCATTACCGGCATGATCATGGTGTAGCGTCGCCATAAAGCGATGTTCTGATTCGAACGGGATCGCATCTATCCTCGGCCAGTTCCGCTGCTCGATCACAGGATCGAATCCCGCTTTAAGTCCAAGCAAGAATAGCGCACCCTCGGTCGGGTCCCCAGCCAAGTGCCACTGCCCGTCCCTCACCTGGACGTTCGCATCGTTGCAAAGCAGCGAGGCATGAGCGATGGCCGCCAGGGGGTTTGCATTCCGGATATCGATCTTCTCGGCACCAAGCATGAACTCACCTTCCGGCACATAGCCGCTCCCGGTAACAGTGTAAATTGCATCGGGCAAGGCGACGGAACGAACGGTCATCTCGTTCCGGGTAAGCGTCCCGGTCTTGTCCGAGCAGATCACAGTGACCGATCCAAGAGTTTCAACCGCCGGTAGCTTTCTGACGATCGAGTTCCTGCGGGCCATAGCCTGCACGCCGATTGCCAATGCAATGGTCATGATTGCCGGCAATCCCTCGGGAATGGCCGACACGGCGAGACCGACAGCAACATTGAACATTTCGGCGCTCGAATAGCCCCGAAAAAAAACCCCGAAGGCAAACAGGAGCACCGATGCCGACACGATGGCGATCGTGAGCGTCCTTCCGAACTCTTCGAGCCTGTGCAGCAGCGGAGTTTCAAGCGTCTCGACCCTACCGAGCATGGTACTGATCCGACCAATCTCCGTGTTGTCGCTGGTACCGACGACAATCCCCTCACCGCGTCCATACGTGACCAGAGTTCCTGAGAAGGCCATGGAAATTCGATCTCCGAGCGCTGCCTCTGCTGAAACCGGTTCCGTCCCCTTCTCGACAGGCAGCGACTCACCGGTCAAGATGGATTCATCGATTTTCAGGTTCCTGACATTCAGCAGGCGCATATCGGCCGGAACCTTGTCTCCGGACTGCAGGATCACGATATCCCCCGGCACCAGGTCCTCCGACGTAACCAATAACCGAGTATCATCCCGACGCACCAGGGCCTGCGGAGACAGCAGGTTCCGGATGGCATCGAGTGCCTTTTCAGCCTTCCCTTCCTGAATGAAACCGATGATCGCATTGATGACAACCACACCGAAAATCACCCCGGCATCAATCCAGTGGGCAAGCAGAAGGGTCACGATACCCGCAACGATCAACACGTAAATCAGAATATTGTCGAACTGGCGAAGAAAGCGAAGTAAAGATGACGCCTTTTTCGGAGGAGTCAAACGGTTCGGCCCGTACGTTCCAAGACGTCGCTGGACTTCGGCATTGCTCAGCCCCTCTTTCGTTACCTCGAACAGCATGAAGAGTTGTTCGAGCTCCTCACTATGATAAGCCCGTTCTTTGTTCATAATCATCTAATCTTTGAAGCTTCAAAAACAGGCAATTAGTCGCTCTTGAAATCTTCAACGTGCTACATTTCTCCCAGTCACTGATAATCGATACAGGTTCTCGCTCATCTTGTTTGCCATCCGGGCCAACTCATCAC
>DATMYL010000027.1:0-8552 GCA_035560975.1 Chlorobaculum sp. | reverse complement strand
CACTCCGGACACCGGTCCTGCATCACCCTGTCGAGCGAGTTTGAGCCTGATGGCCGCAAGCGCTCTTTCCCGTTCTGCGAGCGCCTGGTTGACGGAGGGCTGGGTGACCGGCGAAGCCTTGACGTAACCTGAATCCTGACGAGGAGGCTGGATGGCCTGAAGCTGTTGCTGGCTGTTCGAATCGAAGCCGCGATCGAACATGTCTGCCGCTTTGGACCAGCGATCGGAGTGTGCGTCGAGCATCACCATGAGCAGATCCTTACGGTCCTTGATCGCCCTTGCGATCAGGCAGCAACCGGCGCGCGCAGTATAGCCGGTCTTGATTCCGACTGTATAAGGATAGATCGCCAGAAGCTTGTTGTGTGTTTTCAGGCTGTAGGTCTTGCCTGTCGACAACTCGGAGAAAACCGCCCTGTCGAGCCTGGCGATAGCGTTGAACTCGGGGTTCCTGACCGCGTGTTCCGTAAGAATCATCAGATCTCTGGCCGTCGTCCTGTTGCCGGCATAGATTCCCTTGTCATATCCTGCCGGATTGGTAAACGCCGTATTGTTCATCCCGAGAGCCCTTGCTCGCGCATTCATCGACGCCACGAACGCATCGACGCTTCCGCCCATATGTATGGCGATGGAAAATGCTGCATCGTTGCTCGAGTTGACCATGGCGGCCTTGACCAGGTCACGCAGCCTGATCTTCTCGCCGGTCGTGAATCCCGCCTTGGTCGGTTCGACCATCGTCGCCTCTTTAGGTATCGTCACCACCTCGTCGAGTCGACCGCTCTCGATCGCCATGATGCAGGTCATGATCTTGGTGAGACTCGCCGGAGAAACCGGTTTATCGACATCCCTCGACATCAGGACATTCGAACTCCCGGTCTCCTTGAGAATATATGAGGAAACCGCACTGTCACCCTGTGCGGCCTTCCTGGTCGCGTCTGCGCGATCAGGAGCCAGCGAAAGAGTGCCGGCCGTCAGAACGGCGCAGAAAAACAGCTTCATGCTCCGAAAACGACCATGCGGACGATACTCCCTGCCGCCAAAGCCCATTTTCCCCCGGGCAACGGATTCCAGGATGTTGTCTGACATAGTTGATACTTGTTAAGTGTGTCTTGAATATTGCAAAGAGAACCTGAAAAACCTTGAGAAAAAGCGTTGCCGCAAGATCATTAAGCGATACACCATGCCTTTTTCCGGGCTTATGTGTTCCTGCCCTTCTTGACAGGCGTCGCTCCGGACTCAGGATGAACTGATGAGCGGTCAAAAGCTGAAACCATGGTCTGGTAAAGACGCACGTCGAGAAGAACGACAGCGCTTTTGCCGTGCTGGGTAAGCACCAGCGGACGCCCGGTCTTCCTGACCTGCGTGACCAGTGAAGCCGTGTTGGCCCTGAACTCTGAAAGCGGCCTGATGTCATTCTCCAGATCAATCCTGTCCATGCACTGTTCCTGTCTTTCCCTTAGGCTTTATTCTGTACAATTTACCATACTTATCATTGTACGTTTTTTTGTACAATAAAAAAAACAGGGAGACCTCCCGAACGCTGAAGACGTTTCAGTGGGATTGCGCGCCAATTCAGGCGTTCGCGACGGCGTCCATCACCTTGATACCCTGGTCGTAAAGCTGCTGCAAGGCCTGCCATACCTCGTCGACAATGGATATAAGCATATCAAGGTCGTAGGGAACCCGTCTGCCTATAGCAAAGCAAGGCAAGGCATGAGCGAGCAGTGCCTTCCGGCTGAAGGAGCCGTTCATGAAAAACGATAGCTTCCTGAAGAGACTCAATACAGATCAGGTCCCTTCGGCCAGGAAACTCAGGAAGTGCCTTCCGGCTGGGAGAGGGTCCCTGCTTCGGAAATTTTCGGTTTGGGGGTCTGCAGGTGGGAAACGTCCATCTGCTTGATCTGCATGACCAGTTTCAGTGTGTTGGTCACCAGTTCCTTTATCGAACGTTTCACATAGCGGCTGCGACTGAACCGCTCGAAGTTGTGCTCGGTATCTTCTGCAATCCACCCGCGGCTCCAGCCGACGAAATTGAACGGCGGAAAGGTGAAGCCGAGGTCGGTGAAGAATGAGTTCAGCTGTCCGACGACTCCCTGGACGTTGTCCTGCCCGCCGGTCACGATGAACGATGCGACCTTGTTTTTTATGATCACACGGTCGTTGATCGTGATCTGGTTCTGGACCGTATTGAGCCGTTCAGCCATCTTGTAATAGAGCGAAGAGGCGTTGCCCCACCTGATCGGCGTTGCCAGGATCACGACATCGGCCCAGAGCACCATCGACCGGTAAATCTCGTTCATACCATCGCCGGGGTCCATCTCCGATATCGAACAGGGCCATGTGCATGCCTGTTCATGGCGGCTGTAGTACCCTTCACAATGTCGGAAGTCAAGGTCCCGGATACGGATCATCCTGACCGACGCGCCGAACTCGGAAACCGCGAAATCGAGTGCAGCCTGAAGGGCGCTTTCCGATGTTGAGGGACGCGGAAGGTCCCTGTTCATATTGGTCGTCGAGATACCGAGCACGTTCAGCGAACCCGGGGTTACCTGGTAATCGAGGTTTCTCAGGTCGGCCAGCGGATCGTTCTCATGAACTGCCCTGAACGCAGGAGAAAGGGGTTCTTCCGATACGCGGATCATTCCGTTCTCGACCTGTACGCCGTAAACTGCCTGGCGATCCTGGTAACCGGCAGGAGCCAATCCTGTTTTCAGGTTATACTGCCATCCGTGCCATGGACAGGTCACATAGAGCTCCCCGTCTTCCAGCTTCTGGACGCGCCCCTGCCCGAGATCGCCTCCCATGTGCAGGCACGCTGTCCCCAGGGCTGTCACGACACCGTCATAATGGAAAAGGGTGATGGTCTTCTGGCCTTGCCGGACCGACTTGCTGCTGTTCGCAGGAAGCTCGGAAAGCGCAATGACGGGAATATAGTTCATGGTCGAAACCTGTTTCAGCGTTCAGAAATAGCCAGCTTTACGGCGAGTGTCACAAAAACGGCGGCAGCAACCCTGTTGACAAGCTTCAACGCTGATGGAGAGCGGCGAAACCTGTCTCCGAGACCACCGGCAACAATACTCAGCGCTCCGAAAACGATCAGGGTCGCAAGGATGAACAGGCTCCCGAGCTGAAGGAACTGCAACGTCATCGACCCATGCCGCGGATCGGCGAACTGCGGGAGAAAAGCCAGGAAAAAGAGCGACACTTTCGGGTTGGTCAGGTTCATGACGATCCCCCTCCGGTAAAGTGCCCGACCGGATAGCGCAGGTGAATCCTCTGTGTTTTCAGCAACGCTTCCCGCCCGCCATGCCTGCCACGCCAGATAGAGCAGGTAAAGCGCCCCGACCCCCTTCAGGATCGTGAACGCCATGGCCGATGCCCTCACGATGGCGGCAAGGCCGAAAGCGACGGCCATGGTATGGCCTATAAGACCGGTACAGAGACCGAGCGTTACGGCAAAGCCTGCCGCGCGGCCGTTCTGGGCGGACTGGGCTATGACGAACAGGTTGTCGGGCCCCGGCGCAAGGGCGAGCAGCATAGCCGTCGAAAAAAAAACAAGCAGAGTCTGGCTGTCGATCATGGCATGGTCAGCTTTTCTTTGCGGAGGTCAATCAACCATTTTCTGTAAAAGAGTAACATCAAACGTCCGGCCTTTTTTCAGGCCGATCCCCAAAAGAGAGCCCTGTCGGGTAAATCCCCTTGCGAGATGGAAGCAGAGGCTCGCCTCGTTGAGGGATGAAACCGTGGCCAGGATCGAAGTTATCCCCATCTCCCGCGCTCCGTCTTCGAGCGCTTCGAGCATCATCGTGCCGATACCCCTGCCTGTAAATCCGGGGCCGAGGAAGCAGGTCAGCTCCGCAGTCCGGGCGAACGCAGGGATCAGGCTGTACGGTCGCAAAATGGCGAAACCGGCCATGACCCCGTCTTCGTCCCTGGCCGTCAGCGCAGGGTAGCCCTGGCTGACGCACATGAGCGAACCGAACATCTCCACGCTGACCGGGGTTTCAGTATAGGTCGAGAAGGTATGCTCGACATAATAATTGAAAATTCCGGCCATCTCGTCAAGATCGGCAACGGCCATCGGCTGCAGCTCAATGCTCATTACCGGAACTTCTCCTGGCGCTGACCCGACGACAGTTTCCCGCCGTAGTGGCCGAGCAGGACGACTACAGGAAGCATCAGCAGCAGGCTCGCCGTGTAAGCCAGGAACAGGATCCCGGTCCCGTTCATCACACCGGGAACGGTCAGGCGTATCGACACAGCGATCAGGCACAAAGAGAACAGCACGATTGAAAGCCTGATTTTTTTAGTGAACACAGGCGCCTTTGCCCCTTTGTATTTTGTCTTCCAATCACGGATCCCCGACAAAAAGGAGACCGGAATGGCCATAAGAACGATAACCAGCAGGTTCTCGACGGTATGCTCGAAATAAACGTCCCTGGCCGGCAGTGTGAGAAGAAGATAGAGTACCGCCACCGGGATCAGCCCGTTGCTGAAATGGGCCGCCACGGCATGCAGCATGAACGTCTTTTTCAACTCCTCAATAAACTTTTGAACAGACATAGGGATGATCGGTTGGGGCGGGTTCATAAACCGGCATGAGGCTTGTTCGTAAAATTTACACTCTTATGAGCCTCTTTGCAAGAAGGGCTGACCACTGTTGTCGGGTTCTGTGACAGCCGTTCTCCATGCCTCGGGCGAATATTTACCGCATGAAGTTTCATTCCTTGGTTTTACATGTTATTTTTCAGGCCATGAGTTTCATTCATTAGAATACTGATCGGGTGAGCGACCTTCCTCCAGACCAATACGCGTTCGAAAAAAGCCGGGTACCGGGCACGCCTGACGGGATCGGCCGACGCAAGCCCTTCGTCCAGGCCCGGCGGACCTCCGAACCGCTTTCCAACATCAGGCTCTTCGTGAGGTTCCTCAAGCCTGTCACCTGGATTCCCGTGGTCTGGAGCTTCCTGTGCGGTGCAGTGGCAAGCGGTGCGTTCGGCTGGCATGAGCTGACAGGCTTGAAGTTTTTTCTGGCCGTGTTGCTGACCGGTCCCCTGGCTACGGGAACCTGCCAGATGCTTAACGACTATTTCGACCGCGACCTCGACGAGATCAACGAACCCACGCGCCCCATCCCTGGAGGAGCCATCTCGCTCAGAAGCGCAACGATACTCATCGCCCTCTGGTCCGTACTTTCGGTCATCACCGGATGGCTCGTACATCCGCTGATCGCCCTCTATGTCGTCGTCGGCATCATTAACGCCCATTTGTACAGCGCCAACCCGATCAAGCTCAAGAAAAGGCTGTGGGCAGGCAATACGATAGTCGCGGTTTCCTATCTGGTCATCCCGTGGGTGGCCGGGGAAATCGCCTACAGGCCGGTGTTCACTCTCGAGAACCTTACTCCGTCACTCATCGCAGCCACGCTCTATACCATAGCCAGCACCGGTACCATGACGATCAACGACTTCAAGTCGATCGAGGGTGATCGTCAGGTCGGCATCCGTACCCTCCCTGTCGTCTTCGGCGAACGCAAAGCCGCCCTGATCGCATCTGTCCTGATCAATGTCGGCCAGCTCATGGCCGCGGTCTACATGCTCATGATCGGCCGCATTCCCTACGCATTGGCCGTGGCCGCGCTTGTCGTGCCGCAATTCTTCCTGCAGTTCAGCCTTGTCCGATCCCCGAGGACGATGGATGTGCGTTACAACGCCTTAGCCCAGAACTTCCTGGTTGCCGGCATGCTTGTGTGCGCCTTTGCCATCAAATCACTCAACCCATGACCTCCGGCAACCGTCCAGAGATTTCGGTCATACTGACAACGTTCAACCGGGCAGCACTCCTGGAGCAGGCCATAGAGAGCGTCGTCATACAAACCATCCCCGACTGGGAGCTCATCGTCGTGGACGACGGCAGCGCTGACGATACCTTCGCTGTCGTGGACCGGTTCCTGCAGCGGCACGAAAACATCCGCTATATGAAGCATCGGAACCGGAAAGCGCCCCTTTCACGCAACTCCGGCATCCAGGCCGCGTTCGGCCGTTATATCACCTTTCTGGACAGCGACGACTTTTACCTGCCGGAACACCTCGAATCGAGGCATCGACTGCTCGAATCGAGGCCGGAGGTCGACCTGCTTTCGGGTGGTTTCACCCTCGAAGGCGACCCTTGGGTCAGGGACCGCGACAATCCTGAAAAGCTCGTCCATTTAAGCGAATGCATCCTGTGCGGCACGCTCTTCGGCCGCCGGGAGCTGTTCCTTGACCTCGAAGGGTTCAGGGCGATCGACTATGCCGAGGATGCCGACCTTTGGGATCGGGCCGGCCAACGGTACAACCGCATGAAAATAGAGTCGCCGGAAAGCTACGTCTACCGGCGTTCGGAAGACAGCATCACCGGCCAATACAAAGGAAAAGGTTTATGATACGCTCCGTGACGGTTTATTGCAGTTCGAGCGGCAAGGCGCCGACGGCCTATTTCGACGAAGCGGCGACGCTCGGAGCCGGACTCGCCGAAAGAAACATCGGGCTTGTGTACGGCGGGGGCCATGTGGGACTTATGGGACGGACCGCCGATGCGGTCATGCAGTCAGGGGGCAATGTCAGGGGCATCATCCCCCGCTTCCTCGAGGAGCGCGAAGTCGCCCACTACGGCATCACGGAACTGCATGTGGTCGAAACCATGCATGAACGGAAAATGTTGCTCACCGAGTGGGCCGACGCTTTCGTGATACTGCCGGGGGGGTTCGGAACCCTCGACGAATTCCTGGAGATCCTGACCTGGAGACACCTCGGCCATCACCGCAAACCGATCATCCTGCTCAACACAAACGGATTCTGGGACCAGCTTCTCGGGTTTTTCGAACGTATCGCCTCGGAAAGCATGGTCGGCAGTGATTACGAGTGTTATTTCCAGGTCTGCCGGACCGCAGGTGAAATCCTTGAACAGTTCGACAACCTCAACGAATTGTAACGCTTCAATTCGATAAAGGAACCCCCTGGGCCGCACATGAGTTATGAACGTTATGTGCAATGAAGGTTCTGAACGATCACAATTAGGAGGAAACAGGATATGAGCTCGACGCTGATTTTCGTCTACAACGCTGACAGCGGACCTGTGAGCGGTCTGTTCGATCTTGGACACAAGATACTGAGCCCATCAACTTACCAGTGCAGCCTCTGCACTCTGACCCATGGTCCCTTCACCGAAAAGGAGGCATGGAAGGAGTTCCGCCAGAGCGTGGGCGTGCCCATGGAGTTCCTGCACCGCGACGAGTTCGAAAAAAAGTACGACCTCAAGTTCGAGTACCCGGTCATCCTCAGGAAAAACAGCAACATCGCGGTGCTTATGGCCAAACAGGATATCGATGCGATAACGGAGCTCGACATCCTGATCGAAGCCGTGAAAAAGCGCATTTCCGAGCAGTACTGAAACCCGTTGACGGTAAACGTCAGCCAACACCACGGCTACCGCTGCACCGGCAGCATTCAGGGAATCAGAACCACCGCGCCTCTCGATCGCCCGTAGCGGATGTCGAGAAGCGCACGGTTTGCGTCCCTGAGGGGGTAACACACCACCTCAGGCTTCAGTTTCATCCTGCCGGCAATATCGAGGAACGCCGACACATCAGCACGCGTGATATTGGCCACGCTCTTGACCTCTTTCTCCATCCAGAGTTGACGTTCATAACAGATTCCCGAAAGCAGCCCACTGTCACCGGCCTCTTTGCGGATAGCGTTGATCACCAGCCGGCCCCCGGGGCGAAGGCGTTCGAGGGCGGCCAGCACCGGCCTCCAGGCCGGAGTCGTGTCTATGATCGAAGCGCAGGGCTCCGGAGGATCGCTCGTCGTATCTCCGGCCCAATCAGCACCGAGCGAAAGGGCGAACTCCCGGTCTGCTGCGTTGCGGGCGAAGACAAACACCGACGATGACGGATAGAGAAACCTGGCGAGCTTGAGTACCTGGTGGGCGGAAGCTCCGAAACCGGTCAACCCGAGTGTCTCGCCATTTTTCAGTCGGGCGAGCATCAGGGAGCGATATCCGATAGCTCCCCCGCAAAGCAGCGGAGCCGCTTCAGCATCGGTGAACAAATCCGGGATCGGGTAGGTAAAAGCTGCCTTCGCGACCATGAACCCTGCGTATCCGCCATCAGCGTCACGCCCCGTCGCACGAAACCCGTCACAGAGATTCTCGAAGCCATCCAGGCAGAACGGGCATTGCCCGCAAGCGGAATTGATCCACGCGACTCCCCTCCTGCTGCCGGCTTCGATACCCTCCACCCCGCTGCCGAAGCGCTCTACCCTTCCGACGACCTGATGTCCTGGGATGATCGGGAAAAACGACGGTGGTGTCCTCCCCTCGATCTCATCGATCTCCGTATGGCAGACGCCGCAGGCGAGGACGCGAAGCAGCAGCTCACCCGGACCGGGTTCAGGCATCGCTACCCTTCGCATTACCAATGGTTGATTGCACTCATCCAGGCGCACGACACGTTCGAGCAACATGGCGTCCATCATATGATCGTGCTCCTTTTCATTACGAATTTCAGCATGTCG
>DATMYL010000026.1:0-17106 GCA_035560975.1 Chlorobaculum sp. | reverse complement strand
GAACGGGTTCGTGCTTTGTCAGCAGAGTACTTTGGGATTCTTTCCATGATCATGGACCGTTCGCAACCCGAACCTGTTCGTCGAAGGCTTTACTATGAAAAGCTGGTGCCGATGTTCGAAGAACTCAGGGCGGTTGCACAGAAGATTCTTGAGTTGAATCAATCGAACATGATATCGGAAAAAAATGCCGCTCGAAACCTCTCTGTTTCCGCCCGCTGGAGGGTTCTGTCCATAGGTATTGCCAGTGTTCTGCTCGCCATTCTGCTTGGTTACCAGATTCACCGCTGGGTGCTCAACCCTTTGCGTAGCCTGATTGACACGACTGAAGAGATCCGTCGCGGCAATCTTGAAGTCGTTATCCAGACTGGCGCGCAAGACGAAGTCGGCCAGTTGTCCAGGTCGTTCAACGCCATGTTGACGGCTCTTCGTCAGAACCGGAACAGCGATATGGCGAAACTGATCAGGAGCCGCAAGTTGACGGAAGATGTTTTCAGGGCATTGCCGGTACCGGTGGCAGTACTCGATCCTCAAGGTTATGTCAGGGTTTCGACCGAAACGGCAGTACGGCTTTTCGGCCTGACGCCGGGTGTTTCGGTCAGGGATCTTCCGTTTTCGTGGATGCCCGGACTGTTTGAAAAATCTTTTGCCACACAGCGACCGGCTTCACTTGAGGCAAAAGGGTATGTGCAGCAGTTCGTAGGGAACCGGGAATACTTCTTCAGGCCGGAAGCGGTGCCGATCATATCGGAGCCTGAATCGAGCGATGTCGGAGATTTGATTCTGATGATGACCGATGTAACTCTGCTGCACGACCAGCAGGAGATGAAGCAGGGGTTGGTGTCCACCGTTTCGCATCAGTTGAAGACTCCGTTGACTTCGTTGCGCATGTCGATTCATCTCCTGCTCGATGAAGATGTCGGCGCATTGAACGTGCAGCAAACCGAATTGATGGTCGGAGCGAGGGAGGATTGCGAACGACTTGTCGAAATCCTTGATGACCTGCTCGATCTGAACCGGATCGAATCGGGCAAGGCGTACCTCGAGCCGCGTCCTGTGCAGCCGTCAATACTCGTTCGGGAGGGCATGGAACCATTTCTAATTGAAGCGAAAGACAGGAACGTAACCCTTACGGATGCCATTGCAGAAGATCTGCCGGATGTATTTGCCGACCCCGGAGGCGTCCGGCATGTTTTCGCCAATCTCCTTTCCAATGCCCTGCGATTTACCATGCCCGGCGGTACCGTGAAGGCCGGAGCCGGAAAAGAGGGGGAGTTTGTCAGGTTTTTCGTCGAGGATACCGGATCGGGAATCGCATCTGAACACATGGCTCATCTGTTTGAGCAGTTTTTCAGGGCTCCCGGTCAGGATGTCCGCTCCGGAGTCGGTCTGGGGCTTTCCATCGTGAAGGAGCTTGTAGAAGCCCAGGGGGGGCAGGTTTCGTCAAAAAGCCAGCCGGGCAAAGGCTCCTGCTTCAGCTTCACGATACCAGTTTATAAACAGGGCGGGGCAAAAGAAAAAATTCTCATCAAAGGAGACGCGGTATGAGGATGAACGTCTATCACGCGATGTATCTGGGGCTACTGATTTTTCTGCTCTTAATAGGCCTTGCGGCCTCTATTCACCCATTAATCGGAGGTTATTGAAATGGAATATTTCGTTTTGCCCGTTCTGGTCGCCTGTGCGATTTATCTCATGATCGCCGTTATTTCTCCCGAAAAATTCTAAAGGAGTCTTTTATGTCGATACTTATGCTTTTGTTCTTGCTGGCCGTGCCGGTTCTGCTCTCATGGCCGCTGGGCCGGTACATGACGGAGGTCATGAATCCCTCGGCCATATCAGGTGACGGCAGGATTGAAAACCTTCTGAAAAAAGCCGGTGGACGGATGCTCGACCGGGAACAGGAGTGGAAAGGGTACCTGGTCTCCATGCTGAGTTTCAATGCGATCATGTTCGGTGCTGTTGCCGTCATACTTGCCCTGCAGCAGTGGCTTCCGCTCAATCCTGACGGAAAGGGGCCTCTGGAAGCCAGCCTGATTTTCAATACGACGGCGTCATTCGTGACTAACACAAACCTGCAGCACTACGCCGGCGAGGTGTCGATGAGCTATTTATCCCAGCTTTTCGCATTGACGTGGATGCAGTTCGTTTCGGCGGCGACCGGCATTGCCTGCCTTGCGGCTTTGTCGAGGGCGCTGGCAGGCCATACGCTCGTCGGCAACTTCTACCGTGACCTGCTCAGGTCCGTGTTGTTCATACTTATGCCTCTTTCGGTTGTGCTTGCCCTGTCGCTCGTCATCGGCGGGGTGCCCATGACTTTTGACGGTGCCGCCCTGGCAAAGACGCTCGAAGGGGCGACGCAGACCATCGCCAGAGGGCCGGTTGCGGCAATGGTCGCCATTAAACAGCTCGGAACGAACGGCGGCGGTTTTTTTGGCCCCAACTCGACCCATCCGTTCGAAAATCCCTCCTTCCTGACCAATTATCTCGAATGCATAAGCATCCCCCTGATTGCGATGGCATCGGTATGGATGTTCGGACGCATTACTGGACGGATGCGCCATGCGGCAGTCATCTTTTCCGTAATGCTGCTGCTGCTCATCCTGAAATCGGGTATCGCTATCTATCTGGAGAGTGCTCCTTCCATGGCTTTCAAAGGCTTGCCGATCGAGGTCATGTCGAATCTCGAAGGTAAGGAGCTGCGTTTCGGTTCCGGTACCGCTGCTGTATGGGCTGCCGTCACGACCGCCACCAGCAACGGATCGGTCAACTGCATGCATGACAGCCTCAACCCCCTGACCGGTCTGGTGCCGCTCGCAGGCATGTGGCTGAACGTGATCTTCGGCGGCGTCGGGGTCGGCTTCATCAACATGTTCATTTTCATCATCGTCGGGGTCTTTATCTGCGGAATGATGGTAGGCAGGACGCCCGAATACTGTGCCCGGAAGGTGGAAACCCATGAAATGAAGCTCGCGCTGCTTGCGTTGCTGGTCCATCCGCTGCTTATCCTTGTCGGGACGGCCGTTTTCGCCTCCACACCCTGGGGGGCGGGCACTGTGCTCAACAAGGGAGCTCACGGTTTTTCTGAAATTCTCTACGAGTTCAGTTCGGCGGCGGCCAATAACGGCTCCGGGTTCGAAGGTCTCGGCGATAATACGGTGCCATGGAACGTGGCGACCGGCCTGGTCATGCTGCTGGGACGTTATATCCCCATCATTCTGCCGCTGGCGATCGCAGGCTCCATGGCAGCAAAGAAACCGGTACCGGAAACCACCGGTACGCTACGCATCGATACTCCTCTTTTCGCCGTCGTCATTCTCGGCAGCGTGCTGCTGATCGGCGCACTGCTCTTTATGCCTGTCGCCGTGCTTGGGCCGGTAGCCGACTACCTTTCGACATCAATTCAATAAATGAATTCTGCAACAATGATGAATTATACCAATACCCATAACCCTGCCGGCATACCGGCAGAGGGTCTGCCGGGCAAGGCAGAGCGGAGGAGGGCGCGCAACGCCTCGATATTCGAAGCCTCGCTGGTCAGAGCTGCCATAACCCAGTCTTTCACGATGCTCAATCCTGCGGTCATGGCCAGGAACCCTGTCATGTTCATTACCGAAGTAGGGGCGGTGCTGACGACGATAATCACGGTTTACGATGTGGTGAACGGAAGGCCGGGACTGATCTACAACCTTGCCGTCCTGTTGGTACTCTGGCTGACTGTGCTGTTTTCCAACTTTGCCGAATCGCTCGCAGAGGCTCGCGGAAAGGCACAGGCTGACACGCTCAAACGCACGCGGCAGAGCACTGTCGCCAACAGGCTTCGCAACGGCAAGATAACGCAGGTCAATTCGGACGAGCTTCAGGAGGGTGACCTGGTCGTTGTTTCCGTCGGCGAACTCATTCCCGGAGACGGAGAGGTTTTCGAAGGGGTGGCGATGGTTGACGAATCGGCCATAACCGGCGAATCGGCGCCGGTGGTGAGGGAGGCCGGTGGAGACCGCTCCGGGGTCGTCGGTGGCACCAGGGTCATTTCAGACCGGATTGTGGTGAAAATCACCGTTTCTGCCGGCAACTCTTTCCTCGACAGGATGATCGCCCTGGTCGAAGGAGCCGTCCGCCAGAAAACCCCGAATGAACTGGCACTGACGGTTACGCTTGCCGGGTTGACTCTCGCCTTTCTTATGGTGACCGGTACGCTCTGGCCGATCGGCAGGTATTTCGGCATCGCCATTTCGGTTCCCACCCTGGTTGCCCTGCTGGTGTGCCTTATTCCGACCACCATCGGCGCGTTGCTTTCCGCCATAGGTCTTGCCGGCATGGACAGGGCGCTTTCGGCCAATGTGCTTGCCAAAAGCGGCAAGGCCGTCGAGCTTGCCGGGGACATCGACACCCTGCTTCTCGACAAGACCGGCACCATTACGATGGGCAACCGCCAGGCCACCAGCTTTACTGCCGTGAATGGCGTGGACTCCCGGTATCTTGCCAGGGTCGCCATGGAGGCATCGTTCGGCGACCAGACTCCCGAAGGGCGCTCTATCGTCACGCTCGGCGAAAGCATTCTTGGGGGGGAGGTCCCTTCTGAAACGGCTGAGGCGGAGGTCATCGCCTTCTCAGCCCAGACCCGCCTGAGCGGCCTGGATATGCCTGATGGAAGGCAGTTGCGCAAGGGCGCCGGCGATGCGGTCCGGAAATACGTTGCGGAACAGGGCGGCACCATTCCCGAAGAACTCCAGGCGATCGTCGATGCGGTTGCCCGCAAAGGGATGACTCCGCTCGTTGTTGCAGAGAACAACCTGGCACTTGGAGTCGTCGAGTTGTCCGACGTGCTCAAACCGGGGATCACAGACCGGTTCCGGCGGTTGCGCTCCATGGGGTTGCGGGTCGTGATGGTTACCGGCGACAACCCGCTGACTGCGGCTGAAATCGCAAGGCAGTCGGGTGTGGACGACTATATCGCCGAAGCCAAACCCGAAGACAAACTGCAGTATATCAGACAGGAGCAGCAGAAGGGAAGGCTTGTCGCCATGATGGGCGACGGGACCAACGACGCTCCGGCCCTTGCCCAGGCGGATATCGGTGTGGCCATGAATTCCGGGACGCAGGCAGCCAAGGAGGCGGGAAACATGGTCGATCTGGACAGCGATCCGACCAAGCTGATCGAGATCATCGAGATCGGCAAACAGCTTCTGATGACTCGTGGAGCGTTGACCACCTTTTCCATTGCCAATGACGTAGCAAAATATTTCGCCATTATCCCGGCCATGTTCCTGCTGGCTATACCGGGACTTCGCATACTGAACATCATGGGGCTCGCAACACCGGAAAGCGCCATTCTTTCCGCCCTGATTTTCAACGCGATCATCATCCCGATGCTCATTCCTATTGCGATCAGGGGGGTCAAATACCGTCCCCTCGGGGCTGAGGCTCTATTGCGGAACAATCTTCTCGTTTATGGCGTCGGTGGCGTTCTGGTGCCTTTTGCCGGCATCAAGCTGATCGACATGCTGCTATCAATCACCGGCTTGTTCTGAAGGAGGACAATCATATGAAAACCAATATCTTGGAAAATGCGGGAGCCGATCTGGCGACTTCACTCAGAATCGCACTGGTGACCCTGTTGTTGTGCAGTGGAATCTATCCGCTGATTATTTTCGGTTTTGCCCGCGTTGTCGTCCCGGATAGCGCATCCGGATCGTTGATTCGGGATCAGGGCGGGAAGGTTGTGGGCAGCCGGCTGATCTCCCAGGCATTCAGCAAGCCGGGCTATTTCTGGCCAAGACCTTCGGCGGTCAAGTACGACGCTTCGGCAGCCGGGGGAAGCAACCTTTCGCCGGCCGGCCCCGAAGTGAGGCAGCGTGCATTGCAGACGGTCAAGGATTTTGGCGCTGATTCCCGGCGACCACTTCCAGCGGATCTTGCATCGACATCCGGAAGCGGACTGGATCCGTTCATCACGCAGCGGGCCGCGCTCTTTCAGGCTCCGAGGGTTGCTGGAGCAAGAGGGTTGGCGCTTCCCGATGTCGAAACGGCGATACGTCGCCACGCAGCCGGACAGCAGACCTTCTTGTCCGACGAGGGTCTGGTCAATGTATTGGCGTTGAATATGGAACTCGATTCGATGCAGAAGAACAGCATTGCTCCCAGAAGGTAAACCCAGGAGGCCTATCCGATGGATGAAAACAGGGCTGACAGTTTTCTCCGGCTGATTCAACGTTCGCAGCGCGGTCGCCTGAAAATTTACCTCGGCTACTGCGCCGGAGTGGGAAAAACGTTCCAGATGCTGCTCGAAGCCAAACGTCTTCGGGATCAGGGGATCGATGTCGTCGTGGGCATCGTCGAAACACATGGCAGGAAAGAGACTGAGGCCTTGCTTGAAAACCTTGATATCATTCCACGGAAAACCCTGACCTACCGGGGCATCGAAATCACGGAAATGGATATCGATGCCATCATAAAGCGCCATCCGGCAGTGGTAATGGTCGATGAACTTGCCCATACCAACGTCCCGGGTTCCAGGAATGCGAAGCGGTACCAGGATGTCGAGGAGATTCTGGCCTCAGGAATCCATGTGGTTTCGACGCTCAACGTCCAGCATCTTGAAAGTCTTTATGAAACCGTCGAGCACGCAACAGGAGTCAGGGTCAAGGAGCGCCTGCCCGACCGGGTCGTCCTGCAGGCAGATCAACTGGTCAATGTCGATATCGCCACCGATGACCTGCTGCAGCGCCTGAAAGAGGGAAAAGTCTATCTGGCCGGAAAGGCGGAATCTGCGCTCACCAATTTCTTCAGGCAGGAGAACCTTGAACAGCTCAGGGAGCTGACCCTTCGCGAGGTGGCCGCCCAGATCGACTCGAACCGCAGAGCTCCTCTTCAGGAGGAGCAGGCATCCAGTCCGGACCAGGTTATGGTCTGCCTTAGTTCAAAGTCCGAAAACAGCGCGGCGTTGCTTCGATACGCTTCCCGTATCGCCGGACGGCTGAATCGCAACTGGTATGCCGTGTATGTCCAGAGTCTTTCGGAGCGCCCGGAGATGATCGACGCGGGCATCCAGCGCAAGTTGTCCAATTCGCTTGCCCTCGCCCAGCAGCTTGGTGCGACCGTTTTCATCTACAAGGGAGACGATATCGTTTCGACCGTCCTTCAATTCGCGAGGGAGTACCGGGTCGGCCATATCGTGGTCGGCAATTCGGGAGAACGGCTTTCCCTGTTGCACCGCCTTACCGGGAAATGCACGATGGTCGAACGCCTGATGCAGGAGAGTCAGGGGATTACGATCGTCGTTCCCGACATCCGCCAACCGGTCGAAAACCGGAAGAAGCTGGATGCCTCGAAATATCTCTCTGGTATCCGGGAAACCCTGATGGGCCGGCAACAGGCTCCTGACGACCGTGAGGCTTCGATTTTCCATGCCAATGTCCTGATCTGGAACGAGGTGCTCGAAAAGGATACGGCTATTCGTCAACTGCTCGATACGATTTGCCGGACACACTCCGACGTTCCTTTCGATTATGCCTGGAGAGCTATAATGGAACGTGAAAAACAGGGGGCGACCTTTATCGGAGAAGAGATTGCCATACCCCATGCGCGGCTTGAAGGAATCGAATCGACAGTGCTTGCTGTCGGAGTCAGCAAACTCGGGATTTATGATGCCGGCTCGAACAATACGGCAACGATCATGTTTCTCATGCTTTCCCCGGTGAGCCGTCCGGACAGCCACGTCAAGCTGCTCGGAATGCTCAGCAAAATGGCCGGTGACAGCCAGTGGCGTGCCGAAATGCGTAAGGCAGGATCGGAAATGGAAGTCATGCAGATTCTCAGGCACTGGATCGAGGGGAATAAAAAAAGGTAATCGTTCGAAAAAAAGAAGAAGACCGGGACGTTCCTGAAAACATGAACTTACAGCTAGCCCCTGATTGTCAGGAATTGAAACTGGGCAAGTTTTAGGGTTCATCTTTTTGCTCAGAGTATTGAGTGAATTTACTCAATAGAAAAAAAATTGGGCAGCATGATCGAACGTTCGCAAAAAGCTCTTCTGGCAAAACGGATCGGACAGGAACCACGGATCGAAGAGGAGGAGGTTCCTGAAAACATGGATATGCCGCCAGTACAGGCTAGTTCGATCTTTGAAATGGGCAAGTTCCGGAGGGCTTTATCCAAACAAAAAAGGGAGGCTCAACGGCCTCCCTTTTCATTTGCTATGTCAAACCACCGCTTACTTGCAGGCGGCGACCAGCGCGTTGTAGTTCGCCTTGACGGTCTTGTCGAGGTCTTCGTCGGTGTGCACGTAGCTGGTGAACATGGCCTCGAACTGGGACGGTGCGAGGTAGATGCCCTGGTCGAGCATCGAGCGGAAGTACTTGCCATACATTGCCGCATCGGCGGTGATGGCGCTCTTGTAATCGACGACCGGGGTTTCGGTGAAGAACAGGCAGGACATGGAGCCGACGCGGTTCTGCACGTAGTTCAGGCCGAGTTTCTGCATGTTGTCCCTGAAGCCGGTTTCGAGGAACGCGGCTTTTCTTTCGAGTTCCGGATACGGGTTCTCTTCGATGAGGATTTTCAGGGTTTCGAGACCGGCGGTCAGTGCGAGCGGGTTGCCCGAAAGGGTGCCGGCCTGGTAGACGCTGCCCAGCGGAGCAACGTTCTCCATGATCTCGCGTTTGCCGCCGAATGCGCCGACCGGAAGGCCGCCGCCGATGATCTTGCCCATGGTGGTAAGGTCGGGAGTGACGCCGTAGAGCTCCTGGGCGCCGCCGAGAGCCACGCGGAATCCGCACATGACCTCGTCAAAAATAAGAACGATGTTCTCCTGGGTGCAGAGTTCGCGCAGTGCGACGAGGAACTCCTTCTTTGCCGGGATGACGCCCGTGTTGCCGGCGACCGGTTCGATGATGACGGCCGCGATCTGGCCCTTGTTCTCGTTGATCAGCACCTTGACCGATTCGATATCGTTGTAGGTGGCGTTCAGCGTGTCGTTGGCGGTGCCTTTGGTCACGCCGGGGCTGTCAGGGTCGCCCAGGGTCAGCACGCCGGAGCCTGCCTTGATCAGGAAGCTGTCGCCATGGCCGTGGTAGCAACCCTCGAATTTGATGATCTTGTCACGCTTGGTGTAGCCGCGGGCAAGACGGACAGCCGACATGGTCGCCTCGGTGCCGCTGTTGACCATGCGAACCATATCGATGGAGGGAACGATCTTCGAAAGGAGTTCGGCGATCTCGATCTCGATTTCAATCGGGGTACCGAAGCTGGTGCCGATGTTCCTCAGTGTGTATTCGATTGCGGCGGTAATGCGCGGATGCATGCTGCCGAGGATGAACGGTCCCCACGATCCGACATAATCCAGGTAGGTGTTGCCGTCAACGTCGGTCATGTATGCGCCCTGGCCTTTGGCCATGAAGATGGGGTTGCCGCCTACTGATTTGAAGGCACGGACCGGAGAGTTCACGCCGCCGGGAATGAACTTCTTGGCTTTCTCGAAAAGCTCGGCAGATCTGGTGTGTTGAGGCATGTCGAATCGATCGGTTTGGTATTAGTCGAATGAGTGGCAATAAAAAAATATCTGGTCAAGATAGAAAATAGTACCGAAGATTGAAAGCCTGCGTATCGACAGGAATCAGGCTGACAGGAGTCGCGACACGATGTCGAGGTGCTTGCGCTGGGGCATCCGGTCGAGGTGCCGGGAGCAGTACTCCTGCAACAGGTCGCAGACCGCGGTGACGTCCGACGGGCTGGCATCCGGGCGGGTACAGACCCCGCTGGAGGCGAGAGCGTGGATGAGCTGGTAGCGGCTTACGGGGATTGTCTGCAGGGAGGCATCGAAGGTGATGGCTGCTCCCGGCAGCGCGAATCCCCCCGGATCGTGGACGAAGTGCAGCTCCTGGAGGCCGCGTTCGTGGATCGCAGCCATAAGCTCCTCCCTGCTGAATACGCACCGGTCGATCGATGGGCTGAAGCCGAGCACGCCGACAAGCCTCAGGAGGAACCACGCGAGGATCGCCTGAAAATTTTCTTCAGTTTTGCAGAGCTGCTCGATTGTGGAGCACAGGAGCGTGAAGAGCGGGACGTTCTTTTCCTCGGTGCCGGATGAGTGGCGCGCGAGGTCGAGCACCCGGTACAGCACGCTGAACCGCTCGAGGTCCGGAGATGACGACAGCGGGCTGAGCACCAGGCTGGCATCGCTCGCAAGCTGGATGTCGCGTGTGCTTTTCCGGTAAAGCACCGTGTCGATGATGTTGCCGGGCGAGAACAGCACGCCGATCCGGCTCTTCGGGCTCCGGCCGCCTTTCAGGATCACCGACACCTGTCCGTACTCCCTTGTCATGAGCAGACAGATCTTCGACTGGTCCCTGTACTTGATCTCGCGGAGCACGACCGCCCGGGTTTTTACGATCACCAGTGAAACTTTTTTTTGAAAATAAATATACTTATATAAGTGAGCCTTCATTGCAGGGGCCTTCCGGCCAGTGCATCATAAAGAAAAGTATCATCAAAATACCGAGAAATAGATTCTTAACGGAGGAAAAGAGTATGCCAACCTATCAGTACCGCTGTAACAGTTGTGGATTTGAACAAGAGGTATTCCAGCGCATGTCTGATGCTACGCTGACGACCTGCACCGAGTGCGGCAAAGAGACTCTGGAGCGCATCATCAGCGCCGAAGGCGGATTCGTGCTCAAGGGCTCGGGCTTCTACGGCACCGACTACTGTGGCAGCAAATCGTCACCAAAAGGAGCTGAATCCGGCGGCGGATGTTCATCCTGCCCGAATGCGAAGTGACGCATAGATCAAGCAGAACATGAAAAAGCCTTCTCCGAATACGAGGAGGCTTTTTTTATTTCCTGAAGACAGGCTTCTCGTTGTCGCGCTGCCTGAAATCGGGAAGATTGATTCCTTTATCGGTCCACAACCGTTTCGGGTACTCTTTTCCCAGCGATCTGCCGGTGACGAGGATCCTGCTCAGTTTGCCCTCGACGAAAAACATCCGGATGACATCCCCTGAGGTGAAGTTCACGCTCGACGGTTGTTTATCTTCATCGTAGACATGGTACAGGCTTTTGGCCTTCACGGTCGTCGTGACCCCGGTCAGGCGCGACCGGTCGTCCAGAGTGGCGATCATATGCTGGCCGGAGAGCTGGTCGTAGAGTGCGGGGGTGGTCGACAGCGTATCCTTGGCTGCGAGGAACGCATGGCCGTGCACCTGGATCTCGTCGACCTTCTTTTTCCCTTCGATTTCGCGCACGTGTATCCGGATCGAGTCGCCGCTGAGCTGGCGGCCGCGGTGCCACGCGACGGCATCGTCGAACAGCCAGATTATGTCTGTCTTCTGGTTGAATGACGATCGTTTCGATTTTGCCACAAGGCTGTCATCGATCACCCGGCCGCGCACGTTGCCCATCAGTTCGCCGGCCTCGTCGTCGGGGCGGTAGACGCCGGTATCGCCGTACGTCTCGACCGTATTGTCCTTGATGAAGATGTTTCCTGAGAGATCGATACGGTTACCCTCGGGATAGTCGGTCGCCTTGTCGCACTTCAGAGTCGTCTTGCCGTGCAGGAACACCACATTGCCGATCGCCGACCGGTAAGGAACGCTTTTTCCCGACGGACCGGGAGCCTCTCCGCCCTCTATGCTGTCGGCATGTTCAAGGATTGTTTTCTTTTTTTCCGCAGAGGCGGTATTATCCGTCAGGCGCGGGAGCCGGACGGCCATGGGCAGCAGCATGCAAAATATGGCTATTGCGATCAATCGTCTTTTTCCCATGTAGCCGGGTCTCCCTGTGTTCTTAGGGGTTATCATTCAGTCATTCAATGTAATAAAGCTTTTTGGTGTGAAAAAAATAGTCTTGATTGCCCAGGAACGTGCGGCGCTTCTTCATGTTGCCCCGCTCGTCAACGTCCTGAAGAAAAACAGTCGTCTCGAACCCGTGCTGTTCCGCGCGCTTCGTGCCGACGAAAGCGCCGAACACGATTCGCTCGCCACGGCATTAGGTATTGCGGGCGAACTTCGTACCGTACCTATCGAAGCGGTTACCCCCGTCGGCGAAACAGCCGAACTCATGCTTGCCTTCGAGCGGATTTTCGCCGATCTCGACCCCGACTTCGTCGTGCCCGGCGGCCATGACAGCGCAAGCCTTGCCGCAGCGTTTGTAGCCGCAAAGATGGCCATACCCGTCGTCAGCATCGACGCCGGCCTGCGCAGCTACGATCGCACTGAACCCGAAGAGGTCACCCGCCTCGTCATCGATGCCGTTGCAACGCTTCTTTTCGTCAGCGAGCACAGCGGAGTCTACAACCTCATCAACGAAGGCGTCGCTGACGAGAGGATCCTCTTTGCCGGCAACACCACCATAGATAGCCTTGTAAAGCTCATGGGCAAAGCCAACAGCTCCACCGTGCTCGATTCGCTCGAAGTGAAGCCCAAAAAATTTGCCACCGTGCTGCTCGATATGCCGCTCAGGCCTGAAACTGCGCAAAACCGCGACCTTCTCTGCAAGGTGCTCGAATCGATCGCGGCAACGACTACGGTCATCATGCCTTGCGGCTCCGAGCCTGCCGAAAGCCTGCACGAATCCTTCGGGAGCATTCCGGGCCTCAGGGTCGTCGGCATGCCCGGCTATGTCGACATGTTGCGGGTGCTCAAAGAATCGGCTTTCGTGTTGACCGATACTGACGAGTTCGTGGCCGAACTCACGGTCATGAACGTGCCGTGCCTCACTTTGCGCGCGACCGCTGCGCGTCCGTCCACCATCGAGGTCGGCACCAACGTCCTGCTCGACTTCGACGAACAGGATATCCTCGAAAGAGCCTCGGTCATCCTTTCCGGCAAACCGACAGGCAAGACCCTCATCCCTGAAAAATGGGACGGCGCTTCAGCCGGACGCATCGCAGAGGTGCTTGAAAGGGCAGATTGACCTCCGTTTTTATCGAACCATTTTCCCGACTTTCCCCCGGCTGCCGGCCGGGGAGAGTAGCGATTGTCGATGGTGCTTCGTATTTTGTTAAATTACGTTTAATGTACACGGCGATCTGTTGTCCGGCGTGATGAAAACGGCAGCACGGAGCGCTTGCGATGCCAAAACGCTAAAGGTGAAGGAGTTCTTCGATGCTGAACAAATGTACAAGGTTGCTGTTAATCGCATTGTTCGTCACGGCAACCGTTCCGGGTATATCGAAAGCTGCCCGGGCACAAGGTCCACGGCTTGGAACCTGGGAGTTGACCGGACGGGATAAAATCGACTGGAAAGCGACGCTGGTCTTTACCCAGCTGGAAAAGACGATCTGTCATGGCTATTTCAAATGGCAGTCGAGCAACAGCGATCAGGCGAGCGGTCTTGAAACATTCGAAGGGATTTTCAATCCGGCCGACAGCGTGATTACCCTGAAAGGCCTCGACATGAAGGACAGGAAGGGCCAGATCGCTACCGGCTCGATTTACGAGGCGACCGTCACGGAAAACGGGTACGCTTTGGTCGACGGCAGATGGTTCGGTGCGAACGTCGCATCGGGAACATGGTCGGCAATCTGGAAATCCGCAGACATTCCAAAACCCTGAGATAAACGTCGAGCCCCATAAAGGCACGGGCATCCATTCGATACTGAATTCCTGTTTCGCCCTTCAGGTCGCGCGATTCTGCGATGCTGAACCACAATGTCACCGAACAGGCCTGTTCCTGTGGAATTATCCCTTGTGGAATAATCGAACCTGCAGTTTGCCGTTGAGGTAACGGCAACATTTATATTGACATGACTGATGTGATCAACCACCGTAAACAAAAACTCCCATGAATCGTTTTCGCTGTATCCTTTTTTCAATCATGCTCGTGGCGATGGCTCATAATCAGGCGCTGTCGGCACCCCCCGCCAAGGCTGATTATTTTAAAACAGGCAACGAGAAGGCCGCAAAAGGGGATTCCCAGGGGGCGATCGCCGATTATACGAAAGCTATCGCCGGCGACGCCAAAAATGCAAAGGCATACCAGAACCGCGGGGCCGTGAAGTTGAGCGGCGGCGATCATCGCGGAGCCCTTGCCGATTTTGCAAAGGCCATCAAGCTGAATCCAGCCTATGCAGAGGCCTGGTATAATTCCGGTGTTGCCCGGAGAGAACTCAAGGATTACAATGGCGCGATCGCCGACTTCACCAAAGCGCTCAACCTGAATCCGCAGCTTGTCGGCGTCTATTTCAACCGTGGCGTCGCCAAGGCCGGCGCCGGAGACAATGCCGGTGCCATGGCCGACTACTCGAAGGCTATCGAACTGCAGCCCTCCAACGCCGAAGCATGGTATAACCGGGGCATCATGAAGAATCAGGCCGGTGACAAGGACGGGGCAATGGCTGACGTTGTGCAGGCTGTCAAGGCCTGGTTCAGTAACGGGGTCGCAAAGGCTTCGAAGGGGGACCTCAAGGGCGCACTGGCCGATTATGACAAGGCGATCGCTCTCAGCCCGAAGTTCGGCGATGCGTTCAACAACCGCGGAAACGTGAAAAAGGCCCTCGGCGACCAGCAGGGAGCCCTGGCCGATTACTCGAAAGCCATCGAGTTGAATCCTTCCGGTGCTGTCGCCTACAGCAATCGAGGGTTTCTCAAGGCTGTGCTCAAGGATAAGGAGGGATCGCTCGCAGACTACGGTAAAGCAATAGAGCTCGATCCAAAAAACGCCCAGTGGCTTTTTGCGAGGGGTCAGATTCATAACGCTTTCGGGAATTCGGCCGAGGCTGTATCCGATTACACGAAAGCCGTTAAACTCGATCCGAAGCTATCCGTTGCCTATTTGAACCGCGCCAATACGTTGTTCGTCCAGGGAAAGAAGAAGGAGGCCCTTGCCGATTATTCGACGGTGATCCAACTCGACCCGAAGAACGCGGATGCCTGGTACAATCACGGTGTTGTCCTCGCCGAGAACAAGGACCATGCGGGAAGCGTTACGGATTTCAACAAGGCCATCGAGCTCAATCCCGGCTATGCCAAGGCGTTCTTCAAGCGTTCGCTTGCCAAAAGCGCGCTCGGTGACGAAAAGGGTTCGATCGAGGACATGAAACAGGCCGCAAAGCTTGGCCTCGAGAATGCCCGATCGGTACTTAAAAGCAGGAAGATAAGCTGGCAGTAACCCCGGTCACCCTGTTTGAAATTTGTATGTGATGCCCGGTTATTGCACCTTGGTTGTAACCGGGCGTCGTCGTTTCAGGAGCCAATTGCCGGGGCTCCACCGTCGATCCGGTTGTAATGAAATCGTAAATCTGACGAAGGAGCGGCAGGATGAATAGTGAAAACCAGTCAATGGATGCGATGTCGGTGATTCTCAGGCGCAGGAGCGTTCGTGATTTCACTGCCGAGGGCGTCGATGAGGAGGCGCTCGATGCGATCGTGCGGGCGGGAATGGCAGCCCCGACGGCAAAGAACCAGCAGCCGTGGGCGTTTATCGTCGTGACAGGCCGGGAGGCGCTCGACAGGCTCGGCGAGGGCCTGCCTTACGGCAAGATGCTCGGCAAGGCCGTAGCGGCAATCGCCGTCTGCGCGCTGCCTGAAGAGGCCAACGGGCAGAGTGTCGAACTTGCAGTCGTCGACGGCACCTGTGCAAGCGAAAACATCCTGCTGGCGGCAGAGGCCCTGGGCCTCGGTGCAGTGTGGGTCGCTGCATATCCCTACGATGACAGGATGGCTCATGTCAGGTCTGTCCTGCATATCCCGGACGGGGTGATACCCCTGAACGTCATTCCCCTCGGCCACCCGACCGCGTCGAAACCGCCGATCGACAAGTACAAACCGGAAAAAATTCACAGGGAAACCTGGTGATCTCCTCTTAACAACGAATCGACAGGGAGTTGGACCCATGCATCAGGACGTAACTTCCATGAATGCCGAAATCACCGGTTCAAAGATCGAGCTCGACAGGCTGATCGCGATCGGGTGGAATGTTTACCGGAGAAATTTCCGTTCGATCCTGCCGGTCGTACTGATCATAGCGCTTCCGCTCGACCTCATCCGTTCGCTGATCCCTCCGGGTGAAACGGCCTTGTCGGCGGGCGCCCACGGAATGGGCCCCTTTACGACCTTTTCCGTTGTGATGGAGATGCTCTTCAGGAACCTTTCGTATATGGCCGTTTTCATGCTTGTCGAGTCGTCAGTGGCCGGCAATCCCCGTTCCTGGAGCGAGGCTTTCCGTCATTCGCTCTCCCGGTGGCCGGCTTCGTTCGTGACCACGCTTCTTGCGGGGCTGATCCTGATGGGGATGATGCTGCTTCTCGTTGTGCCCGGAATCGTCTGGGCGGTCTACTACAGCTTTTTCCTTATGGTCGTCTCCGTCAGAAGCCTCTCCGGCAAGGTGGCCCTCGACTATTCGAAAGGCCTCGTGAAGGGGCAATGGTGGAGGGTTTTCGGCTTCCAGTTGGTTTTCCTGCTCTTCTACGTCGTGTTCATCAGCGCTATACAGCCCCTCATGATCCTGCTTCCGAACGTGCTGATCGTGCAGGTTGCCACCAAAATCATTTACGATCTCTTTTTTGCCTATTCGCAGACCATGGCGATGCTCTTTTTCCTCAACACCGAGGCCATTAAACGTGGCACTGAACACACTCCCGAGTATTCTGCACAGTAATGAGCAGTAAAGCCATGCGGCCCGGAAATGTGGTGTTGGTGCACGGAATTTTCGATACAGGCGACGTGTTCCGGAAAATGTCAGACTCCCTCAAAGCCGAGGGGTTCAGGACCTTCACGCCGGATCTGGCTCCGAACAGCGGGAGAAAAGGGCTGGATCATCTTGCTCATCAGTTGCGCGACTATGTGGAGCTTCATTTGCCCCTGCATGAGAAGTTTTTCCTGATCGGGTTCAGCATGGGCGGCCTCATTTGCCGCTATTATCTGCAGAATCTGGACGGAATCAGCCGGGTAGGGAAGTTCATCTCCCTTTCGGCTCCGCACAACGGCAGCCTGCTCGCTTACGTCCTGCCCCACAGGGGAGGACGGCAGATGCGTCCGAACAGCGACTTCCTTAAAGATTTGAACCGCGCCCCAGTGGGATTGCAGGGCCTGAGGCCTGTGTCGATGTGGACGCCGTTCGATCTCATGATCCTGCCCGCCTCAAGTTCGAAGATGCCGGAGTTCAGGGAGGTCAG
>DATMYL010000025.1:0-60158 GCA_035560975.1 Chlorobaculum sp. | reverse complement strand
ACGGCATTGATCGTCGGACCGGAACCCGTAATTCCGGGCGAGTGGCTTCCCTGGATCTGGGATACATCCGGAAACGGAGCATCCCCCCAATTTCAGTCGACAGAGCAGGAAACCCTGATCATCGGCATTTTAATGAGGTTGATGAACCTGACTGTTGCCCAGTTCGAAGAAGAGCCGGCCGGGTATAAGCCGTTGCCGGACAGGATTTATTATGTGGAAGAGAGTTCAACGCGTCGTGCGGCTCGCGGGTGGAGTATGGGGTTCATGCTGGGCGTCAAGATATGGAGCACGTCATGGACTCCGTTACTGAAAAACGAAAAAGCTGCCTCGACAACGGTCATTATCGGTGTGGTTGCCGGGATGTTTCGGGAGTCGCTTCAGATCGACGAGGAGAACGAGTACAAATTCTGGTATTCCGTGCCGGACGCGGTTCTCGACATCAGGGAGTTCTGGATGCCTTACCGGGAGAAAGAGAATGATGAGTTATGAGTTATGAATGCTGAATGAAGATAGGATCGAGTTCTGTATTCAATTCAGCATTCATAACTCATCACTCATCACTCATCATTTTTTCATTTTCCCTGATTGAATTCAATTCATCATTCAGCATTCATAACTCATAATTTCTTCAAAAGTGCCTGTACTGAAAATTACGGAGAGGGCGTTTCAGTTTGCCGTTCGAGTGGTGAGGCTTTGCCGTGTTCTTGAAAAAGAGGGCAATGTATCGCGAACGCTGGCTACCCAGTTGTTGCGATCAGGTACCTCCGTTGGTGCCAATGTGGAAGAGGCTCAAGCCGGTCATAGTAAGGCGGATTTTACTGCGAAAATATCTATTGCCCGGAAAGAGGCTCGCGAAACTCATTACTGGCTCCGCTTGCTGATTGCGTCTGATCTCGTTCAGGAACCGCAAATAATCGATATGCTCAACGAATCAGATGAATTGGTTCGTATTCTGACCAGCATTGTGAAATCAGCGCAATGCGGGAAGGGAAGAGAATGATGAATGCTGAATGCTGAATGCTGAATGAAGATGGGATCGAGTTCTGTATTCAATTCAGCATTCATCATTCATCACTCATAATTTTTTCAGGATTAGGGTGAGTGTTCCTATAATTTCAATTCAAAATTCAGCATTCATAACTCATAATTGCTTCATTTCCCCTTTTTGTATTCAATTCAGCATTCATAACTCATCATTCAGCATTCTCCTCACCGGTACACCGATTCTATCTTCACCCTTGCGGTTCCCTTTTCGTAAAACCCCAGGCGTTTTGCTGCTTCGGCGCTCAGGTCGATGACGCGGTTGTCGACGAATGGGCCCCGGTCGTTGACCCTGACGATGATCGACGCATGGGTTTCCAGGTTTGTGACCCTGACGATCATCGGCAGGGGAAGGTATTTGTGTGCGGCGCTGGGCAGGTCGGGGTTGAAGGTTTCCCCGTATGCGGTAGGTTGTCCGTTGTGCTGATCGAGCGTTTCCTTGCCGTACCACGAGGCGATTCCGGTCTCCTCATAGGAGTAGGCCTGATCGAAGCTCATGGGAACATAGAGACGGCCTTCGATGATGTAGGGGTTGTTTTTGATTTTCCCCAGGCGGTAGGCCTCTTCAGGCGAGATTCCCTTGATGCCGCCCGACTTCAGGGGTTCTCTCGAAGTCGAACAGGCTCCGAGCGCGAGGAGCATCACGAGGAAAAGTACCGGAATCCGCTTTTGCATAATCATAGGTTTTTGGCATCTCAGGTAATCGGTTTTATCCGGGCATATCATCATCACGAGCCAAACGGATTTTAAGGAAATCCGGTGGTTCAGCGCTACGGCTCTCTTCAAAAAAATAGCCAATTCATCAGAATTTTCCTGAGACCCTTGTATATTGGCAATCATGATTCCCTCAGGAACGGTGCTTATGTTTTGTCAATATGGGGTCTTTTTTCGGGGAAATTGCAAATATCCTGATCGATGATCGATACAATGAACGGACAATCGGGAAGACGGCTGTCGGGAGTGATGATTCTTCACGGATTTACGGCGAACCTTGAGAGCGTCAGCGAACTTTTCGAACCTCTCGGCAACCTTGATATCAAGGTTGCCGCTCCCTTGCTGCGCGGTCATGGCGCTCAGTCGCCCGACCATCTTCGGGGGGTAACCTGGCAGGATTGGCTTGAAGACGCCGAGCGAACCCTGAAAAGCGTTGCCGGAAAGGATGGGAAAGTCGTTGTGCTTGGACACAGCATGGGAGCCCTTCTTGCCCTGCAACTGGCCGCCAGGCATCCTGAACTGGTCGATTCTGTCATTCTTGCCACTCCGCCGATCAAGCTTGCATCCGTGCTCGCACCTGGCCGCCCTTTGAATTTTCTTGCCCCCTTCGTCTGTCGCCTCGTCGATCGATGGGATATGACGACCCGATTCGCCGATCCTGAAAACGCTGTCAGGCCGGAACATTATCAATGGGCTCCGACCAAGGCCATCATGTCGGTATTCGACCTGGTGAACGCGACAAGTCAACTTATGGGCCGTATCCTTTTACCGGTTCTTATCCTGCATGGCAGAAACGAAAGCATCGTTCTGCCTGAAAGTGCCGATATTGTGTTTAATGCTATTTCGACACCGCAGGATAAGAAGGCTATCATATGGCTCGAGAAAACGGAGCATCAGATATTCTGTGACTGTGAGCGTAAGACTGCCGTTAACGCTGTTGTCGATTTCATCGCCAATAGGATTGCTCTTTCCGAGAGCCAGGTAATGGTATAGCGTTACAGCGATACAAACTATTCAGGTTTTTTTTATTGATTGCCAACGATAAATCGAACGTTTTGCCAATGAAAAAAATAATGCGCCGTTCATTTAAGCTGCTTCTGCTGGTGTTTGCTTTAACGCCTCTCGAGCTGCATGCCGGGGAAACTCCAAACTTGAAGGACGCGCCAGCAGAGTCTGACCACAGGAGCATTCGCCTCGACGAAATCTCCGTTGGAGCCGGATATGGCTGGGGCCATCTCAAATATTCCCGATCTACCTTCGAAGACGTGCCGGTATTTGTGCGATTCGGTTTCGACATGAATTCCGTTTTCGGTATGCAGGACAGTAAAGGAACGCTGCAGCTTGCGCTCGAGCCGTTTGTCAATCCGGTCACCATGCCTGATTCGGGCGTAGAGGCAGGACTCGATGTTTTCATCCGCTATCTGCATCCGGTGTTGCCTTCAGTGAAGCTGATATCCGAAATCGGCACTGGTCCCATGTATCTGAACATAAATACAACTGAGCAGGGCAAGGGCGGGTTCAATTTCCTGAACCAGTTCGGACTTGGAACGCAGGTTGCCGTCAGCGAAAAAAGCGCTCTGAGCCTGGGGTACCGGTTCCGTCACATTTCAAATGCCGGGACCAGTCGGCCGAACAGAGGCATCAATACAAATGCCCTGGTTGTAAGCTATTCGGTACTTTATTGATCGCTGAAAACACTTATTGATTCTGAGGAGGACCCATGGGTATTTCTCGTCGACAATTCTTCAGGACAATGGCCGGAGCCTTCCTCTCCCTTTCGGTCATGTCGGTTTTACCGGAACGACTCTTCGCCAGATGGAATTCCGGGGCGTTCAAGGCCGGCAAACTTGATGATGCTGTCAGGGAGCTTTACGGGACACTGCCGGTCGAAGATTCTTCTGCCATTGAACTCACCGTTCCCGAGGTTGCCGACGATGGCGCTTTCGTGCCGGTTTCGGTCTCATCAGGTATGCCGGGGATAACCAGCATAAGCATATTTTCGGAAACGAATTTTTCGCCGCTGGTCGCTTCGTTCGATATCCTGCCCCGCACGCGCCCGAATCTTTCCCTTCGTATCAGGATGGCCGAGACAGGAAAAGTCGTGGTGATAGCAAAAGCCGGCGATCGTCTTTACCGGACATCAAAGCTGGTCGTTGTGAGTGTGGGTGGTTGCGGTTGAGGATGTTCGTCATTTCAAATCAATCACTGAATCATGAAAGTCAAGGCTGTAGCTGCGAATGAGGTCGTTTCGGTGAAACTGCTCATTCAGCACCCCATGGAAACCGGGCGCAGAAAGGATCAGGGCGGCAATATCGTTCCGGCCCATTTTATCACCGAAGTCACTGCATCTCATAAAGGGCAGGATGTGTTTCATGCCGAATTCGGTCCCGGTGTTTCCAGGGACCCTTACTTTGCCTTTCAGTTCGATGGGGCAAAAGCCGGCGACATGCTGACCATATCCTGGGTCGACAATAAAGGAAGCAGTGAAAAATCGGATTTTCCCATTGTTGCGATGTAATCCGTCGCTTTACCCTCTGAATCCGGCCAAAAGAAAATCAATGCGCATTGTCGACCTGAGTCACGAGATAACAACCGAGATGCCTGTATGGCCGGGAACTCCCCGGCCGGAATTTTCCGAGCTCTGTACGATCGCCCGTGACGGCTTCGCCGAGCAGTCGATCTGCATGTCGTCGCATACCGGCACCCATATCGATGCACCCGCCCACATCATCGATGGCGGAGAATCGCTCGATCGCCTCGACGTCGGGCGATTCTATGGCAACGGGCTTCTTATCGATGTCCGTGACACGGTAGGCGGAGCCATTACCCGTGACTTCCTGCAGCCATTCGGCGAGCTGATTGCGGAGAGCGATTTCGTGCTGCTGCATACCGGGTGGTACCGGTTCTGGGGCCTGGAACGTTATGATCGGGACTATCCTGTGCTAACAGCAGATGCGGCCTCATGGATCGCCGGTTTCAAGCTCAAGGGCATCGGAATCGACGCTCCTTCCTTTGATGCATCAGGGGTTGATGAGTACCCGGTCCACCGTCAATTGCTCGGAGCCGGCATACTGCTGATTGAAAATCTCGCAAATTTTCATCGTCTTCCCGAGACCGGTTTTTACCTCTCTGTTTTTCCCCTCTGCATCGCAGACGCGGAAGCATCTCCTGTCAGGGCCGTCGCCCTTCTTCCGCCGTTTGCGTGATTGCGATACCCTCCTGATGTCTTGTCGCCGGAACGCATGACCTCAGAACACGATAACTCACGTCTTCTGATTTCTTTTGCAATTATCGAAATCAGACGTTACATTAGCGTCAACTTTATTGCCTTTGTGTACACTGTTCTTTCCTATCGAAACCATCAGGATTATGGACAGCTCCGCACGTACTCGTTTTTCTTCTATAACCAGCAAGGTGACCATGGCGCTCGCCGGGTTATTTCTGGTTACGTTTCTTCTGGTTCATCTCGGCATCAACCTGCTGCTTCTGGCCGATGACGGCGGGCAGTCGTTCACGGCAGCTGCGGGATTCATGGCCACCAACCCTGTTATCAAGGTTTTCGAGGTGGTGCTCTTCGCCGGTTTCCTCGTTCACATGATTTTCGGGCTTATCGTCAGCCTCCGGAACCGGGCATCGAGACCGGTGCGATACCAGCACCAGAACAAGAGTGAGACATCCCCCTTCTCCAAGTACATGATTCATACCGGCATCATCGTATTTGTTTTTCTCGCACTCCATTTCATCGATTTCTACTTCGTCAAGATTGGCTTGGTAGCACCGCCAACAGGTATCGACCGTCACGATTTCTACAGAAGGTCGCTTCTCCTCTTTTCAGACAAGGGCTATTCGGCGATCTATCTGGCAAGTTTCCTTTTCCTCGGATTTCACCTGAACCACGCCATTCAGGCAGCGTTCCAGACCATGGGCTTCAACCACAGCAAGTACACCGGGGCCGTCAAGATGGCTGGTACCGCATACTCAGTACTCGTTGCCGGTGGATTCATGGTGATACCGCTCTTTTTCATGCTGTTCAGATAACTCGCTCACTTCTCCTTCCGAACTTTCATGAATGTCACCGCAAACATCCACAGTAAATGATTAACCTGAACGCAGGGGCACCCAAGGGTCCGTTGTCAGAACAATGGAGCTCATACAAAGCGGGGTGCAAGCTGGTCAATCCGAACAACAAGCGAAAACTCGATATCATCGTGGTCGGCACCGGCCTGGCTGGGGCCTCGGCAGCAGCTACGCTTGGTCAGCTCGGTTATAACGTCAAGGTGTTCTGTTATCAGGATACCCCGAGGCGCGCCCACAGCATCGCTGCACAGGGCGGCATCAATGCAGCCAAAAACTATCCGAACGACGGAGACAACGTCTACCGTCTGTTTTACGATACCATCAAGGGCGGAGATTACCGTGCAAGGGAGTCCAACGTGTATCGCCTTGCTTCGATCAGTCCCCGGATCATCGACCTGTGCGTGGCACAGGGAGTTCCCTTCGCTCGCGAATATGGCGGATTGCTCTCGAACCGTTCGTTCGGCGGAACCCAGGTTTCAAGAACCTTCTATGCCCGCGGCCAGACCGGCCAGCAGTTGCTGATCGGAGCCTATAGCGCCCTCAGCAGGCAGATCGCCGAAGGAAACGTGACCCTTTACAACCGCAGGGATATTCTTGATGTCGTCATCTGTGAGGGCAAAGCCAGAGGTGTTATCGCCAGGAACCTGGTTACCGGCGAAATCGAGCGATACTCGGCCCATGCCGTGGTGCTCGCGTCGGGCGGTTACGGCAACGTATTCTACCTGTCGACGAACGCCATGGGCTCCAACGTCACTCCGGCATGGAGCGCCTACAAGAAGGGGGCCGTGTTCGCCAACCCTTGCTTTACTCAGATCCATCCGACCTGTATTCCTGTGCATGGCGAGCTGCAGTCGAAGCTGACCCTGATGAGCGAGAGCCTCAGGAACGATGGCCGGATCTGGGTGCCGCTCGACAAGGCAGACTCTGAAAAGCTCCGCAAGAAGGAGATCAAGCCGTCCGATATTCCTGAAGCCCGTCGTGATTACTACCTCGAACGACGTTACCCCGCATTCGGCAACCTCGTTCCGAGGGACGTCGCCTCCAGGGCAGCCAAAGAGCGCTGTGACGCCGGGTATGGCGTGAGCAGCACCGGCCTTGCAGTGTACCTCGATTTCAGCGATGCGATCAAGAGACTCGGAAAGGAGGCAATCGAGGCCCGTTACGGCAACCTGTTCCAGATGTACGAGCAGATCGTCAATGACAACCCGTACGAGACGCCGATGATGATCTATCCTGCGGTGCATTATACCATGGGCGGCCTCTGGGTCGACTATGACCTGATGACCACCGTTCCGGGACTTTATGCCATCGGCGAATGTAATTTTTCCGATCACGGAGCCAACCGCCTTGGCGCCTCGGCGCTCATGCAGGGGCTTGCCGACGGCTATTTTGTCCTGCCCTATACCATATCGAACTACCTTTCTGCGGAGATCCATACCCCGCGCATCGAGACGGACAGGCCCGAGTTCAACGTAGCGGCGTCTGCCGTTCGCGACCGCCTTGTGCGTATCAAGAACACCGGCGGCAAGAAGTCAGTCGACCACTTTCATCGTCATCTCGGCAAGATCATGTGGGAGTATTGCGGTATGGCCAGGAACGAAGCCGGCCTGAAGAAGGCGATTGTCCTGATCGACGAACTGAAGCAGGAGTTTGAGCGTGACGTCCGTATTCCAGGTGGACTGAACGAGTACAACCCGGAGCTCGAAAAAGCCTGGCGTGTCCAGGATTTCATCGAACTTGGAGATCTTATGGTGCGTGACGCCCTTCAGCGCAAAGAGTCCTGCGGCGGCCATTTCAGGGAAGAGTCCCAGACCCCCGACGGAGAAGCGATGCGCGACGACGAAGGGTTCGCCTTTGTCGGTGCATGGGAGTTCAAGGACAAGGCAGAGCCGGAACTTCATAAAGAAGAGCTGTGCTTCGAAACGGTGACACCATCTCAACGCTCCTATAAATAATCAGCGATCATGAATTTCACCCTGAAGATATGGCGTCAGAAAAACGGCGCAGATAAAGGCGGGCTGGTTACCTATGAGGTCAAAGGAATTTCCGAGGACAGCTCCTTTTTCGAAATGCTCGATATGCTCAACCAGCAGCTGATCAGCAGCGGGGTTGACCCGGTCGCCTTCGACCACGACTGCCGCGAGGGGATCTGCGGCACCTGCAGCCTCTACATCAACGGTCGCCCGCACGGGCCGCGGAAGGGAGTTACCACCTGTCAGCTTCATATGCGGTCGTTCAAGGACGGAGAGACTATTTTCGTCGAACCGTGGAGATGCGGCGCGTTCCCGGTACTCAAGGATCTCATCGTAGACCGGAGCGCTTTCGACAAGGTCATTCAGGCTGGAGGCTATATTTCGGTGAACTCGGGCGGTATCCCGGACGCCAACACCATTCCTGTGCCGAAGCACGATGCCGAAGCATCGTTCGACGCAGCGGCCTGCATCGGTTGCGGTGCCTGTGTGGCATCCTGCCCCAACGCATCGGCCATGCTGTTCGTTTCGGCCAAGGTTTCTCATCTCGCGCTGCTTCCGCAGGGCCGTATAGAGGCAGAACGCCGTGTGCAGAACATGGTCGCCACCATGGACAGCCTCGGATTCGGAAACTGCAGCAATACGTATGCCTGCGAAGCCGAATGCCCCAAAGAGATCTCCGTGGCAAACATCGCCCGTATGAACAGGGAATTCCTTGCGGCCAAACTGTTTGCCGAAAAAGAGAAACAGATCAGCTTCTCGCTCTGAGCTGAGCAATCCCCAGCCTGGTCGCCCCGGCCGGACAGTCAGAAATTCCTGTCCGGCCGGGATTCCATCAGTCCTCGACGCACCGCACTGAAAAGCCATTGCCTTTCTTTACCTCACCATGGCGCAGGGCCCCGTCATAATATTCCATAGCACGACCGAATACTTTTCCGGGACCTGCAACGCTCGAAGTCCAGAAGCGGGCGAACTCTCCGAGAAGAACAAACTGACCATCGGAGTCTCTTCGTGCTCCCGACGGCACGGCATTGAAGCCGCTCGCCTTTTGTTCGGCCAGCCCGGATTGCTTCCATTGCCCCGGCGCTTTCAGCGCTCCTCCGGCCTTCTCTTCACCTCCCAAAGCCTCGGCGAGTTCGCTCCATTCGCCATCGGTCGCGACATGCCACCCCTTTGGTGCCAGACCTCTTGGATCGTTTACGGCATGCCAGTTGTAGAGGAAGCCATAACGTACTCCGTTTTCTTTCTTGTTATCATATGCGGCCCATGCACCGTTTTCAAGGGCTGACCATTCTGTGCCATTCTGTTTTTCCGATATGGAATCGCCATTCCGGTATCGGGATACCCTGAGGTTTTCAGCCATCCATACCTGCCTGCCGATTTTCACGGTTTTATAAGTATTCCCTTCGATATCTTTTACAGATCCTGGTATCTGCTCTCCGTTGTTTCCGCCGCAGCCGGCAGCTAACATCAGAAGGATAATCGGGATGATGGCTGCAGGTCTTTTAATGAAATTTTGTACGGTCATGGCTGAATAAACTCTGTTAACTGGTTTTTGTCTCCACCGGAGGCGTTAACAACCGGTCATTCGATTAAAGGAGCGGGCTGATGAATCGGTACCTGATTTTCGACATCCGGGTTGGTGTCAGCTTGACAGATTGTGAGTCAGCGTTCGTCGGGCAATCGGCTCAGTTATGAAATCTTCGTAACCGGTGCTGTTTTTGCTTACATTTTCATAATAACGCAAATTTAGTCCACTCATACTGTTACCACATGAATCGGGGATCAATTTTCAGGGTCATATTCTGTGCCGCCATGATCATCATGACAGGAGCGCTTGGAGCATGCCGCCAGAAAGCAACCCCGGATCAATCCGTCAAGGGCGTTGACCGTAATCAGGGCAACATGCCTGGCGAAGCTGAATCGCAAAACGTCACGATTGAAACCAAAGGGCGTACGATAGAAATCATGGGTGCCGTCGAGGGGTGGCCAAATGAGATCCCTGCCGAGGTGCCTGAATTCTCCTATGGCAAGATCAGGAGGGTAACCAGAACTCAAACTCCTGAAGGACAAAGCTGGGATCTTGTTATCGAGAAGGTACGTGAGCATGCCATACGGGACTACGAGGTGATGCTCAAGGCAAACGGATTTCAGACTACATCGATGATCGTCACAGGAAAGGATGGTGAGCGGGGAAGTGTCACTGGAGAGAAAGGGGCGCTCACGATCGTGCTCATCAGCACTGACGGAAGTTGCAGCCTTTCAGTCATTCTGAAGCAATAAAACAAGTTCGTTCCCCGAAAACCTCTTAATGAAGCAGTGTTATGTCACGTTACGATCCAGACTGCATTTTCTGCAAGATTGCAGCCGGCCATATTCCGGCCACCCTGGTTTACAAGAATGAGCATGTGGCGGCATTTCATGATCTCAATCCAGTCGCTCCAGTCCATGTGCTCATCATTCCTCTTGAACATATCCCGTCGTTGAGCCACCTTTCGGCTGACGATACAGAGATCGCCGCAAACATACTCCTTGCTGCTCGCATTGTGGCAGAAAAAACCGGCGTGCTCGATTCAGGATACCGCGTGGTTTTCAACAATGGTCCTGACTCACTGCAGAGCGTAGGGCACATCCATGCCCACCTCATAGGCGGAAAAACTATGGGCTGGCCTCCGTTTGCCGGCCGGGAAGTTTTGCACGGGCAGGATTGAGGAGTTCCTCGACGTTTTTCAGATAAATAAATATCTCCCGGAAAAGGGAAAACTTTTGTCGTACATTATCTGTTATTTGTAATAAATCTATTTAAGTTTGTTTTTCATTTTTCGGGTATCGAATATATATGAAGTTATCAGAGCTGAAGGTAGGCGACCGTGGAGCGGTAACCTCGGTTGCGGCAGAGCCGGCTATAAGGAGGCGTCTTATGGACATGGGGCTCATAAGGGGCACGGAGTTTCAGGTCCTGCGGTTTGCACCGCTTGGAGACCCTATCGAGATAGGGTACAAGGGGCTGCTTCTTACGATGAGGCTGAAGGAGGCCGAGAACATCACCGTTGAGAAGCTTCCGCAGGAGGATCCCCAGGATCATTCCGGGGGGGTGTTGTCCAGGCTGCGTCTTTTCGGGCGGAGCTGATATGGGTGAACTGAAAGAGATCAGGGTTGCTCTGACCGGCAATCCCAATGCCGGCAAATCGTCACTCTTCAATGTATTGACCGGTTCTCACCAGCGCGTGGGGAATTTTCCCGGAGTGACCATCGAGAAGCATGAAGGTTATCTTGATTACAAGGATTTCAGGATCACCGTTGTCGATCTTCCTGGAACCTACTCTCTTACCCCGTATTCGCCGGAGGAGATCGTGACACGGCGCTTTATCATCGATGAGAGGCCGGATGTGGTTATCAATGTGCTCGACGGCACCAACCTGGAGAGGAACCTGCTACTGACGGCACAGCTCATGGAGATGGAGGTCGAGTTGCTGGTTGCACTCAACATGATCGATGAGGTCGATGAGAAGGGTATATCGATCGATTTCAATCAGCTTGAGAAGCTTTTGGGCTGCCATATCGTGCCGACCTCAGCCCGACGGCAGCGGGGCCTCGAAGAGCTGCTCGATCATATCGTCAGCATCAGCGACGGGAGTATCGAGATCCGCAAGAACAAGATGACCTT
Source organism: Chlorobaculum sp. (assembly GCA_035560975.1). Lineage (GTDB taxonomy): Bacteria > Bacteroidota > Chlorobiia > Chlorobiales > Chlorobiaceae > Chlorobaculum. Next base: position 48,689 of record DATMYL010000025.1, on the reverse strand, counting down.
CAGCCCGGTGATTGAACATTCCGTCGAAAAGATCGCCGGCCTGTTGCTCCATGAACGGGAACTCGATTCGTCAAATCATCGATGGATGGCCGTCAAGTTGCTCGAGAACGACAGGGAGGTTTATGGCCAGGTCAGGCAGTATCCGGTCTGGGTCAAGGTCGAGCTGGCCCTCCAGGAGGCAATAACGGAGTGTGAGCGACTGCATAGCACCGATCCGGAGGCACTGATCACCGAGGACCGTTACGCGTTCGTCCGGGGAGCCATGCAGGAGTGCGTAAGGCAGCCAAAGGCATCGCGGGCTTCAGTGAGCGATTATATCGACATGGTCGTCCTGAACAGGGTTCTCGGGCTTCCTGTTTTTTTTGTCGTCGTGTGGGCGATATTCCAGCTCACCTTCACTCTTGGAGCTCCCCTTATGGACGGGCTCGATTTCGTTTTCAGCCTGATTGCCCGTTCACTCAGGCCGATGTTGCCAAATGAGGTGCTCAGATCTATCCTTGTGGACGGAATCATAGGGGGGGTAGGCAGCGTATTGGTTTTCCTGCCGAATATAGTCCTGCTGTTCATCGGGCTTTCATTTCTGGAAGCATCAGGTTACATGGCCAGGGCAGCGTTCGTGATCGACAAGGTGATGCACAGGTTCGGCCTTCACGGAAAATCCTTCATACCCATGGTCACTGGATTTGGTTGTTCGATACCGGCTATAATGGCTACTCGTACTCTTAAGAGCCGATCAGATCGTCTCGCGACAATCATGACCATTCCCTTTATGAGCTGCGGGGCGAAGCTTCCGGTGTATGTGCTTCTGTCCGGCTCATTTTTCCCGCCCGCCATGGCCGCCAATGTAATGTTCGGCATCTATCTCCTCGGCATTGCCGTGGGGCTTTGGACTGCATGGATGCTCAAGTCGACCGTGCTGAAAAGTGATTCTGAGCCGTTTGTCATGGAGTTGCCGCCATACCGCTGGCCGACGCTTGCGTCTGTTGTATTCCAGGCAAGGATGAAGGCAGTGATGTACCTGAAAAAAGCAGGCACGCTCATACTCGTGGCAGTCATTGCCATATGGGCAGCCAGCAATTTTCCTCACAGCCGGGAACTCGATGCGGAGCTCGCCCGTGAGACTGCGCGCATCGAAACCAGTGTGTCTGCTCAGGACCAGAAAACGGCTGAGTTGGAGAAGCTTTCTGCAAGGGTTCAGGCCGCACAGCTCGAATATTCTCTTACGGGTCGCAGCGGCAAGCTGATCGAGCCGCTTATCAGGCCGCTCGGATTCGACTGGAGGATAGGTATTTCACTGGTTACCGGCGTGGTTGCCAAAGAGGTTGTGGTCTCGACCCTGGGGACGATCTTTTCGATCGGCAGGACCGACGGCTCGGCAGGGTTGTCGTCGATACTGAGGAACGACCCTGGATTCAGCAAGGCGACCGCGTTGAGCCTCATGGTATTCGTGCTGCTCTATATTCCGTGCCTCGCATCTCTCGGTGTGATGAAAAAGGAGATCGGCTCGTGGAAGCCGGTGCTGATGTACACCGGCTACGTTCTGGCTATAGCATGGAGCGCTTCGTTCATTACCTACAGGCTGGCGCTCATGATGCTGTGACTTCGGCCTCCTGCTCGCTCTGGGCACTGATGAGGCCGGACTCCTCTGCCCGGGTGATGATGTCGTCGATCGGCAACGTCATCGGGGCAGGCGTACCGTCGAGCATGGTAATGGTGACGGCCGGATGTGCGGCCAGATGATCCTTGATGACCGATTCCCAGTGCTCCCGGACCTCTTTTTCGACAGCATTCCACGAAAGGCGCCCACGGCATTTGGGGAAGGTCGAACATCCCAGCCATGGCCCGCGCTTGCCGGTTCTCAGATAGAGGGGGGAACTGCATTTCGGGCAGGCAAGGTCGGTCTTGACCGGCGGAGCCTTGATCGGTTCGATATGGCGCTGCTTGCTGAGATTGAGCAGCGTGTTGCATTTCGGGTAGTTGGAGCAGGCAAGGAAAGGGCCCAGCCGGCCGTTTCTCAGGAGCATTCTGCCCTCGCCGCATACCGGGCACTTGATGCCGGTCTCCTTCGGCTTGGTTTTCGACGTGGCGATCGATTTGATATTCTTGCAATCCGGGTAGCATGAGCAGCCGAGGAATTTGCCGCTGGTCGTCCACTTGATGATCATGCGTCCCTTGCCGCATTTTTCGCAGACGGCCGCTTCGCTGTTCTGCGGAATGACCGGATCTTTTTTCCTGTCGCTGAGGACCGATTCGAGAGGGCGGTAGAAGCTGTCGAGCACCTTTTCATACTCGTCATCCCCTGACGCTACCTTGTCGAGTTCGTCTTCCATCTCTGCCGTGAACTTCACGTTGAACAGGTCGGGGAAGTTTGCCACGAGGATCGTCGACACATCCCTGCCGAGCTCGGTCGGGATGATCTTTTTCTTTTGCAGCTCCACATAGCGCCGGTCCTGGAGTGTCGAGAAGATGGCGGCATAGGTCGAAGGACGGCCGATGCCGTAGTTGTCCAGCTCCTTGACCAGGCTCGCCTCGGTGAACCGGGCGGCCGGGCGGGTGAAGCTCTGGCGCCGGTCAAGATCCGACATGGAGAGCTGGTCTTTCATGGCCATGTGTTCGGGCAGCTTGACTATCTGCTCCTTTTCGACTTCGTCGCGGGTCGATTTCTGTGCCTCGTAATCGAGCTCCTGCTGGTCGTCGTAAACCTTGAAAAATCCGGGGAAGAGAACTCTGTTGCCGGTTGCACGGAAGATGAACTCCTTTTCGTGGTCTTCGACATCCACTCTGGTCTGTTCGATTTTAGCCGGGGCCATCATCGCGGCAAGGAACCGTTTCCAGATCAGCTCGTAGAGTTTGAACTGGTCTGCGGAGAGATGCTTCCTCAGGGATTCCGGAGTCCTGTCCACCGAGGTCGGGCGGATCGCTTCGTGCGCGTCCTGGCTGTTTTTCCCGGCTTTTCCCGGAGCGCCGTGTCCGATATACTCCTTCCCGAACTGCCTCGAGATGTAATCGTGGGCATGACCGATAGCCTCGCCGCTGATACGGATCGAGTCGGTCCTCATATAGGTGATGAGGCCAGTGGCACCCTCGGAACCGAGGTCGATGCCTTCGTAGAGCTGCTGTGCCACGCGCATCGTTTTCTGCGACCCGAATCCGAGCTGGTTCGAGGCCGCCTGCTGCAGCAGCGAAGTGGTGAACGGAAAGGGCTGTTTTCTCTGGATGACTTTCGGAACGATGTCGCTGATGGCGAACAGGCGCCCCTGGATCGCCGAAGCGATGGCTTCAGCCTGCTCTCCTGCGGTGATCTCCGGTTTTTCCCCTTTGACCTTGATCAGTTTTGTCCGGAAAGTCTCCTTGCCCGGAGTGACGAAATCGCCATAGATGGTCCAGTACTCCTGAGGCTTGAATGCGTCGATCTCCGTCTCGCGCTCGCATATCAGGCGAAGGGCCACCGACTGGACCCTTCCGGCAGACAGGCCTCGGTAGACGACGTTCCAGAGGAACGGGCTGATCTTGTATCCGACGATCTTGTCGAGCCCCTGCCGGGTCTGCTGGGATCGTACCAGGTGGTGGTCGATCTGTCGCGGATGGCCTATGGCCTCGATGATGGCGTTTTTGGTGATCTCGTTGAACAGGACGCGGAAGACAGGCTTCTGGGCAAATTCGATTTCGTTGGAAATGTGCCAGGCGATAGCCTCGCCCTCGCGGTCAGGGTCAGTGGCGATCAGCACCCGATCGGCCTCACCGGCAAGTTTTTTCAGCTGCCTGACCACCTTTTCCTTTCCGGCGATCACCTCATAGCGCGGTTCGTAGTGGTGGTCGAAATCGATACCGATCTCTTTTTTCGGAAGGTCCTTGATGTGGCCGATCGAGGCGTAGACGGTGTAATTGTCACCAAGGTACTTGTTGATTGTTTTCGCCTTGGACGGAGACTCGACGACGATGAGTGTCCTGTTCCTGGCAGAAGGTGCTATGCTTTTTGAGGCCATTGAGGTTGATTCCGATTGATCCCTGATGCGTTGGGATTGGAAATGATGTTCGAAAAGATAGGGCTTGCATACTTAAAAACAAACTTGCCCCTATCATGGCATATGGCACGGGATGGATTCTTTCCGGGTAAAAACAGAGGGAACGGTACTGGGTGCAAAGATATTTATTGTTTATTATAATTTAACTAAAGAACATAGCAAGAAATGAAATCAATGCCTGACCGTTTCCCATCATTGATCTATCGCCCGCTGGGCGTCCTGCTGTTTCTACTTCTTTTTTCGTCGAAAGTTTCTGCGCTGCCGGCACGAGAAGCTCTTTTCATGCAGGTTTCGAACAGCTCCGGGCAGGGATATACCATCAAAGTGCAGGGCTACAGGTCGAACGGGGTGTTTTTTGCCGACATCGGCTCTTTTGCTCGCGCCCTTCGGCTCGGCAACTCTTTCGACGGTACCCAGATGCAGATCGACGAAGCGTTCGGTCGCCAGGGGACGAGCTGCATCCTCAGGCAGGGAAGCAGTTTCATGCTGATCGCCGCTGCCTCCGGCGATGTTGAAAAGCGGGTGATCCAGCTCTCTTCGTCGCCTGAAGTCCAGCAGGGAATCATGTACATGCCGGCTTCCCAGGCCTGCCGGATGTTTTCGCTATGGCTCGACCGCGAAGTGGTTTACGATTCCTCGACAAACAGGATCAAGGCTACGCTCTGGGGGCGCAGGCAGGGCTCCTCACTGCATTCGATCGGTGTGCTCGGCCCGGAACTTCCTTTGATTGAGCCGCTGTATCCTCCTCCATCCCCCCCACCTCCGCCGGTCGAGGCTCCACAGGCGACTCCGGTGGAAAAGCAGTATTACGGTCCGACAGTGATCGACGATGTGCGGGTCGAAACCCTTGCGAACGGCATCGTCATACGTTTTTCTGCTTCCGGACAGAAAAGCGCGGTATCGTTCCTCCGGCCCGACGAGAACGGTACGGCCTATCTGACCGTCGACAAGGCGACCGGCAACATCTTCCGCCTTAACAGGCAGTTCAGCGACGGAGCGGTCAAGTCGATTACCCCGCTTCAGCTCGAAGGTGGAGCCATGCAGTTTACGGTCGTGCTCAATACAGGCTCTTTCGTGGTCAAATCCTCGTCGTTCCAGTATGACTCGAAGAACAACGACTATGTGCTCTATGTCATGAGCAACGTCAATGTAGAGGCCATACACCGTGCTGAAAAGGAGCGGCAGATCGAGCAGCAGCTCAGCAAGGACGTGAGCAAGTGGAAGCTCGATGCTGTGGTTATCGATGCCGGACATGGCGGCAAGGATTCCGGCGCGCTTGGTACCCGCGGCACGAAAGAGAAAGATGTCGTGCTGAACATCGTGAACGATCTCGGCATGTTCGTCAAGCAGAAGTGGCCAGACGTCAAGGTGATCTATACCCGCAAGGACGACCGGTTCATTCCGCTCAACGAACGCGGAAAAATCGCCAACCGTTACGGGGGCAAACTCTTTGTCAGCGTCCACTGCAACTCTACTGCCGGCAACCACCGTGTACGCGGAACCGAGGTCTACATACTCGGACCGCACAAGACGCAGGCTTCGCTCGACGTGGCTATGTTCGAAAACTCGGTCATCACCAGGGAAGAGAACTACAAGGAGAGCTACAAAGGGTTTTCCGACGAGTACCTGATCATGAGCAGCATGGCTCAGAGCGCCTTTGCCATGCAGTCGACCGAACTTGCCCAGAACGTGCTCAGGAGGCTGGGGCGTTACGGCAGCAATAACGGGCTCGGGGTTCGCCAGGCTGGTTTCATGGTGCTCTGGACCCCTTCGATGCCGAGCATTCTGGTCGAGACCGGTTACCTTTCCAACCCCGATGAGGAGAAGATCCTTCGCGACCGCAAGGAGCAGACCAAGATCGCCTATGGCATTTTTCAGGGTCTTCAGCAGTACAGGTCCAGTTACGAAAACAGGGTGATGGCCTCGGGACACCCCTCCGAGTAATTCCCGCAGGGCTTCTTCGTATTCCTGTCCCGCTTTCTTAATCCGCACTTTCCTGCAGAGTCAGCACTCTGCTCCCTTATTCTTCCTTTCCCGGTTGCAATGTTGTCAACCTGATGCTAAATTCCGGTTTACAAATCGGCGACCCGGCATTTCGCAGCTGATCGTCCCGAACGTCAATCAACGCAAGGCGCTCATGGCCGTATCCGTTCATTATTTTTCGAATTCGATTTCAGGTGGTCATATGGCCGGGTCATTCAGGGGGACGAACTCTTGAACCCTGTCACAGCAAGGATTCTGCAACGCCTTTCGGACGAAGGCGGATTCGTGTCCGGCGGTGATCTCTGTCGTGAGTTGCACATGAGCCGGAGCGCGGTCTGGAAGCATATCGTTGTCCTGAGGGCTGCCGGATACGGCATCGAGGCGGTGAGCGGGAGGGGCTATCGACTCGACGGTCTCACCGGTTCGCCGGTTCCCGAAGAGGTCGGGCCGCTGTTGACGACGAAGGCTTTCGGTCGCAGCTTCAGGTATCTGGAAACGATCGATTCGACGAACCTCAAGGCCCGTGCGCTCGCCCGGGAAGGGGCGGTCGAGGGCAGCGTCGTCGTGGCCGACTCTCAGACGGGGGGCCGTGGGCGCATGCGTCGCACATGGGTCTCACCTTCAGGGGTGAACCTTTACTGTTCGATTGTCCTACGTCCCCCGGTGCCGTCAGTCCGGGTGCCGGAAATTCCGCTTGTCGCCGCGGCAGCGATTCACGGAGCCATCGACAGCGAATGTCCCGAACTCCGGACTTTCATCAAATGGCCGAACGACATCGTCATCGGCGGCCGCAAACTTTGCGGCATTCTCTGTGAGATGGAGTCCGAGCCCGATTTCACCCACTTCGTCGTGGTAGGTTTCGGCCTGAACGTCAATCTCGACCCGGTTCCTGCCGAACTTAAGGGCATAGCCTCTTCGATCGCCATAGAAAACGGAAGCCCGGCCTCACGCGCCCGCCTCCTTGCTGCCGTCCTCAATCGATTCGAGCAGCTTTACCTCGAGTGGGCAGATCATGAGGACCTCGGCTTCCTGCTGCCCTATTTCCAGAAGCATGCATGGCTGAAGGGCAAGGAGCTCCGCATCGAACAGTTCGACAGGATCCTGACCGGCACCGAGGCAGGCCTGACTCCCCAGGGCCAACTGCTGCTCAGGGCTGAAGACGGCACGGTCACGGCCGTTTCGTCGGGCGAGGCCCACTTGAGATCCATCAACAATGAACCCAGACCATCATGAATTCCCGTTTGCACCCCGACATTGAACAGGCATACAGCGTCCTCGATACCGGCGTTCCAATCTCCTTCGAACTCGCATCCGCCCTCGGTCGCCTTCCCGACAGCGAGGTGCTCGATCTCGTGTCGCTGGCCAACAAGGTCAAGAACCGTTACGCGTCCGATAATGGTGCCGTGCACGCCTGCTCGATCATCAACGCCAAGTCGGGCCACTGCAGCGAGAACTGCAGCTTCTGCGCACAGTCGAACCACAATAATGCGACTATCGATGTGTACGGACTCGTCGACGACGCAAAGTTGCTCGATTCCGCCCGCGAGGCATATAGTCACGGGGTCCGGCATTTCGGGATCGTGACCAGCGGATACGGCTATATGAAGACTACCCCCGAGTTCACCCGCCTGCTAAGCATGATCGACCTCCTGCACAGGGAACTCCCGGAGATGCAGGTTTGCGCCGACCTCGGCATGATCGGCGACGAACAGGCCGATGCCCTCGCAGAGCGCGGTATCGTCCATTACAACATGAACCTCCAGGTCAATCCCGAGCGGTACGGCGAACTCATCGCCGACACCCATACGGTCGACGAGCGCATCGAAACCATCAGGAGGCTTCGGGCCAGGGGCATTTCTGTATGCAGCGGCGGCATCATCGGTACCGGCGAGAGCATGCAGGACAGGATTTCACTGATATTCAAGCTCAGGGAGCTCGACGTCGACGTCATTCCGCTCAACGTGCTCGTTCCGATCAAGGGAACCCGGCTGGAGGGGAATGCAGGCGTGCCTGTGCCGGAGATCGCCAAGACCTTCGCGATCTGCCGATTGGCCAATCCCGACAGGATAATCAAGTTTGCCGCGGGGCGTGAAACCCTCATGAGGGATTTTCAGGGTTTGCTGATGCTCGCAGGCGCGAACGGCTTCCTGACCGGCGGTTACCTCACGACGAGAGGGCGCGACACAGAGTCCGACCATCTGCTTGCCGAACAGGTAGCCATGTTTGCATGACCATGCCTGAAAACAACAGCGAGGGTTGCCCTATGATGCCGATCGGGGAGCATATCGCCAGGGAGCTCGAAGTGCTCAAAGCCAGGCAGCGATATCGCACGATGCCTGACGTCGGTGCCCGGAGCGGCAGGTTCATCACTGTCGGCGGGCGCATGCTCCTGAACCTGTCGTCCAACGACTATCTCGGGCTTGGGTCTGACAAGGAGCTTCTTTCATCGTGGCGGGATATGGTCTGCAAAGCAGGCGATGATGATGGCCGGTTTGCCATGACCAGCTCTTCGTCGAGGCTCCTGACGGGCAACCATCCGCTTTACGGCGAGCTCGAGGCTGCTATCGCCGCCGAGTACGCCAGCGAGGCTGCACTGGTGTTCAACAGCGGTTATCACGCCAATACCGGCATCCTGCCTGCGCTCAGCAATCGCCACGACCTGATCCTCTGCGACCGGCTCAACCACGCAAGCATCATCGACGGAATCAGGATTGCCGAAGCGGAGTACAAGCGCTTTCGCCATGCCGATTACGACCATCTCGAAGAGTTGCTCGGAGAGAGCGTCGGGCGGTACCGCCAGGTGTTCATCGTCACTGAATCGGTGTTCAGCATGGACGGTGATCTTGCCGATCTCAGGCGCCTTGTTTCGCTCAAAAAGCGGTACGGTGCGATGCTGATCGTGGACGAGGCGCACGGGGTTGGTGTCTACGGTTCCCGCGGGCTTGGCCTTGGCGAGGAGCTGGGGGTGCTGGACGGCATTGATATCCTCATAGGCACGTTCGGCAAGGCGTTCGCCTCTACAGGCGCTTTCGGCGTCATGAACCGCCAGTTCAGGGAGTACCTGGTGAACTCCATGCGGACGGTGATCTTCACGACGGCCCTGCCGCCGATGGTGCTTGGCTGGAGCCTCCTGACCTTCAGGAAACAGCTGAGCATGCAGCGCGAAAGGGTGCACCTGCTCTCTCTCGCGTCACAACTCCGCGGGCGCCTCCGGTCGGAAGGTTTCGATGTGCCTGGCGAAAGCCATATCGTACCGGTGGTGCTGGGCGAAGACCGCAAGGCCGTCGAGATGGGCGGAGCATTGCGCGAAGCCGGTTTTCATGTACTGCCCGTCCGTCCCCCGACCGTGCCTGAAAACAGCTCACGGCTCCGTTTTTCTCTCAGGGCCGACCTGACCGTCGAAGATATCGACTCCCTCGCAAGCATCATGAAACCATAGCCGCAGTGAACGCCGATTGGATCGTACATGAGGGAGGCCGGGACCTCCTGCTTTTTTTCAACGGGTGGGGCATGGACCGTAAGGTGGCAGACTCCATACGCACGGTCCCTTCTGCATGGCCGGATCGCGATATCGTCGTGCTGTACGACTATCGTGACCTCGAGCTTCCCGATTGGCTGCGCGCCGCGATGGCAGGGTATCGCTCGATCGATCTCGTTGCCTGGTCATTGGGTGTATGGGCGGCCATGCATACCGGCCTGGAGGGTATCCGCCGTGCAGTGGCGATCAATGGGACGCCATATCCTGTCGATGCGGAGCGGGGCATTTCGCCCGAGATCTTCCAGGGGACTCTCGAAAACTGGTCCGACGTGAACCGGAGGCGGTTCGAGCGCAGGATGTTCATCGGCTGCCCTGAAGATCGGCTCGATGAGATACGTTCATCGAGGAGTGCAGCAGACCAGCAGGAGGAGCTGCGTTCGATCGCCGATGCGGTGACGCGCCTCTCTGGAACTGTCGCTCCATCCTGGAGCTTCTCCAGGGTTTTAATCGGCGGAAGGGACCTGGTTTTTCTGCCGGAGAACCAGCGCAGTGCATGGCAGGATGTGCCGGTGACCGAGTTCGCCGACATGCCTCATTTCCCGTTTTTCCATCTGGACGGCTGTCGGGAGGTTTTCGAATGACGACCGGTCCCGACAAACAGCTCGTCGGCAGCCGGTTCGGTCGTGCGCTGCATACCTATCGCCGGAGCGCGCTCATGCAGCGGATCATGGCCGGGAAGCTGGTCTCCATGGTCGAACGTGCCGGTTTGGCCGGCCATATCGACAGGGTGCTCGAGTTCGGCAGCGGCTCGGCGATTCTTACTTCCCTCCTGCTCGAAAGATTTTCGGTCGGCGCCTATTTCGCCAACGACCTGGTCGCCGAAAGCAGTGATTTCGTCATGCAGGCCTCTGCCGGACGTCCGACAGGGCAGATGGCGTTCCTGCACGGAGATATCGAGTGCATCGAACCGCTCCCCGCAAGCCTCGACCTTGTCGTTTCAAACGCCACAGTGCAGTGGCTGCATGACCCGGCGTCGCTTTTCGACAGGATGGCCGCTTCGATCAGGCCCGGCGGATTGCTGGCGTTCAGCACTTTCAGCATCGGCAACATGAAGGAGATCGCCCAACTCGGGGAGCCGTCGCTCTCCTACAGGACGCCTCAGGAAATCGGTGTTCTTGCGGGGGATCGATTTGAGGTCCTAGGCATCGAGGAGGATGAGCGGCGACAGGAGTTCGCTTCTCCCGAAGCGGTGCTGCGGCATATCAGGGAGACCGGGGTGAACGGCCTGTCGAGGACGGCCTGGACGCGGACGCACTATCAGGAGTTCCTGCGACGTTACCGCTTGTCGTTTTCCTCCGGAAGCGGCGTCTACCTCACCTATCATCCCGTTTACTGCTGTTTCAGGAGGAAATGCATATGAAAGGACGCGTGCTCGCCGTAGCAGGCATCGATACCGGTATCGGCAAAACATTCGCCACGGGGTTTCTTGCCAGGGCTTTTGCCGAGTCCGGAGTTCGGGTCATCACCCAGAAGATCGTGCAGACCGGATGCGAAGGCATCGCCGGTGACATCGCCGTTCACCGTGAGCTGATGGGTATCGATCTGCAGGATGTAGACCTGGATGGCACGACCTGCCCATACGTATTCCGGTTTCCGGCCTCCCCGCAACTTGCTGCAGGAATGGAGGGCAAAACGATCGACATCATGGCGATACGCCGGGCGACCTTCATACTGCAGAAAAGCTACGAGCTGGTACTGCTTGAAGGGGTCGGAGGGCTGCTTGTCCCTCTGAGCGGCGAACTGCTGCTGGCCGATTACTTCAGGGACGCAGGATACGGGCTTGTGCTGGTTACTTCGCCGCGGCTCGGCAGCATCAACCATACGCTGCTTTCGATCGAGGCCTGCGTATCGAGAGGTATCGAGGTCAGGGGCGTCCTTTTCAACAGGTTCGGGCAGTACGATGCGAAGATAGCGGACGATACGCTTCATGTGATTGCCGGAAGCCTGAGGAGGTACGGTTTCGACTCCGCCCCGGTGATCGATTTCGACGCTGACGGCCTCGCGCCCGGCGCGGCAAGCCGGCTGAATTTCTGAAATTTCCAATCCCGGATCCGATGAACCCCGGCTTACCGCAGGCGATGGACCTCGAGTTCGACCGCCACCATCTCTGGCACCCTTATACCTCAATGTCGAATCCCCTGCCGGTCTATCCAGTCGTCGGAGCGCAGGGGGTGATGATCGAACTCGAGGATGGACGCAGGCTGATCGACGGTATGTCGTCATGGTGGGCGGCCATTCACGGCTATAACCATCCCGTGCTCAACAAGGCGGTTTCGGACCAGCTCGGGCGCATGAGCCATATCATGTTCGGCGGACTGGTCCACGAGTCGGCCATCGAGCTTGGCCGTATGCTGACCGGGCTCCTGCCGGAACCGCTCGACAGGGTCTTTTTCTGCGATTCCGGTTCTGTTTCGGTAGAGGTCGCCGTCAAGATGGCCCTGCAGTACTGGCATGCCGCAGGCCGACCTGAAAAGCAGCGTCTGCTGACCGTTCGGTCGGGTTATCACGGCGACACCTTCATGGCCATGTCGGTCTGCGATCCGGTGAACGGAATGCACAGCCTCTTCAGGGGCGTACTTCCTGAACAGCTGTTCGTCGAAGCTCCCTCATGCGGTTTCGACGAACCGTGGAACGAGGCATCGATCGACAACATGCGCATCCAGCTCGAAGCGCACAGCAAAATGATCGCTGCCGTGATCGTCGAGCCGGTCGTCCAGGGGGCGGGCGGTATGCGATTCTACTCTCCGCGATATCTGCAGCGTCTCAGGGAGCTCTGTTCGGAACATGACGTGCTGCTCATTTTCGACGAGATTGCGACCGGCTTCGGCCGCACCGGACGAATGTTCGCCATGGAACATGCCGGCGTAGTTCCCGACATCGTCTGCGTAGGAAAGGCCCTGACCGGCGGCTACATGACCCTCGCCGCCACGGTCGCTTCCGGCCATGTGGCCGACACGATCTCAGGCGGAGATCCCGGCCTGTTCATGCACGGCCCGACCTTCATGGCCAACCCACTTGCCTGTGCCGTCGCTGTGGCGAGCCTCGGACTTCTTCAGCAGTACGACTGGCGATCGGCCGTGTTCGGCATCGAACAGCAGCTCAGGGCGGGTCTTGCCCCATGCGCAGCCATGGCCGGTGTGGCGGACGTGCGGGTTCTCGGCGCCATAGGAGTGGTCGAGCTCCAGGATCCTGTCGATATGGGTTCAATCCAGAAACGATTCGTGGACAGAGGTGTGTGGGTAAGGCCGTTCGGCAGGCTGGTCTACCTCATGCCCCCATTCGTTATTACCGGGGGGGAACTCGCTCACCTGACTTCCGCAGTTTGCGACGTCGTCGGGATGACGTAAAAACAGGCGTAATATGTTTGGGTGATGCAATATTAAAAAGAGTTTGTATCTTGGAAGTTAAAATTTTTACGTTATTGCATCTCCTGTCTTACCTTACCGTATGGCTGAAAGACCATGGCACAAGCATTATGACAAAGGGGTTCCGCACTCCCTGAAGCCTTACCCGGCGCAAACCCTGATCGGACTGCTCAGGGAATCCTCGAAGAATTATCCTGATGGACCAGCCTTGTTGTTCAAGGGCGCATCGTACTCGTATGGCGACCTCGAACGGCAAAGCAATGCGTTCGCCTCGGCACTCGTTTCGTCCGGAGTCCGCAAAGGAGACCGAGTGGCCCTCCTTTTGCCCAATTCACCGCAGATGATCATAGCCGAATTCGGCATCTGGAAAGCCGGCGCCATAGCGGTACCGATAAACCCGATTTATACCGATTACGAGCTTGTTCACGCTTTCAGCGATTCCGGTGCTGAAACGGCCGTCGTTATGACGAGCTTTTACAACAAAGCAAACGCGCTCAAAGGGCGGACCCCCTTGAAGAGGATTATCGCGAGCAGCATCAAGGAGTACCTGCCCCCCTTCACTCGGGTGCTCTTCACGCTTTTCAAGGAGAAAAAGGACGGTCATAAGGTCTCCGTCGCGAACGGTGACATGATGTTTCAGTCGATGATCGCAGCCCATTCCGGCAAAGCGGCGCCCGACATATCCGTTAAACCCGAAGATCCGGCCATTTTCCTGTTTTCGGGCGGAACTACCGGAAAGCCGAAATGCGCCGTGGGACGTCATCACGCCCTGATTATGTCCGGAATGCAGCTCAGCAAATGGTTCGGCGTGGTTTCCGACGACCGACGGGACATCATCATGCTGAACATGCCTCTTTTCCACGTCTATGCCCAGGCAGGCATCATGACTGCAGGGCTGGTAAGGAGCGCGCCTCTCGCCCTTGTGCCGAATCCCCGGGATATCGGCGATCTTCTCGATACCATCAAGTCGCTCAAACCGGCAGTGCTTGCTGGCGTGCCGACTCTGTTCAATGCACTTGCAGCACACCCGAAGCTGTTGAAGGACCCCACAATGCTCAAGTCCATCAAGCTGATCGTTTCCGGGGCCTCGTCGCTGCATATGGATACGAAACTTCGGTTCGAAGAGCTTACCGGAGGCCAGATCATCGAGGCCTACGGGCTGACGGAATCGATGGTCGCGGCGGTATGTACCCCGGTGCTGGGCCTGCGCAAGGCAGGGTCGGTTGGAATTCCTGCCCCCGATGTAGATATTCGCATCGTCAATCATCTTGGCCAGGGGGAAGATCTTCCTGCGGGAGAGGTCGGAGAAGTCCTCATGCACGCCCCGCAGCTTATGGACTGTTACTGGGGAAATCCCGCGGAAACGGCCGAAATGATCCAGGATGGCTGGCTCCACACAGGGGACCTTGGCTATCTCGACGAGGACGGATTCCTTTTCATTGTCGACAGGATGAAGGATATCATCAAACCGGGCGGATTCCAGGTCTGGCCGCGTGAAGTCGAGGAGGTTATCGCCATGCATCCGGCGGTTCTTGAGGTCGGGGTCGCCGGTGTGCCCGACGATTACCAGGTAGAGGCCGTCAAGGCATGGGTGGTGCTGCGCGAAGGCTTCGAGCTTGCCCCGGACGAGCTGAGGGCCCACTGCCGCAAGGAGCTTACCGCCTACAAGGTGCCGAAGCACATCGAATTCAGCACATCCCTCCCCAAATCGATGATCGGCAAGATCCTCCGCAGGGAACTGGTTGCAGCGCATATAGAAAGAGACAACAAAAATTAAGAAAGGGATTAAGAAGAATTCAAGGGACCAAAAGGACGGGGGACAAGAACTCAAGGGACCAAAAGGACGTAAAGGACCAAAGGGACCTAAAGGTTAAGAAGGAAATGAGTTGTCGGGCCTGATTGGCTGTTATTCTTAACCCTTTGGTCCCTTAAGTCATTTGAGTCCCTTTGGTCCCTTTTCTTTCTTAAGTCCTTTTGGTCCCTTTCTTCTATTGAGTTCCTTAATTCTTCGCCAATGACTTCCAGCGAACTCCATGCCTTACAAGAGCCCGGCGTGCTTTCCCTGATCGATGCCCATGCCCATGACGACCCTTCGGCATTTGCCATGAGGTTCCATGGCAGGACGGATTTGCCTGTCAGAGCAATAGCCGAGCAGATCGCCTGCAGGCAGAAGGCGGCAAGAAAACTGCCCTCGCTGTCACGGTTTCCACTTCTTTACACCAGGCTCGGCCTCGAGCAGGCATCCGGAGAGCGCGCGGCCGAATGGAAAGCAGGGCTCATGTCGGGAAAGCGTATCATCGACCTGACCGGCGGGCTCGGCGTCGACACGATATTTTTCGCCCGGCGCTTCGAGGAAGTGGTCAGTTGCGAGCGTGATGCCGTGCTTGCTGAACTGGCAGGGTACAATCGGCGAGTGATCGGTATCACGAACGTCGAGCCCTTGGTCGGGGATTGTGCCCGGATACTCGAAGGATTTCCTGACGGCTTTTTCGACTGGTTATTCGTGGATCCTGCGCGGCGGGAACAGGGAGGTCGCTCTGTCGGGCTCGAAGCGACCAGCCCGGACGTTGTCGCACTGCATGGCCTTATGCTGCGGAAAGCCCCCCGGGTCTGCATCAAGGCCTCTCCGGCCCTCGAAATCAGTGGACTCGAAGAGAAGCTGCCGACTCTCTCCTCGATCGTGGTCGTTTCGGTCGACGGCGAGTGCAAGGAGATTCTGCTGATGCTCGATCGCGAGCATGTTGCTGGCAAACGTCCCTCGGTCCGGGCAGTTTGCCTCGACGCGGGAGTGTTCGAGATCGGTTCGCAGGAGCGCGACGCCGCCAGGCGAGTGGTTGCACCCGCTTCCGGGGGATGGCTCTACGAGCCGGATGCGGCCATCATCAAGGCGCGCCTGACCGGGGAGCTTGCCCGGCACCTGAATCTGGAGTACCTGAACGACAGCGTCGATTACCTGACTTCGGACCGCCTTGTCGAGCCCTTTCCCGGCAGGAGTTTCAGGGTGGAGGAGTGCTTGCCTTTCAAGCCGAAAAGCTTCCGGGCGGAGCTTGCCGAGCGCGGTATTTCGAAGGCTGCTATCCAGCGGCGTGATTTTCCTCTATCAGTGGAGGAGCTGCGCAAAAAGTACCGGCTCGGGGAAAGCAGCGAGCATTTTCTGTTTTTTACGAAGGACGCTTCAGGAGGATTGGTCTGCCTGTTGTGCCGCAAGGCCTGACCGGCGGTGCATCAGTTATGTGAACGCAGCCTTTGCAGCTCTTTCTGCGCCATGCCGAAGCGCAGTCCCTGGATGCTGACAGTCACCGTACCGACGCCGAGCAGGCGCATGAACTGGTGCAGGATCAGCGTGCCCATGGTGATGACGTCGGCCCTTCCTTCCGGAATGCCGAGGGCTGTGATTTCAGGGATAGCCATGGTCCGGAGCTTTTCGAGCAGACGGTGCACCTGATCATACTCAAGCCTGAACCCCTGGACCTTTTCAGCGACAAAATGCAGCTCGCCCATGCTGACCTGCGCGATTGTCGTCAGCGTGCCGGCAACGCCGAACACCTCGTGACGGGCGGCGAAAAACGGCGGAAGGCTCGCTGTAAGCTGTCGGTTGATCTCATCCCGGGCAGCTTCGAACTCGGCGGGTGAAGGAGGCAGAGCGCTGAAAAATCGCTCGGTCAGCCTGACCGAGCCTATGTCCATGCTCACCGAACGGCTGACTTCGGAGGCGGTGCCCATGATGACCTCGGTGCTGCCACCTCCGATATCGATGACGGTAAAGGGTTCCGGCACATCCGGCAAGCCGGCGACAGCGCCGAAGAAGGTGAGTTCAGCCTCTTCCTGTCCACTGATGCACCGCAGTTCAATACCGGTTGACTTCCTGACCTCTTCGATGATCTCGTTGCGATTGGACGCATCGCGAAGGGCGCTCGTGCCTGCGGCGACGATGTCCCGGACGCCGAGGCTGTTGCAGAGCTCCCTGTAGCTCGACAGACAGCCGATCAGGCGGTCGAGCGCCTCCCGCCGGATGACTTTTCCTTCGTCGACCTTCTGGCCGAGCCGTACGATGGTCTGACGGTGCTCGACCGGTACGATCCTTCCGGATTGCGGGTCGAGGTCGGCGACAAGCAGCAGGGCAGTGTTGGTCCCTACGTCGATACAGGCGGTTCGCTCCATGTCAGAGGTCATTTTCCGGGTTCGAGCAATGCGGAGAGCCACTCTTCCTCATAGATGCATTTTGTCACCTTGTAGCCGAGGCGCTTGATCAACTGCGTGAGCCAGGGTTCGTCATAGACGAGGATGCCGGAGAGCAGCACCTGCGCTTTGGGGGCATACCGGTGGATGACGGGAAGGATGCGGTCGATGACGTTCTTGTTGATGTTGGCCAGCACCATGTCGTAACCCTCTTCAAGGTTTGCCGCCAGCTCTTCCTCTGCATCGAGGAGTTCGACCCTTATATCGTCAACTCCGTTTTCCTCTACGTTTTCGAGGGCGTTTTCAGCCGACCAGGAGTTGTTGTCGAAGGCGAGGATAGGGTTCCTGTTGCCGAGCTTGCGGGCTGCGATTGCCAGCACTCCCGTGCCTGTTCCGATATCCATGATCTTTTTATCTGCGAGGTCGAGTTCCCCCATCTGGCGCAGCATCAACCTTGTTGTGGCGTGATAACCTGTGCCGAACGACATTTTGGGGTTGATGGCGATGACGATCTGGCCGGGTTTCGGCGTGTAATCCTTTTGCTGCTGGACGATCAGGAAGCGATCGCACACCTCGACAGGCTGGAGATTCGCTTCCCATTCGGCATTCCAGTTCCTGTCGGCTATGAACGTCGCCGTGTAGTGTGGTACCGCGCCGAAGCTCTCCTGAAGCAGGGCTCTGATGGATTGCTCCTTTTCCTCGTTCCATGCGCTTTCGGAGATGTAGGCAAGGAGCTTACGGTCCTCCTCGAGGAAATATTCGATGCCCTCCTGCGAGAGGAGCGCAATGTAAAGCTCGTAAAGGTCGCTGTCTATGTCGAACGACAGCTCGATGTGGTTATGGGTTTTCGGCGGCTGCATCGAAGCGGGCTCCATAATAATAGTTACTGATGGCGATCATGATGGAGAAGATACGAATTAAATTTCGGCTGCAGGCTCACTCAGTCGACCTTGATTATCCTCGTTCCGAAGGCGAACCGTGATTCATAATACCGCTGGCGGAGCTTGCCGATGCTTACCCCTTCAGATGTAGACGCATGGGCGAACCGCTCTTCTCCGAGATAGATTCCGACATGGTCCACATTGCCGTTTCCTGAAGTGAAAAATACCAGATCGCCCGGAGCCAGCCTGTCGCGGGGTACGATCGCCCCAAGGAGTGCGAGCTCTGAGGAGGATCGGGGTAGCTGCATCTGAAACGAGGTGCTGTAGAGGAACTGCACCAGGCCCGAGCAGTCGAACCCATCCAGCGTGCTCCCCCCATACCGGTACCGGGTCCCTTTAACGGCCTCGATAGATCCGAGCATTTCCCTGTAGGCCCTTTTGGGTACATGCACTGGAAGATCGCATTTGGTAAGGCTTTCCGGTCGGGTGCAGGAGATATATGTTTTTCTCTTTTTTAAACTATATTTGCTCTCCATGCGATCCGTGAGAGGTTGCGTGCTCCGGCATGCTCCGAGCGCGAGCATAAGGCAGGAGAGCGCCAGGAGGATTGCGGTTTTACAGGATCTGTACGCACGTTCCTGTGAATGCGGGAATCGGACGATCTCGTTCATTGGGGGCCGGAACGACAGGTTCCCGGTTTTCAGGGTTCAGAAATCTCTCGATCATGGAATTATAAGAAATCCGAACCGGAAAACGATCGTGAAACGATCACTATCCAATTTATTCGATTGAGGTTATGGCAGTCATGAAATTCGGTGGGACGTCCGTCGGCACGGCCAGGGCTATGCAGCAGGCGATCTCCATAGTAGCTGAAAAAAGGAAGTCAGGCGTACCGCTGGTCGTGCTGAGCGCCTGCAGCGGTATCACCAACAAGCTTATCCAGATCGCCGAGGCCGCAGGAGCGGGCAGGATCGACGAGGCGCTGATCAAGGCCGGCGAGGTAAGACAGCATCACGTCGCCCTCGCAGCAGAGCTCATCAGGAGCGAAGAGCTGAAAAAGGAGCTTGGTGAAAAGATCGATACCTATGTCACTCATCTCGAGATGCTCGCCAAAGGCATCGAGATCGTCGGTGAGCTGACCGAACGCTCGAAGGATACCTTCTGCTCCTTCGGCGAACTGCTTTCGACGACCGTTTTCGCCGCCGCCATGAACGAGCAGGGGCACCGGTGCCAGTGGCTCGATGTGCGTCAGGTGATGGTCACCGACGACCGTTTCGGGTTTGCCCGTCCGATCGAGGAGGTCTGCGAGGCAAATACAGCTGAAATCATCAGGCCGCTGCTCGAATCCGGCGCGATCGTCGTCACACAGGGCTACATCGGCTCGACTACGGCCGGAAAGACAACGACGCTCGGCAGGGGAGGTTCCGACCTTTCCGCTGCGCTTCTCGGGGCCTGGCTGCATGACGACTCCATCGAAATCTGGACCGACGTCGACGGCGTCATGACCTGCGATCCGCGCATGGTTCCCGAGGCCAGGAGCATCAGGGTCATGACCTTCTCCGAGGCGGCCGAACTGGCCTATCTCGGCGCCAAGGTGCTGCATCCCGACACGATCGCCCCGGCAGTGAAGAAGAATATTCCTGTTTATGTGCTGAATTCGTGGCATCCGGACTCGAAAGGCACGCTGATCACCGACGATCCTGAACTGCTGTCGGGAATGAGCTACGAAGGCCTTGTCAAGTCGATCGCAGTCAAGAAAGGGCAGGCTATCGTCAACGTCCGCTCAAACAGAATGTTCGGTCGCCATGGATTCATGAGCGAACTGTTCGATGTCTTCGAGCGTTTTTCCATTTCGGTGGAGATGATATCGACCAGTGAGGTTTCGGTTTCCCTGACCGTCGACGATTCTGCCGTGAGCGAGCCACTCATCCAGGCGCTGAGCGCCATCGGCGATGTGGAGGTCGAGCACCTCGTGGCCACCGTCAGCGTCGTCGGCGATAATCTCCGCCTTTCGAAAGGAGTCGCAGGAAGGATTTTCAGCTCCCTGCACAACGTTAATCTCAGAATGATCTCACAGGGTGCTTCAGAGATCAATGTCGGTTTCGTCGTGGAGGAGCAGGATGTCACGGCAGCCGTTTCGGCCCTGCACAGCGAGTTTTTCTCCGGCCAGGAGGGAAGCAGTATTTTCGAAAAGCCGGCAGGAAGCTGATCAGAGCCTGATAAATTCAAAGGATACAACAGGATATAAACAAGCAAGACCATGGATTACAAGAAAGCCGGAGTCGATATCACCGCTGGCGAAGAGTTCGTTCGCCTGATCAAACCGCAGGTCCGCCAGACCTTCACCTCGCAGGTGATGACCGATATCGGGGCCTTCGGTGGCTTTTTCCAGCCTGATTTTTCAAAGTATGCCCGCCCGGTCCTGGTCAGCAGCATCGACGGCGTCGGCACCAAGCTCAAAATCGCTGTCGAACTCGGCCATTACGATACGGTCGGCTCATGCCTGGTCAACCATTGCGTCAACGATATCCTTGTCTGCGGCGCCAAGCCCCTCTTTTTTCTCGACTACTATGCCTGCGGCAAGCTGAAGCCGGAGATCGCCGCCGCCGTGGTGACCGGCATGGTCAAGGCCTGCCGTGAGAACGGTTGCGCCCTGATCGGTGGTGAAACAGCAGAGATGCCCGGTATCTATGAAGCGGATGATTTCGACCTTGCCGGTACGATCGTCGGCGTCGTCGACCATCAGAACATCGTCAACGGTTCGAGGATCGAAGCCGGTGACGTCATGATCGGCCTGCCGTCTACCGGCCTTCACACAAACGGTTACTCGCTGGCCCGGAAAGTTTTCGAGGGAAAGATGAACGCCCGTCATGCAGGTCTCGACGGCACGGTCGGCGAGGAATTGCTGAAGGAGCACCGCTCTTACCTTTCTGTTATAGAACCGCTGTTCGGCTCCAGCGACGTCAGGGGACTTTCGCATATCACCGGCGGCGGGCTCATGGGCAACACCATGCGCATCGTGCCGGACGGCCTGGCCCTTTCAGTGGACTGGTCCTCATGGCCGGAACCAGTGATTTTCGACCTGATCCGCAAAGAGGGCTCTGTACCTGAAGAGGATATGCGCCGGACTTTCAACCTTGGCCTCGGACTGGTTATGATCGTCGCCCGCGATCGCGTGGACCACATCATGAGCTATTTGAAGTCGATACAGGAAAATGCATACATTATAGGAGAGGTCACCAGGGCCTGAACCGCCCATGAGTGATAGTGTGTTCATCATTCAACCCAGACTGAAATGCTGACCTTTTTGGCCATCGTCGCCGTCTCCTATATCATAGGATCCATTCCGACCAGTATCATTGCGGGCAGGGTGCTCAAGGGTATCGACGTTCGCCAGTTCGGCAGCGGAAATGCCGGCGGCACGAATGCCTTCAGGGTGCTCGGCTGGAAGGCCGGCCTCGCAGTCACCCTCATCGACATCGCCAAAGGCACAGTGGCAGCGGTGTATGTCGTCGGATTTTTCAAGGCGCATCCCGTTGGCTCTTTCCCGGATATCAATGAGGTCGCCCTCAGCCTGATCGCAGGCATGAGCGCCGTCATCGGTCACGTGTTCACCGTGTTTGCCGGATTCAAGGGCGGCAAAGGGGTCAGTACGGCTGCCGGTATGCTGATCGGCATCGCTCCGGTGAGCATGCTGATGGTGATCGGCATTTTCATCCTCGCTGTGACGCTTTCACGTTACGTATCGCTCGGCTCGATCCTTGCGGCCCTCGCGTTTCCCCTGATCATCGCCATTCGCAAGTATATTTTCGATCTTGGTGGCGGTCTCGACTATTATGTCCGGTTCCTGGGGGCAAAGTGGTTCGTGCATGACAGCCTCGATTACCATCTTCTCATATTCGGGCTCATCGTGGCCGCGGCGATCATTTACACCCACAGGGCCAATATCAAGCGACTGCTCTCAGGGACCGAGAATCGTCTGAAGTTCGGGCGGCGTGCCTGACGTGCGAAAAACTGACATGAAGATCACCGTTCTTGGCGCAGGTAGTTGGGGAACCACTCTTGCCATCCTCCTCGCTGACAAAGGCCATGAGGTGACCCTATGGGCTCACCGGCCTGAATTTGCCAGGGCGCTGGAGGTTGAGCGTGAGAACAGGCGCTATCTCAAGGGGGTCCTGTTTCCTGCCTCGCTGCATGCCGTCGAAGATCTTCATGAAGCCGTGCGTACTGCGGAAATGATCGTCACTGCAGTTCCTTCACAGGCGCTTCGCGAAACAGCCCGCGCTTTCGCCGACGTACCTCTCGACGGGAAAATCATCGTCAACGTCGCAAAAGGCATCGAACTGAATACAGGCAAACGGATGTCCGAGGTGCTGCTTGAGACGCTTCCCGGCCTCACGCCGGACCGGATCGCCGTGCTTTACGGCCCGAGCCATGCTGAAGAGGTCGCCCGCCGCCAGCCGACAACAGTCGTAGCCTGTTCCCCTTCGGAAAAGACCGCACGCCAGGTCCAGAAAGCATTTCATACGCAGTTCTTCCGGGTCTATGTCAACACCGACCTTGTCGGCGTCGAGATTTCCGGATCGGTCAAGAACATCATCGCCATTGCCGCCGGCATCTCGGACGGTCTCGGCTTCGGCGACAACGCCAAGGCGGCCATCATCACCAGGGGGCTTGCCGAAATCTCGCGGCTCAGCGCTAAGCTTGGTGCGGACCCGGTTACCATGTCGGGCCTTTCCGGCATCGGCGATCTGGTCGTGACATGCCTCAGCAGGCACAGCCGTAACCGTTATGTGGGAGAGCAGATAGGTAAAGGGCGCAAACTCGACGAGGTGATCAGCGAGATGAACATGATCGCGGAAGGAGTGCTCACCTCCAAGGCTGTTGTAGAGCTTTCTGCAAAACTCGGCGTCGAGATGCCGATCAGTCGTGCAGTCTATGAGATGCTTTTCGAAGAGAAACCAGCCCAGCAGGCGATCATGGATCTCATGACCAGGGAGCCTAAGTCCGAGAACTACTGATGGCGGCCCGGATAGTCATACCAAAGCACGGTTCCTTTTTTTCGCCCCGCATCCTTCCATTTCGTTTTTCCAAGCTCTATACATACGATTCCGCAGGTCTCCATTGACGCCATCGATTTCCCTGCAAGCCATGACGCGAACATGCTGATCACCGGGTTGTGGCCGAAAAGCATCACGGTGCGACACTCCTCCGGAAGCGACTGGACGATTTCGGCAAGTTCGTCAGGTCCGCCCTGATAGATTTCAACCCTTTGTACAATCTCTTCAGGGTTGCTTGCGAGGGTGTCTGCAAAAATTTCGGCGGTGGTGAGGGCCCTTTTTGCGGGGCTCGACACGATCAGTTCAGGGACGATCCCTTTGTAGAGCAGGTGACGGGACATCTCCCTGGCATCCTTAATGCCTCGATCGGACAGGGAACGGTCGAAATCGGCAGTCAAGGAGTTCTCCCAGCCGGCCTTGGCATGGCGTACGAGGTAGATGGTTTTCATTTTTTGGGGTAGATGGTTCGTGCCTTCAAAGCTATGATGCGCCGGTATGACTGGTCGATCCTTTCCGGAGGGACAGCGCCATCGTCGACCAGTTTCCTGATGATACGCGTTGCTTTCTCGGCGATCTGAGGATCGTATTCGGAGGTGTTGTTGCCGAAGAGCAGGATGTCGACGCCTGCATCGATAGCCTGGAAGATAGCTTTTTCGAGGCCGTACAGGTCGGCGATCGCCTTCATCTGCATGTCGTCGCTGATGACGACGCCCCTGAATCCGAGCTCCCCGCGGAGCAGGCCCCCGACGATCGCTTTCGAAAGCGTTGCCGGGTAGAGGCTGTCGAGTCCGGCGTGGAATACGTGGGCGGTCATGACCGGGTCGTCGTAACCCTTTCGTATCAGCTTTCTGTATGGTTCGAGCTCTTCCCTGGACCAGGTTGATGTAACATCGGTGAAGTCCTTGTGGGTGTCCTTCGTCGAGCTTCCGTGTCCGGGGAAGTGTTTCAGTACGGCAATCACGCCGAAGCGGTGGAAGGCTTGAACGGAGATGTCTGCCTGGCGCGTCACAACGTCAGGGTCCCTTGAAAAGCTGCGTTCGAGCTTCCCGATGACGGGATTGTCCGGGTTGGTGTTCAGGTCGACGTCCGGCGCGATGTCCATATTGATGTTCATCTGCCTTAGCAGGGCGCCCGTTGTCCCGGCGGCCAGCCGTGTGCTGTCGGCGTTGTCGAGTGCCCCGAGGTGCGCGGCCGAGACACTCGGCGGGAAGCCCATGGCGCGTTTGAGCCTGTTGACACGGCCCCCCTCCTGGTCTATGGCGATGAAGAGCGGGATAGCCGACATCGACTGAAGCTCTGACGCGAGGCTCCTGAGCTGTTCGGGAGACTCGATGTTCCGGACAGGGGAGGCCGATGCCATGTCGTAGCTGAAGAGCACCACACCGCCGACGCCCCGTTTGCGGATGTCGGCCTCAAGGGCAGGTTCAGTGTGTGCGTCGAGGCCCCGGAAGCCGATCATGAGCATCTGGCCGATCTTGATAGCCAGGCTGTCCGGTTGGCGCGGAGCAGCCTGGCTGGAAGCGTATGACATCAGCAGCAGGAAAAGGGCGAGGAGGAGTTTTTTCATTGGCAGATGCCGGCTGACAGTGCAGGTTGATAAAAAAGGTCAGCGCCCTTTTCAGGCCACTTTTTTCTTCATGATTATCGCATCGCCTTCCAGGTCGATCTCGACGGTATCCCCCTCGTCTACCTTTCCGGACAGGATCATCTCCGACAGAGGGTTGGTGATCTTCCTCTGCATGACCCGTTTCAGCGGGCGGGCTCCGAACGCCGGGTCGAAGCCGGTTCTGGCCAGCCACATCAGGGCCTCCTCGGTTATCGTGAGGGCGATTCTCTGTCGCATGGCCAGTTCGCGGATGATGTTGAACTGGATGGTGACGATCTCCTTCAGGTTTTCGCGGGAAAGCGGGGTGAAGAGGATGACCTCGTCGATGCGGTTCAGGAACTCGGGTTTGACCTGCTGTTTGAGCAGCAGGAAGAGCTTGTCCTGCAGGCCGGCCAGTACCGTCTCGGCGTTTGTGCCGTCGAGGCCCTCCATCTCGCGCTGGATCATCTGGGCGCCGATGTTGCTGGTCATGATGATGATGGTGTTCTTGAAGTTCACCGTACGCCCCTTGCTGTCGGTCAACCGTCCGTCGTCCAGGATCTGGAGCAGGATATTGAAGACGTCGGGATGCGCCTTTTCGATTTCGTCGAGCAGCACCACCGAGAAGGGTTTTCTCCTGACAGCCTCGGTGAGCTGACCGCCCTCTTCGTAGCCGACGTAGCCCGGAGGCGCTCCGACGAGGCGGCTGACCGTATGTGATTCCATGTATTCACTCATGTCGATGCGTATCATGGCCTCCTCGTCGTCGAACAGGTATTCGGCGAGCGTGCGGGCCAGCTCTGTCTTGCCTACGCCCGTCGGGCCGAGGAAGATGAAGGAGCCTATCGGGCGCTTCTCGTCGCCCATGCCTGCGCGCGACCGCTTAACCGCGTCGCTGACTGCCCTGACGGCCTCGTCCTGGCCGATGACGCGCCGATGCAGTTCTGCCTCTATGCCGAGCAGCTTCTGGCGTTCGGACTGGAGCATCTTGCTGACCGGGATACCGGTCCAGCGGGATACGATGTCGGCAATGTCCCCTGCGTCGATCTCCTCTTTCATGATCAGGTCGCCCGAAGCCTGCCGGGCCTCGATTTTCCTGCTGTTTTCCTCAAGATCCTTTTCGATCTGGGCGATTTTTCCGTATCGTATCTCGGCAACCTTTCCGTAGTCGCCGTTGCGTTCATAATTCTCTGCCTGTACACGAAGCTCCTCAATTTCAGATTTAAGACGGCGGGATGTCTGGATAAGTTCTTTTTCGGCGTCCCACTGTGCCTTTACGGTCGCCTGCTCCTCCTTGAGGCTCGCGATCTGCTTTTCGATGTCCAGGAGTCGCTGCCTGGTGTCTGCGGTGTTCATACTCTATCGTAGTTGCGATCAGTGAAAAGAAAAATTATTGTTTAAATTTAAGGCTTGTACAATCAAGTTAAAACAAGCAGACAGCTTTCATTACTGCCCGATATCCTAACAGGAAACCGCATGGAAAAGTTCTCGATAGGCTCCCTGGCGCTGCCCGGACGCAAAGGCCTGTTCCTCATTGCAGGGCCCTGCCTTATCGAAAGCCGGCAGATGGCCCTGGAGGTCGCCGCTGAACTCGACCGTATCCGCAAGGATGAGGACGTTCCTGTCATTTTCAAGGGATCCTACCGGAAGGCGAACCGCTCTTCAGCCTCTTCATTCACAGGTATCGGCGACCGTGAGGCGCTGGAAATCCTCGCCGAGATCCGGAAAACCTTCGATATGCCGGTGTTGACCGATGTCCACGAGACCGGTGAGGTCGAGCTTGCTGCCGCATACGTCGATGTACTCCAGATACCCGCATTCCTTTGCAGGCAGACCGATCTGCTCGTGGCCGCAGCAGGGACGGGTCTTGCCGTGAACATCAAGAAGGGGCAGTTCATGGCCCCGGAGGACATGGCTTACGCCGCCGAAAAAGCTGCTTCGACAGGAAACCGGAAGATCATGCTGACCGAACGGGGCACTACCTTCGGATATCATAACCTCGTCGTCGATTTCAGGGCGCTGCCGATCATGCGCGCTTCAGGCTGGCCGGTCATTTTCGATGCCACGCACAGCGTCCAGCTGCCCGGAGCATCATCCGGCGTTTCCGGCGGCGACCGGCGCTTCCTCCTGCCGCTGGCCCGGGCTGCGGTCGCGACCGGGGTGGACGGGCTCTTTTTCGAAGTGCATCCGGACCCGTCACGGGCCATGTCGGATGCCGCGACGCAGGTGGCGCTTCACGAGTTCAGGGATATAGTCCGGCAGTTATTGCAGTTGCAGGCCTGCATGGAGTCCATTCAAGACGCTTTTCATTCACGATAATTAATCATCACGACATTGAGCTCTTTCCAGTTTTTCGGCATGCAGCCCCTACAGGCTGATCCTACTTCGCAGGTCGGCGCCGCCCTCGACGGCATAAAGGCGCTGGTTTTTCCAGTCGACGGGGTGCTTACCAACGGCACGATCACGTTGGACAGCGAGGGTAGGGAACTCTCCGGCCTTTATGCGAGGGATGTCGTCGCCATACGGGAGGCTCTTCGCAATGGCCTGCATGTGGCCGTCATTTCAGGTCGCGACGCATCCGGTTATCGTCCGTTGCTCGAAGCCGCAGGCCCGGCCGATCTGTTCCTTGACGGGGGTGACCGCCTCGAGGCTTATGAGGCTTTCAAGAGCCGCCACGGGCTTCAGGACGAAGAGTGCGCCTGCATCGCCGATGATATCGACGATCTGGAGATCCTCAGGAAAGTGGGCTTGCCGGTGACGACCATCAACGGAGTCGAATACCTTCGCAACAGGGTGGCCTACATTTCAGTCTATGAAGGCGGGCGTGGCTGCATCCGGGAGGTCGTCGAGATGATCCTTGAGCACCAGGGCAAATGGGCTTATGGTGAACAGGCGGCTCAACGTTGACATGGCAGCACTCTTCTTCAGGCTATCATAGTCATGCGTTCCGCCTGGTCGGAACCGTGGTCAATACTCGACTGAATTCCCTTCCGTTGCCTTCGGGTTAAACTCTCTACATTCACGAGGGCTTCAGCCGGGGGAGGCAAGAACTCCATACCCCCTCAGGTTCAACATCGCAGCCGTTTCGGCAAGCGACATCGTTCCGACCAGGTTGGTTCCGTGTCCCGGTTCGATATGTACATCCCCGAGATACTCTCTACCAGTTTCGAGCGCCTGTTCGAGCGCATCCAGTTTTCCCAGCAGGCTGTATGCGGCCGATTGCGGCGTCGAACATGAAACCGGCGGGTTATCCCTGCCGTGGACGACGAATCCTTCCGGAACCATATCGTTTTCAGGATAGTAGTGCCAGTGGGTCATGGATGCCCCGTAACCCTTCAGCACCTTCTGGAATCGGCCGTCAGGCCTGAGCGCTTGCAATATGCTCGATATCATGGCGTTGCCTACGGCATGGGCGATGATGGTCAGGGTATCGAACGACGGCCGTGAAACCAGTTCCGGGGGCAGGCCGGCGGGTGTGCTGAGGTAGGCCCGGCCATCTTCGAGCCCGATCTCGACCAGGTCGTACCGGCCGTCGAGTTCGGTCTTCCGGCATCCTGACCTGGTCGTGAGGATACGTACGTCGGGGATCGGCACCAGCAGGAGCGTTCCGGCAAGGATGAGCGGAACGGCTTGTGAGCAGGAGCACTCCCGGTCATCTCCGCTCCAGTCGCAAAGGGATTGCGCGATGACGGCAGGAGCCGGGTCCACCGGGAGCTGGCGGGCGAAAAAACCGTAGCTCATGCCGCTCCGGTCATCGAGGTACCTGGCGACTATTTTACGGTAAAAGCCGTTCCTGTAAGCCAGGGATTCCCGCGAAGTATGGCTCATGAACCGGTCGTTCTGCGCCCAGAGAACTCCGCATTCGATGAAGTCCCCTGCTATGGATTTGAACCCTGCATTCGATGTATCAAGTGCCCCTGGACGGATGTCAAGGTCTTCGGGGCGGGGCGGCACAACCTGTGCGGTGAGCTTGGGGATCAGCGACTCGAGCACTTCGACCGGCTCGGGCAACGGGCTTTCGATGGTCGTGACGCCACCGTTCATGCTGCAGACTGTCCAGGAGTCATCGGTCACGTAAATCAGAATGTGCACCATATCCCAGGCAAGGCGTCCGACCACGGCGTCGAGCGTCTGCTGCGGAGACTGGTCGGCTCGAACCGGGGGCGGTTCGTCATAGACGCCTACGATGATATTGTTGTAAAGCGTAGAGACCCGGTTGATCGGCAGGAGTTCATCGGGAAAGATCCCCGGGGCGATGACTGCCGTACCGGCTTTAATGCGTCCATTCGGGCCGGTTGCTTCGGCCCCGTCGAAGATAGTGACGCCGCATTGCAGGAACGCCTCCCGCAGAGCGGCTGTGAACCGCACCAGGCGCGGGCTCATCCCTGGAGCCGGACAGATGGCCACCTGCAACGCGGTGCCCATGTCGGCAGGGCAGAGCGGGGTGGACGCGGGTATCCCGAGAATACGGTGCAGCCAGAAGGGGCTGATGCGTTCAATCATTGGAACAAAGATGAGTACGTTGGACGATACTTCGAAGCGCCGGGGGTAAGAGTTTGTTATTGCCCTGCAGGATGTTCATGGCCCCAGAGCAGTTTCTTGCGGAGGATTTCACAGTAGCTCCTCTTTTCGTTCGCTACCAGATTGATCGCCTGTGGGGATTTCCTGACCGTGACGCTTTGGCCGGGGGCCAGCATTTTTCGAAGATCGCCGTCGAGGTTCAACGGGAATTTTCCGTCCGGCGAATCGACCGAAATCCGGACGATTTTGTCGTCGCTGATGACGATCGGCCTGACCGTGAGCATGTGGGGGCAGATCGGGGTGATGACGAAGACATTCGATTTAGGGGCGATGATCGGCCCGCCGGCAGACATCGAGTATGCTGTCGAACCGGTAGATGTAGCGATGATGATACCGTCGGCCCGGTATGAACCGAGGATTTCGTCGTCGAGCCAGATGACGAAGGTAGGAATACGCGGGTAAGTTCCTTTCTCGATGACGACGTCATTGAGGGCCGTCATCTGCAGCGGTTTCCCGTCGCTGGCTACGCTGGCCTCGAGCTGCGATCGGGTGTGGATCGAATAGTTGCCGCTCAGCACCTGCTCGACGGCTGCGATCATCTCGTCCGGGTTGAATTCGGTCAGGAATCCGAGGTTGCCGACGTTGATGCCGATGACCGGTCTTGTCTGTGAGTAGTGGGATGCGAAAAGCAGCGTGCCGTCCCCGCCGAGACAGACGAAGATGTCACAGCCGCGGCTGAGCGATTCGACCTGTGCCGATTTGTCGCTGCCGAGGGCATTGGCCGACTCGGGATCGAAGACGTAATCGATCGAATGCCTGTCGAGCCAGGAGGTCAGATCACGGGCAAGCTGCAGGGCTTTTTCCCTGGTGATGTTGACGATGATGGCGAATCTCATTGCCGTGGTCCTCCCTGAAGGAGTTGATAGAGACGGTTCGCTTCGTGGAACTTGGACTCGACGGGCGCGAGGTTCTGTGCCCTTACCTTGTCGGCCAGCCCTGCAAGAAGTACGGAAAATGCATCGAGTTCGTCGGCGATGTTGCCGCTGTTGGTCGCGAGGATGTCCCGCCATACAGGCCAGGCGCTGCCGGCAAGACGGGTGACCGAGGCGAATCCCGGTCCGGCCCAGTCAACGTTGTCGCGGCAGTGGGTCATCAGGGCCGTGGAGATGAGCTGCGGGAGGTGGCTGATGTTTGCGTAGACACGGTCGTGCTCTTCCGGAGTCATGACGACAGGGATACAGCCGGCAGTACGGAGAAGGTCGAGCAGTTCGGTGGCGCGACCCGTCTCAGGAAGCTCCCGGCCGGAACAGAAGATCATGAGCCGTCCGCTGAGCAGTTCCGGAGAAGCGGCACGGTAACCCTGCTGCTCCCGGCCTGCGATAGGATGCATGCCAATGAACTCCAGGCCGAGCGATTCCGCCCTGGCGGCAATTTCCGTTTTCGTGCTCGAAACATCGGTCACCAGTGTGCCTGCCGGTGCATAGCGCCGGACTTCTTCAAGCAGGGCGATATTGGTGATGACCGGGGCGCAGAGAACGACGACATCAGCATCGTACAACCTGGAGGGATCGGTTTCGAAGCGGTCGAGTCCACCGCCCCCGGTAATGCATTCGATGTCTTCGTTATCGAAGCCGGGGTCGAAGCCAACGGTTTCGATGAGCTTGCCGGACGATTCTGAGGCGAGTTTCAATGCCTGCATCAGCGAAGCCCCGATGAGACCGAGGCCTGCGAACGAGACCCGTTTAACGCGTTGACATGGCATGGGTACCGTCAGCCCTGCGGGTTGGTTCTGCTGCCGGGAGCGTAGATCGGAACTTCATCCCGGCAAAGCGGGCACTCTTCGGGGCTGTAGCTGACTACCTCCATCGTGAGCAGTGAAAACTGGCGGTCGGCCAGCCGGACTTTCCCGTTGCTTCGGTCGACTACCGAACCGACGCCGGCGACGGTCGCCCCTGTCGCTTTGACCAGTTCGATGACTTCGGCTACGGAACCTCCTGTGGTGATCACATCCTCAACGACAAGAACCTTTTCGTCAGGTTCGATGACGAAGCCCCTGCGAATGCTCATGACCCCGTCCTTACGTTCGGCGAAAATGGTTTTGACTCCGATCTGACGGCCGACTTCGGTGCCGACAACGATGCCTCCGATGGCGGGCGAGATAACCGTCGTAATGCCGCAATCCCTGAAATAGCCGGCTATTTCACCGCAGATCGCCGAAAGATATTCAGGATGCTGAAGAACCTTGGCGCACTGGAAATAGGAGTTGCTGTGACGGCCTGAAGTGAGCCGGAAATGGCCGTCGAGCAGGGCGCCGCTCGACTTGAACATCTCAAGGGTTTCCGAATTGGTCATGGATGAAAACGGTCGGTTATTCGTTAGGGAAACATGTAGCATAAAGATACAGAAGCCCTGACGAAAAGCTAAGAGCAAAATAGCCCGGATCGGCGGCAGTACGGTTATCTGTGGGCGTCAAGATAGCTCTGCAGGATTATGCATGCGGCCGCGGTATCCAGCCGTCCCTTCTCGTTGCGTTTTTTCCTGCCGGTTCCCGACCCGACCAGGATCTGCATCGCGTCTTTCGACGTGCGGTACTCGTCGAGCGTTTCGATCGGAACGTCGGGGAATGCCTGACGGAGCTCCTCGATGAAGCCGTCGACGACCGAGGTCATGCGGTTGCTTGTTCCCTGTTCGCTCAGGGGATAGCCGACGACGATCTTTTCAATGCCGTCCTGATCCCGGACTTTTCCCAGGGAATCAAGGATCCCTTTCATGTCGAAGGTTCCGAGCGGTTGGGCAAACATGCCGAGAGGGTCGCTTTTTGCCGCACCGATTCGCTTTGTCCCGAAATCGATGCCGATAATTCGTTTATAGCTTGGTGATGGCATGCTTGTATGTTGTGGCCGGAAAGAAGCCTCAGGCTTTTTTTTGTAGTCGTCAGGCTCTGTCGCGACCATGCGACGAATCACCCCGGACCGTTTTCAGGGACTGGCGCGGAAGACGGTCCGGGGGTGTCCGAGGAGAAATGTTCGAGGCCGACCGATTTGTGTCGGGCGGCATGGTTGGGAATGCTTCTATGCCCCCGCCTGTTTCGCTTTCTCCTTCTGGTTGATCATTACCAGGGCGGCTACGACTCCGGGCACCCATCCGAGCAGGGTAAGCAGGCCGGTGAGCATTATAGTGCCGGCTTCTTTGTTCATGACTGCGGCAGGCGGCATGACGAATGCCAGGGTCAGGCGGCGAATGTCCATGGTGATCTCCAGGTTAGAGGTTGTTCTGTTTCGACTTTAAATTTAGTATTTGAATCAACAACAATCAACGGAAAACCTGCAGGCCGGTGGAGGGGCGATATTCAAGGCAAACAAGCGATTAGGAGCATCGAGAAAACATAATCTTGTTTTTTATTATCAAAATCTTAAATTACTAACCCCTTGCCGAAAGCACTCCAGAGCTGAGCATTGCTTAAGGTTTTGTGAACTAAAAGATAGACCAACTTGCATAACAAGATTCATCCTGACGTGGTCCTGGATGATGTTGAAGAGGTAATTGACGAGCCGAATTACAATAATTTCAATACCTCGCCGGAACCTCCGAGTCCTTACGCTGACCTTGAAAAAAAGTATCGTAAGAACAAATTCAACAGAGCACGCAAAAACAGCCCCTCCGGACTCTACGGTACGAGTGGTCCTGTACCAGCCAACGGTTCTAAACCTGCAGGCAAAAAATTTCAGAAAAAAAGAAGCAAGAAATCCTCTGCGCCCAAGCCCTCAAGGCAAGCAAACGGCAACAACAAGGCCTCTTGAACTGCCTCATCGGCAGTTATGGCCAATGCTGAACCGCTTGCCTCCGGTCGATGCTTCTGTTTTTTTCGGTTGAACTGATTTCTCCTCTCTTTCGTCCCGAGCGCAGGATGTGGCTTTATCGACCGTCTGTCCGTCGATTATTGACGGTTCGGGCATTCGCCCGGGACAAGACTTGACGAACCAGATTCGAAATGGTCGCATGCTTACCTTATGGCTGCAATGACATTTGAAATTCAGGCTCATCGCGGGGCCCGGGCTTTTTATCCGGAAAATACCCTCCATGCGTTCTGCAAGGCGGTCGATCTCGGCTGTCCTGTGATCGAACTCGATCTTGTCGTCTCGAAAGACCTTCGGATCGTCGTTTCACACGATCCATGGGTGCAGTCGGCTTCAGGTGTCGGTGCTTCGTCGCGTTGCTACCTCTATTCCATGGATTATGAGGAGATAGCCGGCCTGGATTGCGGTACGGTTTCTCCGGAATTTCCACATCAGACGAGGATCCACGCAGCCAGACCTGCGCTTCCCGAAGTTTTTCGCACGGTGGAAGAGCATCTTTGCCGCATCGGTCGGCCTGCTGAAATGGTCTACAATCTCGAAGTGAAGTCCCGGCCGGAGACGGACGGGGTGGCACATCCCGATCCTGCGGCTTATGCCTCGCTCGTTATCAGTGATATCATGGAATCTGGCATCGATGGCAGGATAAGGCTCCAGTCGTTCGATGACCGCATCCTGACTGCAGCGAAAAGCATCATGCCAGGGCTCTGCTACGGCCTGCTTGTAGAGGATCCGGCTGTTCTCGATTCGTTTCCTGCCAGGCCGGGTTTCGTTCCGGAGTATGTGAACCCGAAATTGCAACTTGTGGACGAGGAGCTGCTTTCAAGGCTTCATGGGTTTGGGACGAAGGTTGTCGTCTGGACGGTGAACACCAAGGAAGAGATGGTCAGGATGAAAAGGCTCGGCGCTGATGGCCTCATTACCGATCATCCCGAAATTGCCCTTTGCATGCCGGAACTCACCGGGAGAGAGGCTGTCTCATAAGTCAAGATCAGGCAGCCTTTTTCTTTTGCCGGGAGCCCCGAGCTCCAGCTCGGCATTTTCATGGATGTAAAAAGGGATCTGCATTCATGCTGCCGGACAAAAAAATGACTTTTCCATTGCCCCAGGTCGAAATCGCATAAGTTGCCGAGCAGTAACTTGGCGTTCCCAGTATTTTGGCGTCATGAGCGTTCTTTTGCGACAGCCACTTCCGGATTGCGGAGGTTACTGCCGCGGCAGGTCGGTGATGACAATGGACGCGCTTCTGTTCAATGCGTCGAGTTTTTCCGGAGAGGCATCGCCCGGCGTATAAATGGCGTGGTCGATTTTCGCAAGGAGTTCCAGGAGGGCGCTTGCCGTTGTTTCCTGCACCTTGTTTTCCTCCAGCTTTTTCTTGAGTTCACTCGTAGTCAGGCCTGTGGGATTCGGGATCCCGAGCTGTTTCAGCGCATCGAAGAGCTGGTTGCGCAACGATTCAGCAGACAGTAGTACGGAATGACCCGGTGGTGAAGACGGTGCTGCCTGATTGACGGTCTGAATCGGCGGCTTCCGTTGGAGCAAACTTTTGCCACGGGCATGCAGGCCGAAGATGAGCGCGATGACCGTTGCGGCCATGCTCAGCATGATCGATGAAAAGGGGAGATGAACCCGGCCGGAAGGTTTTTCAGGAGTCGTGTATGAGCGTTGTTCCTGAGCCGGGCTTTTTCCCGGAATGACCGTTATGGCGATCTCCTTGGCTTCGATCGTTTCGTAGCGGCCTTTCCATGGATCGAAAAAGGTCATTCGAACAGGGATGAAGCGAAACGTTCCTGTCTCTTCCGGCGACAGGGTAATTCGCGTAGTGACGGATTCATCAGGCTGACCGGCCCTGTCCTGCAGGACCGTCGGTACGGCCGACTCAAGCTTTCGCAACCCCTGCGGCAAGTTGAGCGCGACAGGTGGCAATGTCTTGAGGTTGCCTTTCCCGTTGACCGTTATGAAGAGCGTCAAAGGTTCGCCGGTATGAACCCTGCTTTTTTCTGGAGAAACCGTAACGGAGAAACTGCCCACGGCGCCGCTGAAACCCTCTGGGGCAGGTTGGGGCAGGGCC
Organism: Chlorobaculum sp.; assembly: GCA_035560975.1. GTDB lineage: Bacteria > Bacteroidota > Chlorobiia > Chlorobiales > Chlorobiaceae > Chlorobaculum. The sequence goes on along the minus strand of DATMYL010000025.1, from coordinate 13,627 downwards.
TTGGCCTCGATGACCGCTGAGGGTGCCGTGATGATGGTTTCAATATCGTTCCGGCTGTCGAGAGTGACCTGTCTGTTTTTCGGCAGGAAGCAGCCAAGGCGGTAATTCGTGACCGATAGTTTCCCGCTCTGCATCGGCACAAGCTTGAGCTGCTTGACGACAGCTTTTCTGAGCATGGTTCCGTTTATGGAGGCAGGAGTGCTTTTGATATAGTTTTCAGGATTTATCTCCTGCACCCAGAGTCCCGGATGTTCAGGTTTTGCGTTGTCCTCGATTCGCGGGGCGACGTCACTGAAGAAGAGCGTGTAGGTAAGCACTACCTCCTGGCCGACCCATGGTTTACGGTTGTCGATCGATGCGTCGATGAAGAGAGAGTCCCTGAGCGTCCCGCCGGAGCTTTTCGCCTGCATGATCGATGCCGGTATAACGAGCATGAAGAGCAGGAGCCAGAATTTGACTCTGTTGAACATCCCCATCTATTTCATGAGTTCCCTTGATCGAGCTGCGGCTGCTTTTACAGTCTCGATGAGTGCAGCGCGAAGGTCGCGGTTATCCATCTCCTTCAGTCCGGCCTCTGTTGTCCCTCCGGGTGTCGTTACCTCCCGGACAAGCTCTTCCGGGCTTTTCCTTCCTGACAGTACCATCGCAGCAGCTCCGAGCATGGTCTGGGCGGCCAGAAGCTGGGAAGTTTCACGGTCGAGACCACAAGCGGCTCCCCCTTCCGCGATGGAGTCGATGATCCGGAACATGTAGGCCGGACCGCTTCCCGAAACGGCGGTCGCGCCGTCCATGCCGCTCTCCTCGACGATGGCCGTTCTGCCGATGGCGCTGAAAATACCCTCAGCAATGGCGAGATCCTCTCCGGTTGCATGGATGCCTTTGCACAGGGCGGTCATTCCCTGGCCGACGAATGCCGGAGTGTTGGGCATAACCCTGATGACCCTCGTGCCTTCAGGGCTGTTCGAGGAGATGAAGCCGGTCGAAATTCCTGCGGCGACACTGACCAGAAGGTTGTCCGCACGGAGTGCAGGCATCAGTTCGGCCAGCACATCGGCTACCTGGTATGGTTTTACAGAGATGACGATGATCGACGCATCCCTGGCAAGGTCGGGAATCGACGATTCGATCCTGACGCCGTAAAGGCTGGAGACTCTCTGCAGGGCTTCAGGATCCTTGTCGTAACCGTAAATGACGGCCTCCGGATCGCGGGCAAGCCCGGAGATCAGCGCCTGTGCGATTCTGCCTGTGCCTATGAAGCCTATGGTACGTCGTGTCATGGTCGGGTTGATTGCTGATTGCGTTGTTCGTTCTGCTTATGCTGCGGGGTATCGGGATGGGTACGATACCTGATTTTGAGGACGAGGATTATGAGCAGCAGGAGAAATGTTATGCCGTTGGCAGAGATCATGGGAATGCTCTGCTTCAGGAACCCGTAGCAGAGCCACAGGAAGACGCCTGCGGTCGTAGCGGCAACCCAGGCAAGGCTTATGTCACGGGTCTGCCGTGTTCGGATCATCCTGTAAGCCTGGGGGAAAAAAGCGACGGTCGTCAATATTCCCGCTGCATAGCCAAGATATTCTGTTTCTATCGGCATCAGATTCATGTCGTCGTCATGGAGCAATTGAACCTGAAGATAAGAAATTATCGCGAGATCGTTTGTTGGCGGGTTTTTTTATGGCGCGAGTGCGCCGGGGGCAATAAAAAAACGGGAGGTTCGCTCCCGTTTTTCTCTTCTATGAAGCGATAAGCTTATTTGCTCTGGACAACCATGTAAGCAACTGCGTTACCGACCTGTGCATCAGTCAGTTTGGGGTTGCCGCCTTTTGCCATCATCATGCCTTTGGCGCCTTTGAAGCCTTTGATCGAGTTGCTGACGAGGACAGGCATACCTTTTGCAATACGAGGAGCCCATTCGGCTTTGTTGCCAAGAGCGGGAGCGCCCATGAGAGCCGCTTTGTGGCATGATGCGCAGCTGGCCTCATAAACGGCTTTGCCTGCGGCGGCATCGTAGTTGGCGGCAAATGCATTGCCGGAAACGAGCATGGCGGCGCCGATGAGAGCGGTTGAAACGAAACGGGACATTGGTCTTCTCCGTTGATGGTTGAGATGTTGTGTGGTGTTCGGAATCAGTGACGTTCCTTAAGTGACGATTTTACCATTTTGCCCGCTGCCATCCAAATCTTTTCGAGTAAAGGAGGGCGGGTTATGAATGAGGCTGTCACAAAAGTCAAGATGAGCCGGTTCATTGCATTGCCGGGAGCGCCAAGCTCCAGCTTGGCATTATTATGGATAACCAAAAAGACTATGCATAACGCTGCCAGACATAATTTTTATCCGTTCAGTGCTTAATCCGGAGCTCGCTTATGAATTACCGAGCTGGAGGTCGGCGTTCCCGGGGTTTTGGTGTTCCTGATGTTTCTTTTGAGACAGCCCCTTCCTTTTGTCCTCCTGTATGCGATATCCCTGGTGGCCAAAACGATCAGAGGCCGGTTGAACGGCCTCTGAATCGGCGATAGCAATGGCGGATCGATTATTTCGAAATGCTGATCAGGTATTTGGCAGCATCTGTGAGCTGTTCGTCGGTCAGGGCCGCGTTGCCACCTTTTGGCGGCATGCCGTTGAGTCCGTTGATCGTGTTCTTGATAACGCTCTCTTCGCCCTTGGCGATACGCGGAGCCCAGGCGGCCTTGTCGCCAGGTTTCGGGGCATTCATCATGCCGCTGTCATGGCATGCGTTGCAGCCGCCTTCATAGACGGTTTTACCTGCTGCCAGTTTCGGATCGGTAGGGACTGCTGCTGCCGGAGCTGCTGCAGGAGCAGGTGCCGGAGCCTCGGTTTTCGGTTTATCTGCGTTTGCAATCTCTTCGGCTAACTTGGCCGGCGGTTTTTCCAGTCCGCAGCCGCCGAGCATAACGAGTCCGAGCGTGAGCAGTGGCAGAAAACGTTTCATAAAGGTCTCCTTGGGTTGTATTTGTTGTCGTTGGTTCAGTTTTTTATAAAAATAAATCAAACCTCATTTTAATCATAATTCGTCTCCTCTCAAAATGCATTCAGGAACGGTCGATCGTTTCGAGCTGACGGTGAAGGTCATTCCTTGACAGGCTGTAGAGATGGGTGTAGAAGAGGTTGAAGAACAGTACCGCTGCCCGGATGCTCGGGGCCGCCATGCCGCGCTTCAGTGCGTTGCCGACGTTGAAGATCTTTCGGGTCAGTTCCGAGTAACTTTCTATGAAATCCGGCAACGAAATGTTTTTCGGACGGTAGAGCATCTCCTGTCCGAAGGTGTAACGGAAAGCGGTGATGTCTGATGGATCGAACAGAAGCCGCCCCTCTTCCCTGAGCCGGTCGAAGACCTTAGTGCCGGGAATTGGCCTGAGCGTATTGATGCCGGGGACGTCGAGTCGGGTGTCGGCGATAAAATCGAGGATGGCTGCCGGTGTCTGGAGGGTGTCGCCGTCAAGGCCATAAATAAAACTGCCGTAAAGGCTTATACCGCTCTGACGGATGGCCCTGATGTTGCCGGCAAGCTCTTCAGTCCTGTTCTGCGTTTTGCGATGGGCGTTCCTGCTCGACGTCTCGATGCTTTCGATGCCCACAAGCAGCGCCTGGCATCCTGACCGGGCAAATGTCTCAAGCAGCTCCGGCTGCTGGCCAAGGGCTGTCGTGGCCTGGCCGAACCACCTTATGCCCAGAGGCGTCAGTTGAGTGAAGAGCTCGAGAGCGAATGCGGGATCTGCGTTGATGGAGTCGTCGACGAAAAAGAATATCCGCCGGTCATCCTGCCTGAATCGCCGGATTTCGTCAACAAGGTCCCGTGTCCGGCGCTGGCGGAGCACCCGGCCGTTAAGCACATGCACGTTGCAGAAGTCGCACTGGTAAGGGCAGCCTCTACCGGTCTGCACGAGATTGGTTGTGAAGTAGCGGTTTTTGCGAAGCGAGGACTTGCTGACCGGCCGGTAAAGCTGCAGGTCGGGGGGCGATTCCGCGAGGTATTCAGGCCTGAGCGAGCCTGTGGCAAGGTCCATGAGCACCTCGGACCAGAGGTCGTCGGCTTCGCCGTGCACGAGGCAGTCCGCGTGCATGCGGCAGGATTCAGGGAACATGGTGACGTGAGGTCCGCCGAGCACGACAGGTACGCCCCGCGCACGAAGTCTGTCGGCCAGCTCGAATGCCCGTGCTGCCATGCCGGTCTGGACGCTTATGCCCACCAGGTCCCATTGCCCGTCAATCGGGAACTCCTCGAACCTGAGGTCGCAGATGGTCTGTTCAACGCCCGGCACCTCGACGGATGCGAGTATCATCAGCGAAAGCGGCGGAATGGCGAACTGCGTCCGCTTGATGAGGCTTCTTACCCCTTCGTTGATCCAGCGCGCAGGACCTGAATCTTTGCTGTCCCCGTAGAGCGAGCGGGCTCCGTCGACGCCGCTTTCGGAGGGAAGGAAGACAAGGGCGACCTGTTTTGACATTGTCATGGTACTACCAGTCAGGCTGATCTTCGCCCGATTTCCTTGGTTGGACGGGTTTAAAATATTTGTGCATCTGACGGGCCTCCTCCTGCCTGGCGTTGATGAGGATCATGTTTGCCATGTCGGAGCTGAGCCCGGGTGTTGACGGGCCGCTGTTTTTCCCGCCGCCGCCTCCCTGCGGTGCAGGAGAGGGCGGCGGTGGAGAAAGGGGGCGCATCGCGCGCAGTACGATTTCATAATTGATCCTCGCATCGGCATTTCGCGGGTTGTCGAGGAGTGCGCGACGATAGCAGGCGAGTGCGCGTCCCAGCAGCTCCTGGTAATTGTGCGCCTTGCGGTTTTCAAAAGCGGCCATCGCAAGGGCGTTTCCGCGGTTATATCCCGATTGCCGGCTCAGAGTGGCGTTGCCGGAGGGCAGGCTTTCGAACATCTCTGCGGCGCGCCGGTAATGTTTCAGGCCATACTCGGTGTCGGCAAGGTTGAAGGAGGCTTCACAACGAAGGATGCCTGCCGGGTATCGATCGAGCAACGTCCGGTAGCTGCGTATGGCTGCCGCATGGTCGTCGTGTTTTTCGTACTTGCCCGCTTCACTGAACAGGCGGTACTGTTCGAGGTTCGACTGGACCGCACTGATGGAGAAGAGCGCGATCAGTAACGGCAGAAGTCTGTGCATGGCGGCTTTTTTTACAATATACGCCCTTCAGCCCGGCATTGAAAGGCCGGGCCCTACTCCAGGAGGAGCGCCCTCTGGACGGCAGTGACTCCTGCACCGATCTCGAAGGGTACGTTCATTGCCTTGAGCGTCCGCTCCAGGCCGCCGATGACCGAGAGCATGTCGAGCTCGTCGTAGTAGCCAAGATGTGAAATGCGGAAGATCCTTCCGGTAAAATCGTCCTGACCGGCAGCGACCGTGATGCCGTTGTTTAGTTTCAGGGTCTTGTTGAATGCTTTCCAGTCCACACCCTCCGGCAACCATACTGGCGTGACGGCAAATGAGGGTGAACTGCTGAAGAGCTTCATACCGAGGGCTTCACAGCCATGCTTGCAAGCTCCTGCCAGCCTCTCGTGACGTTTCCAGACATTCTCGATGCCCTCTGCCTTGAGCATTTGCAGAGCTTCGTCAAGGCCGATAATGAGCGTGACGGCCGGCGTGAACGGCGTGTCGTTTCCTTCATGGGCTTTCAACGCCTTTTTCAGGCTGAGGTAGTACTGCGGTTGTCCTTTCCTGTTGTTGACGATATCCTGTGCACGTTCGGAAACGGCAATAAGGGCCAGGCCGGGAGGCATCATGAGTCCCTTCTGGGATCCGGTGATGCAGATGTCGGCGCCCCAGTCGTCGAATTGGAACTCATGCGCGCCGATGGCGGTGATTCCGTCGACGAGGATAAGGGCATCGGACTGTTCACGGATGGCCGCGCAGAGCGCCTTGACGTCTGAAGCCGTACCTGTAGACGTCTCTGAGTGGGTGATGCAGACGCCAATGGCATCAGGGTGTTCCCTGAGAAGTTCTGTAAGGCGTTCAGGCTGAATGGCCTTGCCCCACTCGACCTTTTCCTCGACGCAATTGCCTCCGTAGGTGCGGACCAGTTCCCCCCATCGCTCACCGAACTTGCCTCCATTGACCGTGATGACCTTGTCGCCCGGCCTGAAAAGGCTCGATACGGCCGATTCCATGCCTCCGGTACCGGAACAGGTCATAACGACGACCGGCTGGGTGGTTTTGAACAGATACTTCAGGTCTTCGTGGACCCTCTGAAGTATCTCCATGAATTCGGGATTCCTGTGGTGGATGATCGGAGCAGCCATGCGAAGCATGACATTTTCCGGCACCGGAGTCGGCCCGGGAGTGAAGAGTCGTTTTTTCATGAATAGGCCTTATTCAATAGGCGTCTATGGGTGAGACGTTGCAAAACATTCACAAATTGTCAGGAAATCAGGTTTTCGGCTATCGAGGTGCGATCGTCGATTGGGGAACAATATAAGCATTTCAAGGATGCTTTAAAGTTCCTTGGTGGGTGCTTGCCGTCAGTTGATGTTCGAGGTGGAAAAAAGATAATGTTACAGCAGCACGTTCTTCACGGTATGCACTGAAATCATTCAGTTCCTGTTTTTGCTCCGTTTTCCATCACAGCCTCATTTTTCAAGACTGATCACCACGCTTGACGTCTGGTCGTCTTTGACGGTAACTGTATTTATTTTAGTGTTTTTCAGCCTTTCGCTCCAGGCTGCCACCTCATACCGGCCAGGTGGGACGTTCCTGATGGAAAACGTACCGTCTGCCCCTGTTACGGCGTAATGGTTGCTGTCGACTACAACGACATACCCTGACATTTCAGCGTGCAGGGTACATCGCAGGTTCACCGCCCCAGGTTTGTCGAATACCACTTTCTTGAAAATTCCATGCTCGCTGTTGTTGATATCCAGAGGCTTTGTCGTATCGTCCGAAAAAATATCGTGATTCACATGGTCGCGATTCACGAACGAAACCGTCGATCCCACGGGTACGGCGATGACATGAGGGGTAAACTCAATGTTTTTTTGTTCGACGAGCGCCGTTTTCGGCCTGATCTTTCCCGGGACACCCTTCAGATAGACTACGGCACCTGTTTTATACTTTGCCATGCTTGCGTCAACTGTCCCGGTCACCATGCCACCGCAAAAAGCGTTCGGGGAAACACAGCCAAAAGCTGTGACAAGCAGTGCGGCTTTCAAAAATCCTGAGTTTATTTTCATGGCGTGTTGCCGTTAAATGATTTTGAGAGAGCCATAGAGAGGATAAATACGGGGGAATGCTATGAACAATGCAAGGGCAAGCGGTTCATGATTCCTGAGCGTATCCTTGCTGAAAAGGCAAACGCGGCTTCATTCCTGATATGTGGGCACCTCTATTTATTTGATCCGAAACCAGATTGCAGCGTCGGTCACGCCCACCTCGATCTCGAAAAACTCATATACAGCCTGTAAGCGTCTGTTTCTGCGCTTCTTTCACCTTGTATCGTGTGGGCGGTTCGCGAAGCGCCCCTACTCACGACAATAAATAGAGTTGCCTATGCATTTAGCACAGTGTGCATACTCACCCAACCTGAGCCCGTAAAATGTTGCCGGTTCATTATGGCAATAATCGCATTCAACGTCGTAAACGATCACAGATGCCCCCTGATAGGGCATAGATGAGTCAAGGATACCCCCGATCTCTACAGGTGAAAATTTCCTTATATCTCGCGTCGGCCTCCTCATCAGGCCTTTTGGCGATCTGATGATACCGCTATGCCCGCAGGGGCGGTTCGCGAACCGCCCTCTCTATTGTTCGCGCTTACGAAAAAAGGAGGTCGTTGTGCAGAAGCTGTGTTTTCGAGTAATACAAGAGAATTTCGCGACAGGTTGGGGCCAATGCCGCTATCATGTATCGGAACAAATAATTAGAGATGACGAGTGTTGAGGAGATGCGCCGGAGCGGAGTGGTCTGTCGAACACTCCGCTTCGGGCATGATCAGTTTTTTGCCTGTTCCATGAGTTCGGTGAACTCCTTGAACAGATAGTGTGAGTCATGAGGACCCGGAGCAGCTTCCGGATGGTATTGTACCGAGAAGCATGGCAGCTCGCGATGACGGACGCCTTCGACAGTCTGGTCGTAAAGGTTCATGTGGGTCAGTTCGAGTACCTCGGGCAGGGTTTCCGTTTCTACGGCAAACCCGTGGTTCTGGGATGTGATCTCGATCCTGCTGTCGAGCAGGTTCTTGACCGGATGGTTCGCTCCGTGGTGGCCGAACTTGAGCTTGTAGGTCTTTGCGCCGAACGCGAGCGAGAGCAGCTGGTGGCCGAGGCAGATGCCGAAGATCGGTAACTGACGCTGCGTCCGGCTGTACTCGGCGAGTTCCCTGATGGTCTTGATGGCGTAGGTGACTGCGAAAGGATCCCCCGGGCCGTTCGATAGGAAGATTCCGTCGGGGTTCATGGCGATCACTTCGCTTGCCGTGGTCTTCGCGCTGACGACCGTGACCTTGCACCCTTCGAGCCGGAGCTGTCGGACGATGTTGGTCTTGATGCCGTAATCGAAAGCGACGACATGATACTTCGCGTCGGGGTTGTCTATGGTGTAAGACGATTCTGTGGTGACCTTCCTGACCAGGTCGAGCCCGGTCATCTCGGGGATGCCGGCGGCCTGTATCCTCAGGGCCTCCACGTCGTCGCACCGGGTCGAGATCACTGCCCGCATGGCGCCTTTCTGGCGAATCTCCCGGACGAGTTTCCGGGTATCGATGCCTTCAAGGCCCATCACCTTCGCCTCCTTGAGGGTGGCGTCGAGGCTTCTGTTCGATTCGAAGTTGCTGTAGACGTTCGATGCTTCGCGAACGATGAGCGCCGAAGCCCATATTTTTGTCGATTCATCGTCGTTAGGCGTGATGCCGTAATTGCCGATGAGCGGATAGGTCATAACCACCATCTGTCCGGTATACGAAGGATCGGTAAGGATCTCCTGGTAGCCGGTCAGAGATGTGTTGAAGACGACTTCACCGGCCGCTTCGCCGATGTGGCCGAATGCGGTGCCCCTGTAGAGCGAGCCGTTTTCGAGAACAAGTATCGCGGGTATTTCCTGCATTGCTGCGCGTCACTCCTTTGTGGCGAGCTTGTCGCCGGTTTCCTGTTTTTCTATGTTGGCTATCGCCGTACGCTCGAATTTGATCTTGACGTTGTCGGCAACCTGGACAAGAACCGTTTTTTTATCGGTTTCGATCCCGGCAACGGTGCCGTGGATGCCGCCGATGGTAACGACCCTGTCGCCACGCTTGATGGTATCCAGCAGCGATTCACGGTCTTTCTGTTTTTTCTGCTGGGGACGGATCATGAAAAAGTAGAAAACGACGAAGATCAGGACGAGTGGAACGAGCTGGATGAACGGGTTCGGCGTCTGGCCTCCGGTCGGCGGAGCGAAAAGCATCAGGGCGATGATGAAGTCTTGCATGGCTAATAGCTTTCTTTAGGTAATCGGTGCTTGGCGGACCAGACGGGCTTTCGTCCGGAATGATGCGCTTATTTTTGAATCGCAAGATAAGGTATTTCCAAACTATTTCAATGAGCCCCGGTTCCTGCCGGAATGAAGCGTGCGAACGGAGCATTTCCGTATGAATTTCCCGTGATCCGCCCCCTGGAAATCATCAGTTCGGCCATGGTTGCGATCATGGCCGCGTTGTCGGTCGAATAGGCCGCTTTCGGTACGAAAAGTTCAAGCCCATGCTGGTTGCACGCCTCCAGCATGGCTGAGCGCAGCCCGGAATTGGCGCTTACCCCTCCGGCAATCGAGACGGCTGCGACCTTGTGCAGAAGAGCGGCTGCGATGGTTTTTTCAACCAGTACGCTGACGATGGCCTGCTGGATGGAGGCTGCGATGTCGGCCATGTGCTGTTCGATATGTTCGGGTTCGTGGCGACCCAGCCAGGTCAGTACGGAGGTCTTCAGTCCCGAAAAGCTGAAATCGAAGTTGTTGCGGTAGCTTTTGCTGGTCTGCGATGTGGAGGTCAGGGCTCTCGGAAAGCGGTAGAACTCCGGATCTCCCTGCCGGGCGAGGCGGTCGATGACCGGGCCGGCGGGATAACCCAGCCCGAGCATTTTTCCGGTCTTGTCGAAGGCTTCGCCGGCTGCATCGTCGATGGTCCGGCCGATCACCTCGTAGCTGAGGTCCTGATGGACGACAGAAAGCAGGGTATGTCCGCCGGAGACGGTCAGCGAGATGAAATCGCCCTCAGGTGCCCGATGGCCGGGCTCATCGCTTATGAACGGAGAAAAGATGTGCGCTTCGACATGGTTGACCGGCACGAAGGGCTTTCCGAGCGCCCAGGCGAGTCCTTCGGCAAAGCAGAGTCCGACCATGACGGCGCCTATCAGGCCGGGGCCTGCGGTCGCGGCTATGACATCAAGGTCATTTTTTGTTATATTTGCTTCGGTTATGGCAGCTTCGGCAATCGAAACGATCAGCCGTTCGTGCTCCCTGGAGGCCAGCTCAGGAACGACCCCGCCGAAATCTGTGTGGCAAAGCTGCGAACTGACGATGTTGGATAGTACCTTTCCGTCGCGGAGTATCGCGGCGGAGGTTTCGTCACAGCTGGTTTCTACCCCTAAAATATTCATTGCTCAAGTTAAAGAGTGTGCTATGGCCAAAGCTAAGAAACAGGAGACGAATAGCAAACCGGCTGTCAGGATCAGTTTTTTCAAGGCGTTGATCATCCTTGTCGGCGCGGATCTCGTTTTGCTGTTCGCACCGGGTGTCGGATTCCTCAACAGCGTGTTCTATATCGGCGACCTGATCTCGTGGTCTGCGCTCGTGATCGGCCTCGCTCTTCTGGTGCTGGGGTTCAGGGGGGTGTTCGGGAAGTCATGAATTAACCGGAAAGGATTAACCAGGAGTGTCCCTGAACGCATGCCGGAGCAACTGACGGCGGGTCTGGTCAGGGGGACGATCAAGTGATTCGGGAGGATCGGCATGATGAAGCAGGAAACAGAACTCGAGGTTCTCGGCAGGGAAATCGCACAGGAATCGGCATTTCTCGACAGGGCCCGTGAGGTGCTTTCAACCACCATCATAGGCCAGAGGCGGGTTATCGACCGGGTGTTCATCGCCCTGCTCGCCAACGGGCATCTTCTGCTCGAAGGGGTTCCCGGTCTTGCCAAGACCCTGATCGTCCGCACCTTCGCCACGGCGATGAACCTCACCTTCCACCGCATACAGTTCACTCCGGACATGCTTCCCGCCGATCTGATCGGAACGATGATATACAATCCGAAAACGATGGAGTTCCACCCCCGGAAGGGACCGGTGTTCGCCAACGTGATCCTTGCCGACGAGATCAACCGCTCTCCCGCCAAAGTGCAGTCCGCCCTTCTGGAAGCCATGCAGGAGAAGCAGGTCACCATCGGCGACGTCAGCTTTCCGCTCGGGGAGCCCTTCATGGTGCTTGCAACCCAGAACCCGGTCGAGCACGAGGGAACGTACATGTTGCCGGAAGCGCAGCTTGACCGGTTCATGATGAAGGTCATCGTCGAGTACCCGACGTTCGAGGAGGAGCTCGAGGTGATGCAGCGCTCTTCGGCCCTGCAGGCCCCGTCAGAGGTCACGGCAGTCGTCGAGCCTGAAGAAGTGTTCAGGGCCCGCAGCCTCGTGGACCGGATTTACGTGGATCAGCGTGTGCAGCGCTATATCGTGGACCTCGTGACGGCAACGCGTTTTCCTGACCGCTACGGCCTCGACAGGCTTTCGACGATGATCGAATACGGAGCTTCGCCGAGAGCGTCGATATTCCTCCTGCTCGCATCGAAAGCACATGCATTCCTGCAGCGGCGGGCATATGCCACTCCTGAAGACGTCAAGAGCATCGTTTATGACGTGCTGCGTCACCGCGTTCGGCCCAGTTACGAAGCTGAAGCCGAAAACATGAAGGCTGAAGATTTCGTCAGGAGCATCCTCGAGCATGTCCAGGTGCCCTGACGGTGGCACCGCCGGCAACGACGCCGGTCGTGCGCCGGATCCGAAGGAGCTGTCGAGACGGGTCCGCAAGCTCGAAATCAGGTCGAGGAGGCTGGTCAACGAGCTGTTCAGCGGCGAGTACCACTCATCATTCAAGGGGCGGGGCATCGAGTTCAGCCACGTCAGGGAGTACCAGTACGGCGACGACGTGAGGACAATCGATTGGAACACCTCGGCGCACAAGAACGATCTTTACGTCAAGATGTTTACCGAAGAGCGCGAGCGCACCATGATGCTCGTCCTCGACGGATCAGGATCGATGCTGTTCGGCAGCGGAAGGCTGAAGAAGGAGCTGGCCGCAGAAGTTTCGGCCATTCTCGCTTTCAGCGCCGTCCAGAACAACGACAAGGTCGGACTGCTGGTCTTTTCCGACCGGGTCGAAACCTACATTCCGCCGCGCAAGGGCCGAGCGCATTCCCTTGTCATCCTGAACGAGATTTTTTCGGTAAAGCAGTGCGGACGGAAGACCGACATCGACGCAGCGCTCTCATTCATCCGCAGGACGCAGAAACGCAAGACGATCGTCTTCCTCCTGACCGATCTTCTCGGTTCCGGTTACGAGCGGGGCATGAAACTGCTCAACATGCGCCATGAATTCGTGCTTATCCATCTCGGCGATCCGCTTGATACGGAGCTTCCCCGATCAGGGCTGCTCGACCTCGTCGATCCGGAGAGCGGAGAGAGGATCACGGTCGACGCCATGAGCAGGGGGTTCCTGGCCAGTTACACGAGCGCACGCCAGCGGGAGCGGGAGGAGCTTCGCAAGCAACTGAGCCGTATGAAGGTCGATGCCGTCTTTCTCGATACCGGTCAGTCGATCATCGGCGGATTGAACGCTTTTTTCAGGCAACGTGAACGGAAGGTTTAGCATCATCAGGATTGCGGTGATCCTGACGGTCGCCGTGTGGGCTGCCATGCTTTACAGGCCGGCGGATGGTGCTCTCCGTCCCACCGATGTCACTGTGAGCGTTTCACCTGACAGTCTTCTTGCCGGCGAACGGCTGCACTATGTCATTACCGTTCGTCACGACGGGCAGCGTGCAATCTCCATTGAAGCGCTCGAGGCAGGCCAGGGATCTTTTTTCGAGTTCGCAGGCAGCAAATCCACCTCGAAAAAACTTCCTGACGGCAATTCAGAGTTCCGGATGGACGCGGAACTCGCTGTTTTCGGCTCAGGACGGCAGCGGCTTCCGGGTTTTACTGTGACTGCCCGCAACGGAGCAGCGGCCGGGCAGGAACGGCTCGAAATAAAGCCCGCGGCCTCGGTTGTAATCCTGAGCATGACCGATTCGACCATGACGGACCTGCGGCCCATCGTGCCTCCTGTCAGCGCCCCGTTTCCCTCCTGGATTCTCTTTCCCGCAGCGGCAGTCCTGTTGCTGCTGTTTGTCGCAGGTTATGCTGTAAGGCGCCTCCTTGTAACGTTGCGCAGGCTCCTGGCCGATCCGGTTCGAGCAGCACGCAAGAAACTCAGGTCGATCGGGAGGCAGCTTTCGAAAGGGATGTCGCCCGCCGAGAGCTATGAAGAGCTGAGCAACATCCTGCGCGAATTTCTCCAGAACCGCTACGGGTTCGGGGCGATGGAGATGGTTACGCAGGAGATCGCCAAAGAGCTTGCCGCCAGCAGGATCAACATCCGGGA
>DATMYL010000024.1:0-2723 GCA_035560975.1 Chlorobaculum sp. | reverse complement strand
TCCGGAGCTCGCTTATGAATTGCCGAGCTGGAGCTCGGCGTTCCCAGGGTTTTGGCGTTCCTGATTTTTCTTTTGAGACAGCCTCATTCGATTTTCCGACAATCGATGAATGTAATGGCGGGTTGGAAAACCCGCCCTCCTGTGGACGCTGCTGACGGAGAGCACGAGGGACGTGCTTAATAAAAGGCGGCCTCATTTTGACTTTTGGGCACATCCTCCTGCGGCCCCTCCTGTATTCTTATAAATCTGCATACACTTCCTCTGGTTGTTACACCACCTTATGTTCGAAACGGGGAATTGTCTTGCGTTTCATCGGGTTCACTAAAAGAGATCCGCACTCTTCCAAACCCTATAGGTGAGGCTAAAATATGGATATTCAAGACGTTCATTGCATCGTTATCGGCGCAGGCATAGGCGGTCTTGCCGCCGGCGCCCTGCTTGCCCGCAAAGGTATGCAGGTCACCCTTCTTGAAATGCAGGGCTATCCGGGAGGCTGCGCCGGCACGTTTTCGCTGGACGGATACCGCTTTGATGCCGGTGCAACGCTCGGCTGCGGATTCCATAAAGGCGGTCCCATGGAGGCGCTTGGGCGGGAACTCGACATCTCCTGGCCGGTCAGGCCCGAACCGGTCGCATGGCAGTATCGCCACGGCGACCTGAGTCTCGATCTGAGCGGTTCGCGCAAAGCGATCATTGACCGCTTCCCTCGATCGGCCTCCTTCTGGAAAGAGCAGGCCATGCTTGCCGAACTTCTGTGGAAGCTGTCGTACGGTGGCCTCTCCTGGCCTGTCGCCGGCCCACGGGACCTGGCTCACCTGGCCCGAAAGGCCATCTCAGAGATACCCGGTACGGCGAGGCTGCTGAAATTCGCCACCATGACCGCCCTCGAATGGCTTGCCGCCCACGGGCTTGACACCGACGGGGAGTTCGTGCGTTTCATCGACGCCCAGCTCCTTGTTTCCGTACAGACCACATCCCATGATGCCAATGCTGTCAACGCGGCCATTGCCCTCGACCTTCCGGTTTCGGGAGCCTATAGTGTGCAGGGCGGTATCGGACGGATATCCGAGCTGCTTGCGGACTCGATCGAACGCGACGGCGGGGCAGTTCTCTACGGCAAAAAGGTGATCCGCATGGACAGCATCCGAAGGGAGATGCTCGGCGTGGAAACCGGCGACGGTGACGCGCTTGCCGCCGACCTCGTGATCGCCGACCTGACACCCGATTCCCTGGTTCTTCTTGAGGGCAGGACTCCGGAACCCGCCGGTGTTGCAGCGCCTACCCGATGGGGAGCTTTCACGGTCTATCTCGGCATCGATGCTGCCGTTATGGGGCAGGCAGGCATAAACCACCTGCAGATCACGGCTGCCGAAGGCGAACTTGGAGAGGGGGGAAGCATCTTCGTTTCAGCCTCTCCGGCCGACGATCCGACTCGTGCCCCCGATGGACTTCGTGCGGTCACCATCTCGACCCATACCCGCCCCGAGCCCTGGTTCAATGCTCTTGCTGCGGGTCGTCAGGCCTATCTGGAGCTTAAAGAGCGTTATACCCGCCAGGTACTCGACCTTCTGATCGAGCAGGTTCCCGAAGCTGCCGGAGCCATACGCTCGACCACATCGGCCACTCCGGTCACCTGGGAGCGATGGACAGGCCGCAGCCGCGGCTACGTCGGAGGCTACGGCCAGACCTCGCTGTTCGACGTCAGGAGCCCGTCAACCGCCTACGACAACCTCTTTCTTGCCGGTGACTCGATCTTTCCCGGCCAGTCCCTGCCGGGGGTGGTCACCGGCGCGAGAAGAACTATCGAACTGGCACTCCGGCGATATGGCAAATAAGCGGGATGACTCGTTATATTGCTTTCATGGACATCCAGGAAAAACTCCAGATTCTTTCGGGCGCCGCACGCTATGACGCATCCTGCGCATCGAGCGGGTGTGGCCGCGAAGGGCCTTCGCGAGGTACCGGCAACACCTCGCAGGGAGGTATTTGCCACTCCTGGGCCGACGACGGTCGCTGCATCTCGCTCCTGAAAGTCCTGCTTTCGAACGACTGCCGATACGACTGCGCCTACTGCGTCAACCGGTCATCCAACCCGGTGCCGCGAGCCTCCTTCACCGCCAGGGAGGTGGTCGACCTGACCATGGAGTTCTATCGCCGCAACTACATCGAAGGGCTGTTCCTCAGCTCGGCCGTCATGAAGGGGCCCGACCACACGATGGAGGAGATGGTGCGTGTCGCCGAGATACTCAGGCAGGAGGAGCGTTTTGGGGGCTACATCCACCTGAAGGTCATCCCCGGCAGCAGCAGCGAACTGATCAGGCGCGCAGGGCTCGCCGCCGACAGGATCAGCGTCAACATCGAGCTGCCTTCGAGCGAATCGCTGCACAGGCTGGCCCCGCAGAAGAGCAAGGAGTCGATTCTCGCCCCGATGAAGCTTATCGGCGGCCAGATCGGCACAAGCCTCGTCGAACGGGGGAAAAGCAGGAAAGCGCCCCGCTTCGCTCCTGCCGGCCAGAGCACCCAGATGATCATCGGTGCAAGTCCTGAAACCGATTTCCAGATCCTCAAGCTTTCGCAGGGTCTCTACAACCGGATGAACCTCAAACGCGTCTACTACTCGGCCTTCGTGCCGGTCAACGACGACAACCGGCTCCCGGTACTCGCTTCACCGCCCCTCCTGCGCGAGCACCGGCTCTACCAGGCCGACTGGCTTCTGCGCTTCT
>DATMYL010000023.1:0-4392 GCA_035560975.1 Chlorobaculum sp. | reverse complement strand
CCGGCGCACATCGGGCAGGGTTCAAGCGTCACGGCAAGCGTGCATCCTTCGAGATATTTGCTCCCGATGGTCGCCATTGCGGAGGTCAGGGCGATCATTTCGGCATGTGCCGTGGCATCACACAGCTCTTCGACCTGGTTGTAGCCCCGGCCGATGATCGAGCCGTTCGGATCGAGCACGACAGCCCCGACTGGAACCTCTTTTTTTTCATAGGCTTTGATGGCTTCCCTGAAAGCCAGTTCCATACAATAACCGACATCATGCATAGCAAAGAAAAGAAATCTGCGTCGAGAGCCGCAGCGGTTTCAGCAAAACAATAAAATTTGTTATCATGAGGTTTAGACCTCTTTTCGAGTCCTCGTATACATCCGGCATCCGACAGCATCATAAAACCATAGAACATCTGCTATGAATATACATGAGTATCAGGGCAAGCATATCCTGAAAGAATTTGGCGTCGCTGTTCCCAAGGGCATAGTAGCATTTTCGGCTGAAGAAGCAAAACAGGCGGCGAAAGAGCTTTTCGAGGATCATACCAGCCCTGTCGTGGTCGTCAAGGCACAGATCCATGCAGGCGGCCGAGGCAAGGCAGGCGGCGTCAAGCTGGCCAAATCCCCTGAAGAAGCCTTCCTTATCGCCCAGAAAATGATCGGCACCACGCTGGTGACTCACCAGACCGGGCCTGAAGGCAAAGAGGTGCATCGCGTACTGGTCGAAGAGGGCATGAATATCGAAAAGGAGTTCTACGTCGGCATCACCCTCGACCGGGCCACATCGAGAAACGTACTCATGATCTCGACCGAAGGCGGCATGGAGATCGAAAAAGTAGCAGAAGAGACCCCGGAAAAGCTGCTGAAAATCCAGATTGACCCCATTTACGGACTTCAGGGATTCCAGGCACGCGAAGCGGCATTTTTCCTTAAACTCGAAGGCGATCAGTTCCGCAACGCCGTCAAGTTCATCGAAGCGCTGTACCACGCCTACATCACGATCGACGCATCGCTGGCAGAGATCAACCCGCTCGTCGTCACCAAGGAAGGCCGCGTGCTCGCACTCGATGCCAAGATCAATTTCGACGACAACGCTCTTTACCGCCACAAGGATTACAAGGAGCTCAGAGACGAGAGCGAAGAGGATCCGCTCGAGGTCCTGGCGTCGCACTCGAACCTCAACTACGTCCGTCTCGACGGAAACGTCGGCTGCATGGTCAACGGTGCCGGTCTTGCCATGGGCACCATGGACCTGATCCAGCTCGCCGGCGGTAAACCTGCAAACTTCCTGGACGTAGGAGGAAGCGCCAGCCCCAAGACTGTCGAAGAGGGATTCAAGATCATCCTTAGCGACAAGAACGTGAAGGCTATCCTGGTCAACGTTTTCGGCGGCATCGTCCGTTGCGATCGCGTTGCAGGTGGCATCATCCAGGCCGCGAAGAACATCAACCTGAATCTGCCGGTCATCGTCCGTCTGGAAGGCACCAACGCCCCGGCGGCACAGAAGATGCTCGACGAATCCGGTCTCAACCTGATATCGGCCAACGGCTTGAGAGACGCTGCCGAGAAGGTACATCACGCTCTCGGGATGTCCTGATCTCCGCAGTTCCAGCCTGTAATTGAAAAGCCGGCCTTCACGATTCAGTGAAGGCCGGCTTTTCGCTTTTCAGTGCCGGGAACCCCTGGCTCCAGCTCGGCTCTAACGCTGCCAGGCAAAAACTCCATACTTACGTTGCCGGGTGCAATCAAGCCAATACGTCGAGGTTGTCTCAAAAGATAAATCAGGAACGCCAGATCCGCGGGAGAACCGACCTCCAGCTCGGCAATTCATACCCTGACTCCGAGTTGAGCAATCAAGGAGTAGGAATTTTGTCTGGTATCATAAATGCCCAGTGCTCAGGTCATCCATCTTGATGCCGAGCTGGAGCCCGGTTCTCCCAGGGCAAAGCAAAAGACTTCCTCATATCGACTTTTGAGTCAGCCCACTACAATTACGATGCACCGGAGAATATTGGCTGTCGAATCGTGATGACAGACAAATTTTGGCAAAAAAAAAGCAGGACGAAAAGATATACAATCCTTTTCGCCCTGCTTCTCAGCAACCACCAGTCAATCTTCGCCAATCATCGATCATCATTCGTCTTCATCATCATTCATCGTGTTCAACCATAAACATCAGAGCGAAGAAGACCCGGCAGGCTGCTGCACACACACAACAAAACAACACTCATCTCATCTACCTAACGACCATCACATCGTTTTCATTAAATAGGACGACGATGTCCGGCAAACCTTGCGCACCTTTTTTATTTTTTTCAAAAAAAATCCCTGCCGCAATGGGCAGGGACAAAATGTTGCTCTTTACCGGCGAGCTGACGCCGTTGCAACTACAGCTCACTCGTAGCGGAGCGCTTCTACAGGCTTGAGCCCGGCGGCTTTCTGGGCAGGCCACAATCCGAAAAACAAGCCGATCAGCACTGAGAAGCTCGTAGCGAGCAAGACCGAAAACAGGGATGTCTTGACTGCCCATCCGGCGAACGTCGCAAGCAACATCGAGACGCCTACCCCGACAAGGACGCCGATAATGCCTCCGCTGAGCGTCATGCCTACCGATTCGATCAGGAACTGCATCATGATATCTGCTTTACGGGCACCTATAGCCTTTCTCAGCCCGATCTCCTTGGTCCGCTCGGTGACCGATACCAGCATGATGTTCATGATTCCGATACCGCCGACAACAAGGGAGATCGCCGCGATCGACCCGAGAAGCATGCTCATGGTCTGCGTCGTAGCGCTAAGCATCTGCTGGAACTGCGTCATATCCCTGATATTGAACGAATCTTCGTCTTTGGCCGTGAGTTTATGCTGTTTCCTGATCAGCGCATCGATGGCTTTCTTGGCCGGATCGATGTTTGCAGCACTCGACACCTCTACGAAGATGCCGTCGAGGTAATTCTTGCCGAGCACCCTGTACATGGCCGTCGTCACGGGAATCAGCACAATGTCGTCCTGGTCCCTCGGCCCGGAAAATCCTTTGGCAGGAGCGATGCCGATCACCAGGAAATTGATGCGGTTTATCTTGATGATTTTGTCGACGGGGTTCACCCCTCCAAAAAGCTGCGAGGCTACCGTCGTCCCGATAATGGCGACTTTCTGGCGACTCTGGATCTCCTCGCGGGTAAACCACCGGCCCACAGTCGGCACCGCAGCCCGCATCGTTCCATAGTCATAGTCGACACCCTCAACGCCACTGCTCCAGTTCTTGTCGAGATAGACCATCTGGCCTGAGCCGGTTACATCACCCGACACGCTCTTGACAAGCGGTGAAAGCCCGGCGATGGCTTCAGCATCCTTCTCGGTGAAACGGGTAACAGTACCGGAGCCCTGTGCTGCACCGCCGATTTTAGCCGAACCTCCCCTTATCGAGAGCAGGTTCGACCCCATCGATTTCAGCTGCTCCTCCATCGATGCCCTCGCTCCTGCACCCAACGCCATCATGGCGATGACCGAAGCGACGCCGACAAGGATACCGAGCACCGACAGCAGCGTCCTGATCTTGTTGGAAACAATCGACTGGAGCGCCTGAATGACAAAGCCAAGCATACGCCCGGGCTGAAACAACGGCAGATGGGCCACATCCATTACTTCCATCGGCACCTGGACCTGAGTTGCGGTGCCTGACTTCCGACGGTCGTCAAGAACGACTCCGTCCTTCATGGTGATCACCCTGCTTGCGAAATCGGCAATATCCTGCTCATGGGTCACCATGATGATGGTTTTCCCCTTTTGATGCAGTTCCGTGAGGATCCGCATGATCTCGTGCGAGTTTTTAGTGTCGAGGTTCCCGGTGGGCTCATCGGCAAAAATGATCATCGGATCCCTGATAAGCGCACGGGCGATCGCAACACGCTGCTGCTCACCTCCGGACATCTGGTTCGGACGATGGTCTGAACGCTGGCTCAGGCCGACCATTTCGAGACGCTGCAGCGCATCCTTGCGGAAATCGCCCTGTTTGCCACTGTAGATGCAGGGAAGCATGACGTTGTCGATCGTACTCATCCTGCTGAGCAGATGAAACTGCTGGAACACAAATCCTGCCACGTTGTTCCTCAGAGACGCCAGCTCATCCTCGCTCATCCCGCTGACCTCCTTGCCCATCAGACGGTACTGCCCGGTATCAGGCACGTCGAGAAGCCCGAGGATATGCATCAGCGAGGATTTTCCCGAGCCCGAAGCTCCCATGATAGCGACGAACTCCCCCTGCTCTATCTTCAGGCTCACCCCGTTGAGGGCGTTTACAGAGCTCTCGCCGATCTGGTAGGTTCTGGTGATGTTGACGACTTCTATCATCCGCCCTTTTTTTGTTGTGAAGGCCTGCGCTGCGGGACAAACGGATTGCTGC
>DATMYL010000022.1:0-65544 GCA_035560975.1 Chlorobaculum sp. | reverse complement strand
GCACCAAGCTTGGTGAGTGTACCGCCGGAGCTGTTCAGTGCGCTGGATAGCGTTACAGACTGGCTGTTCGTGTCTATCGAATAAAGCTGGCCCGCAGCAGTGCTGAATCGTGCGGAATAGTCTGTGGTGTTGCTTGCACTGTACTGCAGTGTGCCGCCGCCGAAGCTTATGGTACCTGTTGTGCCGATCGCACCGGCGGAACCCAGCGAGAGCGTGCCGCCGTTGATATTGGTGCCTCCGTCATAGGTGTTCGTGCCGGTCAGCGTCAATGTGCCGCTTCCCATCTTGGTGAAAGAACCCCCGCTACTGGTCAGATTGGCGGCAAAAGTAACCGGATAATAGCCTGTTTCTATCGAATAGGCCTGGTTCGAAGCCGTACTGAAGCGGCTGGAAAAGTCGTAATTGTTGCCAACTACAGATTCATATTGCAGCGTGCCGCCGCCGAAACTGATCGTACCACTCGCACCTAGTGAACCTGAGCCTGAAACAATCAGTTTGCCGCCATTGATCATCGTCGGGCCGACATAACTACTGGGCGAAGTAAGATGCCATGAGCCGGCACCTGCTTTTATCACTGTTCCCGAGCCCTGGATCGCCGTACCCACGGAACTGACATAACCCGGGGATCCTCCCGTTGTTCCGCCAAGCGTCAAACTATGTCCTGCAAGTGATATAGGGGTAGCCAGCGTTGAGCCCACGGTGAACCACCCCGCGTTGGCAACAATGCTGCTATCGGAGCCAAGCGTAATACTCCCATCATATTTCGATCCGCTGGCACCACTGTTGGTCAGCGCTCCTCCGCCTGATATTCCCGTTCCATTCAACGTCAACGGTTCAGCTAATGAAACACCATACCCGTTGAGATCAAGCACGGCGCCATCAGCTACGACGGTCCCGGCTCCGTCCCAGCCCAGCACCGAATTCGACCCGGAAAAGCTATTGGAACCGAGCTTCAACGTGCCTGCATTGATGTAGGTGATTCCCGTATATTGATTTACCGCGCCAAGTGTCAGTGTTCCGCTTCCGGATTTTGTGACAGTTCGAGTACCGCTTCCATCACTGATAACTCCGCTGTAGGTTCCCGAACCACCTCCGACATTGAATATCGTGGCGCCATTGCCGCTGATGTTACCAGTACCGGTGATACCGCCGCCGGTGGAGTTCATCGTCAGGTTCAACGTACCGAGCGTGTTCCCGATGTTGGCATTGAGGACAATGCTGTTGTCGGCTGTGAGCGTCAACGTCGGCGTACCGGTGGCTGTGGTTTTGGTGATGGCACTGGCAACGGTAATGTTTCCCGGGCCACTTCCTGCATCACCAGGGCCACCACTGACTGAAGTATCTATCGTCACACTCGTACCGGCATCCAGGGATGACACAATTGCCGTAGCCGCTGTGGCATCTATCGTATAGTCGTATGGATCGATCAACCAGAGCCCTCCAGTACCTTGCGTCGCCCCGGCATTAACCTTGACTTCAGCAATATCAACCTTATGGCCCGAGGTCTCGATCCTTCCGCCGTCGCCTCCGTTGGAGCCCCCTTTGGCTTCAAAGGTTCCGTACGCCCGGGTGATGGAGTCCGGGTTGGTTACGTCTGACCATACGACAACCGTGCCTCCGTTACCCCTGTCGGTGGCATTGGCTTCCAGCAGTGCACCTTTCTCGACGGTGGCGTCGGTGGACTGCCATACCGTCGAATCGCTGTTCTGCCA
Source organism: Chlorobaculum sp. (assembly GCA_035560975.1). Classification (GTDB taxonomy): domain Bacteria; phylum Bacteroidota; class Chlorobiia; order Chlorobiales; family Chlorobiaceae; genus Chlorobaculum. Next base: position 63,832 of record DATMYL010000022.1, on the reverse strand, counting down.
GCTTCCGCCAACCAGCACCTCTCCGCCGCCTGTCGCACCGGATGCCGTCAGGTGCGCATTGCCGGTCACCAGCACACGGTCGCCCGTGGCGATAACCGTGCCGCCCATCGCATCGCTGGATGAGGCGTCGAGAGTGCCCGATACCGTCGCCTGGCCGCCGCCTGCTACCAGAACGATCCGTCCCTCCCTGTTTTCCAATGTACGGGCCCGGACCTCTCCGCTGTTGCTAACCACCGACCGGCTCAACGCATCGGCAGCTTCTGCACTCATGACAACCAGACCCCCGTCCGCCCTGATCAACCCCTTGTTCCGTGCAAGCGCATCCACCGAGCCCTTGTCGACCGTGTATTTGATCAGCCCGTCTCCGCTGAAGTCCACCGTGAACTGATCGCCGGCCAGCATGGCCACGCTGCCCTTGTCGGCCGTTATGCTACCTTCGTTGATGACTTTCGGCGCGATCATGGCCACCACTCCGCCCTGCTTGGCCGTGATCGTCCCCTCGTTGACGATGCTTCCTGCGTTTCCCCTGCTGGTGAACGCATAGCGCTCGTTCAAAAAGTCGTTGTCCGACAGGTTCAGGCTCGATGCGACCAATCCGCCGACATCGACCCTGGCTGTCTTTCCGAACACCATTCCGTTCTGGTTGAGCAGAAACACCGTGCCGTTCGAACTCAGGCTGCCCATTATCTGGCTCGGGTTCTGGTCGTTGATACGGTTCAGTGCTATCGAGGATACTGTAGGCTGAATGAAACGAACACTCGCAGACTCACCGATGTTGAAGGTATCCCAGTTGGCGATCATCTTCGCACTATACTGGTTGACCGTCATCTGACTGCCGCTGGTGGCGATCTTTCCTGTGTCTGGACTTATGTCCCCTCCTGTCGGCAAGGCCCCTGCTTCAATGCCCACAATGCCCAGAGCTGTTTCGTATCTGCACATCAGCGCACCGAGGCTCAACGCACCGACAAGAATGATAGGGCAACCGCTGGATCCTGCCTTCTCGGAAACAACGATCCATTTTTCAGTGATCTTGGACCAGATAATGCGATGGATGCGATTCATGAGTCAGTCAGTTGAGGTATAAACTTTGTTCAGTCTCTCAGAAAAACAGGGTAGCGACCAGCCAGAAACGATCGCTGTCGCTCTTGCCCTCCGAGTTCTGCTCCCACAGGTTTCGACCCGGATTGTCTCCGATGACATGAGCCCAACTGCCCTTCAGGCTGAGACTGTTGTTATACAGGTACACCAACTCCACTCCGGCACCCTGCAGCCAGTAACTGTTTTCACCTGTGGCCGTCAGAATCGAGTACGGCCATGGATTCATGTGCATGGTAATCCTGCCCGCATCATAGAAGCCGCTGACTTGAACGGTTCCGTACCTCTCAGGAACCGGCAACTTGATCCTAAGGTCGACGTTCATCAACTGGCCTGCGTCTCCCGGTGCTTCGCCCACAGGATAAGCTCTAACGCCGTAAGGGCCGCCCAGATAGAATTTTTCACTCGAAACGAGATTGGATGGCGAAAGCTGCGCCGTCCAGGAGAGATTGAGGTCTACCGAACCAGTCACGGCCTGAAGCCGGCTCAGGCTAAAATTGGCATGGGTATAAGTGCCCTGGGTGCCGCTCAGGCTCAAGTCCGCTATGCGTTCGTTCACCGTTCCTGTAGTGACGCTCGTGCTCCAGTTGTTGTAACCGCCGCCGAGGAACTTGTCGAAAAAATATCCTTTGAGCCCTATCGTACCGCTGTTGACCGTTTTGTCGCTGATCTTGATCCCCAACATGCTGTCGGAGAGCATTTTTCGTTCTATGCCTGTCGAGATCGTGACATTCGAGAGGCGGCTTCTCACCAGCGGGTAACTCAGACCTGCATTGAGCGTCTGTCCATGCCCCTTGACATCGAGCACACTCATCTCCTGGTGCATCTCGTAGTTCATCGGCGAGTAGACCAGGATGCCTTTCAACCCGTTGCTTCCCAAAGGATAGCTGTAGGCGATCCGGCCTTGTCGAAGGCCGTCCGCAATCGTACCCAAAACGGAGAGCTGATCGCCGCAACCCGATGGATCATTGATATTGACCATCCCCGAGCTCCGCCCCCGCCCTGTGTAGTAGTTGCCGAAGTTGTCTTCCCAGGCTGCTCCCGACAGTAACGCTCCTTCACTCACGTCGACATTCACTCCCGTGCTGCCAGGGGCGCTCCCCCTGGTCAAGCCCGCGTTGGCCGACACACCGGGAAGATCGTTCATCAACAGTAACGCCCGTTCAAGCTTCGGCTCGTTGATCGCCTGGCCGATCTGCACGGCATCGTTGCCTATAGCCGATAATACCCCTGTACAAAGGCGCACCGTTTTATCCTTTTTGAACGTCATGCGTCCGTCGCTGACTCCCCGGGCAAGACGGATCTCGATGATTCCCGAGGTTACATCCTGTTCCGGCAGGAAGGATTGGGCCAGGAACCATCCTTTCGTTTTCAGGAACGCATCGACTCTTGAAAGCAGGCCGTTAAGCTCTCCGTCACTGAGTTCCTTGCCGACAGTGCCGGCAACCAGCGACTGGAGCTCGTTCTCTGGAACCAGTGCGCCGAACCCTGTAAAACGGTATGCCTTGACGAAAACCCTGACGCCCGACACTGAAGACCGAACCGCTTCAGTTCGCCCCGGTTCAGGCAAAGTTGCTCTATCAGGAATTTGTCTCTGAGGTTGCTGCTCACGAAGAATCTGACCGGCGTCAGGCGGAGCGGCGAAAAGCGGGGGATTGAAAACAGGCAACAGCAGGCATGACCATACGATCACACGTCGCATCCTCTTGGGGGGTAGACGATACATTATGATTTACAGTTTAACAAATGAACCAACGTATACAGCCGACTCCCTCTCAACAAGCATGCTGCTCACCAGGAGCAGTATCGTTTAAGCGGGATCTGGAGAATTACACCATTTCGTTTGAACCCTAAGCGGTCAAGATAGATTCATAATATATATACGCCGCTTTTTTGCGCACACGCTATACATATATTATACGTTATATTTGCATAAGAATAACTTAATTAATACTAAATTTTCAAACAGCAATCACAATGGCTTAAAAGCTCAACGTAATAATTGATGATTCAACAATACGGTCTTGAATGCAGCATAGGGGCTTCTCATAAGTCAGGAGGGGGCGCTCGTTTCTGTTTATCCGGAATACCCATAAAAACGCAAAAGGGTCGCCTTTTCAGGCAACCCTTTTGCGTTTTTGATCGCCCTTTCGAGTCAATCTCTGCAGGAACCTTTAATGTTATACTATCGAAGCAAAAACAAAGAAGCCGTCTCAGATCAAATTCCGAGACGGCCTCTTAGTCAGTTCAGAGGCATCGAATCGATGCCTGGATCAGTATTGGGTTACCAACCGTACTCGGCATACACCCTGTAGGTGTTGATGAGAAGGAAGGCAAGCACAAGAAGACCGAAGATCGTAAATACGGGGCTCTTCTTTTCGTTCGATGCCTGACGATCGAAGAAAGGAACCAGGAGCCATGCGACGGCGCCGATGGTGAAGAGGATGATGGCAACCAGTTCGCCACCTTCGAACTTGAAGTCCTTCAGCAACTGGAACTGTGCCCAGAAATACCACTCAGGTTTGATGCCGTTAGGAGCTGAGGCAAGAGCATCTGCCTTGGCGCCGAGCCCCCAGGGGAACATGACTGCAAGGTAGACAAGCAGGGCGAAACCGATCAACCAGCCGATACCGTCTTTTGCGAGGAAGGTCGGGAAGAATTTGTCATAGCCCTTCACAAGGCCGGCTTCTTTATAGCCGATCGGCGTCGATGTGCCGAGAATCTGTACAAGCGTCAGGTGAGCCGACAGGAACAGCAACACAAGGCCTGGTAGCAGAACGACGTGCAGGGAGAACATACGGGTAAGCGTCTCGCCGCTGACTTCGGGTCCGCCGCGCAGGATGTCGACCATGAACGCGCCGCCGGGAGCCACTTTCGGAACCTCGGTGCCGACCTGGGTTGCGAAGAATGCAAGCTCGTTCCACGGCAGGAGGTAGCCGGTGAAGCCGAATCCAAGGCTGAGGGCGAGCAGGATGAAGCCGCTGACCCACATGAGCTCACGAGGTTTGCGATAGGACTTCATGAAGAAGGTGCTGAACATGTGGATGAACAGCATCATGATCATCAGGTTGGCGCTCCATGCGTGGACCTGACGGATCAGCCAGCCGAAGGGAATCGTTTTCTGGATGAAGACGAACGAAGCGAATGCTTCTGCTTCCGTGGGTTTGTAGTACTGCAGGAGGAGCAGACCGGTAACAATCTGGATCATGAAGAAGAACAGGCCCAGACCACCGAAATAGTACCAGAATGAGAGACGATGCTTGGGCACCTCTTTTTTCTTCAGGTAATCGATGATCGGGGTGACGACGTAGAAACGCTCCTGAAGCCATTCTCCTACGACACCGACTTTCGATTCCTTGTAGGGGTTGGCGGCAGGACGTTCAACCGGCGGCTTGTAGACGCCGGACGTTGAAGATTCAGCTTTTGCAGCCGGTTTGGCGGCAGCCGGAGCGGCAGGCTTGGCAGCAGCCGGGGCTGCGGGCTTGGCAGCGGCCGGAGCAGCGGGTTTGGCAGCAGCCGGGGCCGGCGGTTTCGGCTTGGCCGGAGCACTGCCGGCGGCCGGGTTCTGGGTATTTTCAGCCATGTGTCTTGACTCCCTTGATTTTCAAGTATTGAGGTTAAGCTTTTGTGATGACGATGGTGTCGCCGTCGATCTTTGCCTTGTAAAGCTTCAGCGGCTTTGGCTGAGGTCCGGAGATGATTTCACCGGTCAGCTTATACTTGGCGCCATGGCATGGGCAGGCGAGTTCGTTTGCCGCGTTTTCCCAGTGCACGAGGCAACCGAGGTGCGTGCAGACTGCGCTGACTGCGGTCAGGGCACCGCCCTTGTTGACGACGATAACCTTGTCTTCATTGAACTGGTAGATCTTTCCAGAACCGTCCGGAATCTCCGAAGCTTTGCCGGCTTTGATTTCGTTGACCACCTTGATCTCCTTGACGGGGGGGATGATAAACTTGACGACAGGATAGAGCGTACTTGCGGCCACAATGGCGCCGACTCCGCCTACTACCTTGTGCAGAAAGCTTCTGCGTTCGAAATCGACCCCTTTCAAGCCCGATTCCCGCGGTTTTCCGCCGGATACGGCTCCGGATGAAGAGACTTCAGCACTGCCGCCAAGCGTGCCCAACCTTGCCGGGCTCTTGAAATTACCAGTTTGTGCCATTATAAGCTATCTCCTTTTTATGACGTTGGTTGTTTTAATCCAGAAGAAATCGGCCGACGGCCAGCTAAAAATACGGATAAGTGGGCATGCCATCCATGCATGCGGGCGCCAGGGTCTCCGTAGAGCAATAAAATTCGGAAAAACTGATTTTGAAGTTAAAATATTTTCCTATTTAACCAATCAATTTGGTGCTTGAAAAAATTGTAACCGGTGAACATAACCGATGACTCTCCCTCCCTCAAGATCCTGCTGGCAGTAAAAAATCTCATAATCCTCGACTGCAATGCCATCGGATTCAAAAACTCGGAAATGCCCCTGATCTCATCCTTCCTGTATCCATCGACATCAATGGACAGTCGTGAAGCGTAACGAAGGTAGAACGGGCCGGCATCGAGCATATCCTGGTGCCTGACCTCGACACTGACCTGGCCCTCCCTGAGAGAAAGGGTCTTTCCATGAGAAGGAGCGAACACTCCCCTGATAAATTGCCCTTCACTGAAGCTGACCTTTTCCAGTACCGTCTGCCGGCCACTTTCATTGTCGTTGAGCAACATCACAGCCAATGGGACTGATCCGTTGCCGTGAAGAAAAATGACATAGTAGACCAGATCATAGCGACCTGAAAACGCACGCCCCCAATACCACCGATCGATAGACTCGTACATGGGCGTGGTGCCGAGATTGTGATCGTGATACCCGCTCCCCTGAAACCTGATATCGCGCCGGATTCCATCCGTAGGTCCGTCGATGACGATTTGCCCCTCAACATCGGCCTTCGGAACGCTGAGAAGCCACTGAAGTCGATGCCCGGAAACAGCAATGCCATCGTTGTCAAGACGGAAATCGAAACGGTGCCGGGGGCGGAACGAAAAAGAGCCGTGTACCCGCTCGCGTCCTGCAGGGAAAGAGAAATCAATCGTCAGAGTGTATTCGTCCTTCGAGCTGTCGTAGCAAAAACTGTTCTCCTCGAATCGTGCGCCGATTTCAGGGAAAACCGAGTCGAAAAGCCCGTCACGCCCTTCCTTTATGAAATTGACGATTTCCCGGCCGTTCTCGTAAAGCTGAAAGCTGAAGCCGGCATGGTTCCCGGGATGAGGGGGATCTTGCCGTGCGCGGGACTTCCACTCCTCATAATGATTGATGTAATATGGCGAAAAGGGAAATCCGGCAAACCAGATGCAAACGATGGAGATGCCCCGGGTTTCGTCTTCGGCATCGAAGTACCACCACTCATAGGAACCGGGATCGTCAAGCTTGTGCCATACTTCCTGTACGGAATCGGTGGTGATGTTCATGCCGCGGAATAATGATGGTCGAACGGCTTGGAGTGCATCGCATGAACGATCATTCTATTGAAGGAAGCCGGGCAAGATAAGAAGTCTGTCGGGTACTTGAGGAGGCTTTGGAGCCTGACACCGAAGAACTGGTGGACAGAGAGGGAATCGAACCCACGACACAAGGATTTTCAGTCCTTTGCTCTACCAACTGAGCTATCTGTCCATATAGCGTGAGGTGAATATAGTAATTCAACGCTTAACGAAAAACAGAAAAAAGTTTTTTTCTGCCTGATCCGTCATGCCGTTAGCAGGCATGACGGATCGACGATTCATGCCACAGGCAGGGCGATCCTCTCGATACCCCGGTGAATCCTGCGAAGCACTGCATCCCTGCCAAGCACTTCGAGCATGTGGTAAAGGCTCGGGCCGAAACTCACTCCCGATGTGACAATCCTCAGCGGGTGGATCAGCACGGCCGGCTTCAAACCTTTCGGCGCTACGAACTCCTTGAGCAGCGACTCGATGCCTCCGGCAGTGAAATCCTCGTTTGCCTCGAGCAGGGCGGTAAACTCCTTCAGAAGAGCAGGTGTCTCAGGTGTCCATCGTTTTTCGACAGCTTCCGGCTCGTAAGTTTCGGGCTCGAAAAAGAAGTAGCTGCTGAAGGTTACGAATTCGTGTTCATAATTGACTCGCTCCCTCATCAGGTCGACAACGTCTGCCAGATATTCATCAGAGGTTATGCGCGTATGGGACATTTCGGAGGTTTTGGTCTCGAGCTCCTTTATGAGCAGCGGTTTGATGGCGGCAACGATCTTTTCTACCGGACGTGCCTTTATATATTGCTTCTCGAGCCAGTTGAGCTTTTCGACATTGAACACGGCACCAGCCTTGCCCACCCTTTCGAGGGAGAACTTGCTGATCAGATCGTCCATGCTGAACACCTCCTGCTCGCTGCCCTCGCCCTCGTTCCAGCCAAGCAATGCAATGAAATTGACGATCGCCTCGTTGCTGAACCCTTTGCGGATATAGTCCTCGACGGCAACATCCCCCTGGCGTTTGCTGAGCTTCGAACGGTCAGGGTTGAGCAGCAGGGGCAGATGTGCGAACTTCGGAGGCTCCCAGCCAAGGAATTCGTAAAGCAGCAGATGCTTCGGCATCGAAGGCAGCCACTCCTCTCCCCTGATGATATGGGTGAACTCCATGAGGTGGTCGTCGATGACGCTCGCAAAATGGTAGGTCGGGAACCCGTCCGATTTCATGAGCACCTGATCGTCGATGGTCGCCGAATCGAATTCGATGGGCCCGCGAATGAGATCCTCGAACCACACCGATACGTAATCCGGAACCTTCATCCTCACGACATAGGGTTCGCCTGCATCGAGTTTTTTCTTTATTTCGGATTCCGGCACATTGCCGCCCATATCCTCAGGCAGCCATTTGCGGTTGTATTTTGGCTGGAGACCTTGCTTGAGTTGGAGCTGACGGTTCTCTTCGAGCTCTTCTGAGGTCGAAAAACAGTAGTAAGCGTTCTTTTCTTCGAGTAATCTCACGCAGTAATCGCGATAAATGGAAAGGCGCTGCGACTGGACGTAAGGGCCGTAGTTGCCTCCGTGCACCGGGCTTTCGTCTGGAATGATGCCCGCCCAGATCAGGGTATTAATAAGGTTTTTCTCGGCATCTTCGACTCTCCGGCTCTGGTCGGTATCTTCGATCCTGATGACGAAATCCCCATTCATTCTCTTTGCGAACAGGTAGTTGTAAAGAGCGGTGCGAAGACCTCCGACATGAAGGTATCCCGTTGGAGATGGGGCAAATCGTGTTCTAACCCGTTGACCGGCCATAGCACAAAGTATCCAGTTTAGTTATTGCGGAAGACAGTTGCTGGTGGGCACCCCTGCTGTAAATCCGCCACTCGAGTCTATTGCTTCGCTGGGCGGTGCCCGTTTGAAAGCATTGAATTTAAAAAAAACTCACTGCATTTGATAACCTGAAGATGAAAAGAAGCCGGATTGGGAGCAAACGAACCGTATCCCCAGATAAAGGAAGAAATAACCATGAAAAATCATCGATGAAGGTCAATGAACATAAACTTTTTGGTTTCCACGGAAGTTTTAGTTTTAATTACTTGAAATGCCATAAGTTATCTAGCATCATCCGAACAGCTTCCCGATGCAGACAAAAAAAAGCGGCGAAAAGGCTCCAAAAGGCCGACCGAACAACCGGTTCATACCTCCAGACAGTGACCCGCAGTCCAATGGAGGTTTCACTGGTAAAGAGGATAGAGAAGGCGGGAATTTCCCCAAGTTCCTTGTCATCCTCATGCTTGCCCTCATGGGCCTGTTCGTGTTCCAGCGTTTTTTCTCCCAGGATATCGCACCTGAGGTTTCCTACAACCAGTACCGGGCAATCATCGCCAGCGGCTCAGTAACCGAGGTTACCGTTAAGACGAACCCGGACAAATCGGCGCTCCTGACCGGCAAACTCAAAACCTCCGTTCGTTTGCCTCTTGTCAACGGCACAACGACACAGTCGGACCGGTTCATGGTGAGAATTCCCGGCTTCGACCTGACACAAGCCGACCGCCTGAGCGACAGCGGAATTCAGCTGAAAGTCCTGCAGGGTACGGATGATCTGTCGAATTTCCTCGTACTCGTGCTTCCATGGGTACTGTTTGGATTCGCATATTTCTTCATTTTCAAACGCATGTCGATGCAGAACGGTGCATCGAAGAACATCTTCAGTTTCGGCAAAAGCCGTGCGAAGCTCGTCAGCGAATTCGACGTGAAAGTAACGTTCAAAGATGTCGCAGGGGTGGATGAGGCCGTCGAGGAGCTGAAGGAGACTGTGGAGTTCCTCATGAACCCCGAGAAGTTCCAGAAAATCGGGGGCAAGATCCCGAAGGGAGTCCTCCTGCTCGGACCGCCCGGCACCGGCAAAACGCTTCTGGCGAAAGCGATCGCCGGAGAGGCCAAAGTGCCGTTCTTCTCAATTTCGGGAGCCGATTTCGTGGAAATGTTCGTAGGAGTCGGCGCGGCAAGGGTTCGAGACCTGTTCGATACAGCAAAGAAAAACTCACCGTGCATCGTCTTCATCGACGAGATCGACGCCGTAGGCAGGAGCCGCGGTGCGGGTCTTGGTGGAGGCCATGACGAGCGGGAACAGACCCTTAACCAGCTGCTCGTCGAAATGGACGGGTTCAGCACAAGGGACAACGTAATCCTCATCGCCGCGACCAACCGCCCGGATGTGCTTGACACAGCTCTCCTTCGCCCTGGAAGATTCGACCGCCAGGTGACCATCGACAAGCCGGACATCAGGGGACGGGAAGCCATTCTTAAAATCCATACGAGAAACACCCCTCTGGCGGATGACGTGGACATCGCCGTCATAGCCAAAAGCACACCGGGCTTTTCCGGGGCCGACCTTGCAAACCTCGTCAATGAAGCTGCACTGCTGGCCGCACGGTTCGAACAGACGACGCTGACGAGCGAGAATTTCGAACAGGCCAGGGACAAGGTGCTCATGGGGCCGGAACGAAAGAGCATGTACATCTCCCCGGAACAGAAAAAGCTGACAGCGTATCACGAAGCAGGCCATGTGCTCGTCTCGAAATTCACCAGCGGATCGGACCCGATACACAAAGTCACGATCATACCGAGAGGCAGAAGCCTCGGGCAGACGGCCTACCTGCCGCTGGAGGAACGGTATACACACAACGTGGAGTACCTGACCGCAATGATCACCTATGCTCTCGGAGGGCGCGCTGCTGAGGAACTGGTGTTCAATGAAACCAGCACGGGTGCGGCCAACGATATCGAGAAGGCGACTGAGATAGCCAGGAAAATGGTTAGAAGCTGGGGTATGAGCGAAAAACTAGGCCCCATCAATTACGGTGACAGCCACAAGGAGGTTTTCCTTGGCAAAGACTACTCGCACGTAAGGGAATACAGCGAGGAAACGGCACTCCAGATCGATGTCGAGGTCAGGAGAATTATCACGGAGTGCATGGACAATGCACGGAAGATTCTTGCAGCGCATACATCCATACTGCATGACATGGCAAATCTTCTCGTTGAAAAGGAGTCGCTTGATTCCGCTGAAATCGATGCCATCGTCACGTCGGGAGGAGTAGCTTCCGGAGCGACGGCCTGAGTCGTCCGCATCCGGAAAAACCATTAAACGTTACTGCGAGGCCGGTCATGCATTTCGTCTTCCTGTTCATTATAGGCATTGCCGCAGGGCTTCTGTCCGGAATGTTCGGGGTCGGTGGCGGTGTTATTATCGTACCATCGCTCGTGTTGCTTTTCGGCATGAGCCAGCAGACCGCCAGTGCGACATCATTGATGGCTCTGCTTCTCCCTGTCGGGCTTCTCGGTGTTTTAGAATATTACCGTTCAGGGCAGATTTCGACCGGGCACATCTGGATTGGACTGGTAATCGCGCTTGGCCTGTTTGCAGGAGCATTTTTCGGGGCCAAAATAGCGATCGGCGTGTCGAGCGAGACGTTGCGCCGGATGTTCGCCGTATTTCTCGTACTCGTAGCCTTTCGCCTCTGGTTTTAAATTACTGTCTTGGCAAACCTTATAACCAAAGCACACACTACCATGGGACAGACAACCACTAAAGCCGACTTGGTGAACGTGATAGCCCAGCGAACGGGTCTGACCAAAAATGAAACGGAATCGGTCGTCGACAGCCTGTTCGAAAGCATTATCGACTCGCTGAAGGCAGGAAAAAGGATCGAAATCCGTGGGTTCGGATCGTTCAATATCCGTTACAAGAACCTGAGGCAGGCAAGGAACCCGAGGACCGGCGAAAAGGTGACCGTAGGGCCTAAAAATGTGCCGACGTTCAAGATCTCCAAAGAGTTCAAGCACGCCGTCAGCGAGAGCCTGAAATCTCCGGAATAGATGAACCGCCGACGTTGCCTGGACCGCGCGTCAAAGTTGATAGGGATCCTCGATGAGTTCGAAGGTGATCTCTTTATGCGGCTTCTGAAGACTTATCCGGATATAGTGCCGGTTTTCCGGCCTGAATATGTCCGAACCCTTTTCGGCCGCATAGAGGATGACATGGCCTTTACCGTTCCCGAATTCATGGGCCAGATCCCTGTACCTCCGTAGGACGATATTGGTATAGGTCGCCCCCTCACGCAGAACTACATCCTGACTGTTTTCGCCAAGGTCGACAATGATTTCGGGCTTGGCGAGCAGTGACATCTCCTTGCCGATCCATATGCTGATGAGCTCAAAATGGAATGGCAGAAAGAGCGAATTGGCAAATACCAGGCCGGTTCTGCCTTCGCGTATGACTTCGATGAAACTGGTCATGGACGGCTAAATATTGAACATGATGTACCAAAGCGCTCCAAACACCGGGAGAAGCAACGGGATAGAATAACGAACAATATACTCCACGAAATCGGGAACTTCGGCCCCGGTCTGCGCCGCGATGTTCCTGACCATGAAGTTCGGGGCATTGCCGATATAGGTGAGTGCCCCGAAAAAAACGGATGCCGCCGATATGGCCAGCAGGTAGAGTTGTGATGAAGCGTCACCTGCAACCGGCGACGGGACTCCCTGTGCGAATTGCCTTACGTTTGCAGCGCTGCCGGCATCGAGGCCGAACTTGCCGAGTGCCGCTGCAAGAAAGTTGAGATAAGTCGGCGCATTGTCAAGCACTCCGGAGAGGAGACCGGTAAACCAGTAGAATCGGGTGACACTGAACTGGCCAGCATGTTCATGGGCATAGGCCTCTATGAGTTGAAGTGCAGGAATCATGGTGGCGAAGATGCCTATAAAAAGGAATGCGACCTCCTTGATCGGCTCAAAATTAAACTCGTTTCCTTTAAGCGCCTCCCTGTCTGCGGTTTTATACGCGGCTATAGCAATTGAGCCCATGATCAGTTCCCTGATGCCGAATGGGAGATGAAACAACTGCCGGAGATCAGGAAAGCCATCGATAACAGATGGATCGAGGAATACCGAGAAGATCAGTAGCCCGAGGTACAGGAAATTCCTCCCCCCCCTGATCTGGATACCGCCTGAACCCTGAAGTTTCGGTTCCGACTTGACGGACATTGCATCGAGCCCCATGAGGATCAGGCAAAGAACGACGACAGACACGAGCCATGGCAGCCAGAGATGGCCAAGAACCCAGAAAAAAGGCACCCCTCTCAGAAAACCCAGGAATAACGGAGGATCGCCTATCGGGGTCATGGCTCCGCCGATATTGCTGACGATGAAAATGAAGAAAACGATATGGAATGGCTTGAGGCGCCCCTCGTTGATCCTGAGATAGGGACGGATCAGCAGCATGGAGGCACCTGTAGTACCTATGACATTGGCCAGGACAGCACCGAACAGCAGCAGCGACCCGTTCACTAACGGGGAACCCCTGCGCCCGATCCTGATCAGTATACCGCCGGCGACTATGAACAGCGAGGAAAGGAGGGCGATAAACGACAGGTACTCTTCGAGGGCATGTTCAAGGCGATACGGGCCATATTCCATTCCAAAAGCATACCAGAGCGATACCGAAGTTCCGAGGGCGATGGAGACTTTCTTGTAATGGTGCTCCCAGAACCGGGAATAGAACAGGGGGCCTGTCGCGATCATCAGGAGAAGAACGAGAAACGGCATGACAAGCCAGGGAGGGGGCAGGGCGGAATGCTGTCCGCCACCTGCCGCCGTTTCGGAACAAGCGACGGCAGGAACGGCCATGAACAGAAGAAATGAGGCTCCGGAAGCTGCGGTACGCTTGAACTGCCTGGTAAGGTGCATAACAGGGCCTCCGGTATAAGGCAAGGGATCAGTCCCCTTCGAATTCAGTCAGTGAATAAATGCTGTAGCCCTTTTCGAGGATCTTCTTCTCTCCGCCGATATCGGGAAGGTTAACGATGAAGGTCATACCTGCGACAACGCCGCCGACCTTCTCGACGAGTGCTGCCGCGGCGAGTGCCGTGCCGCCGGTGGCGAGCAGGTCATCTACGAGCAGAACCCGCTGTCCCTTCTGGATGGCATCGATATGCATCTCGATCTTGTCGCTGCCGTACTCGAGCTCGTATTCGAACTGAACCACGTCAGCCGGCAACTTGCCCGGTTTCCTGACAGGCACGAAACCCTTGCCGAGAGTGTAGGCGAGCGCGCCACCAAGGATGAATCCCCGGGCTTCAATTCCGACGATCACATCGAAATCCAGGCCTTTGGACAGATAATGCTGCGTCATGTTGTCGATTACCAGGCGGAATCCGACCGGATCCTTGATGAGCGTGGTGATGTCGCGGAACATGATCCCTTTCTTGGGGTAATCGGGAACAGTACGAATCCGGGATTTGATGGGCATTTCGATGTAAGTTGGAATTGGTAAAGACTGGCAATTACATGCAAGTCATCAAAATAATAGTCTGCCATGTAATTGCAAACCATCCCCGAAGCCTTCGACGAACACGTCATATTCGCTGCCTCTGATATCTCCGAGCATCATGCCTTCTTCGACATCTGCTTCGACTCTCAGGTAATTCCCGCTGTAACCGCTCCATCGCACAATGCCGCCACCGATTGGCAGACTCTCCTCGAACAGCACGCGCAGCCTGTTTCCGATGAACGATCCTGCAAAGCGCCGTTCGATCCTCTGGCCGAGATCAATCAGCCTGTCATACCTCGATGCTGCTTCGTCAGGATGCACCCTCATCGATTGCCTTTCTTTAACCTGACGGAAAAGCTGCGTCCCCGGCCTTACCGAACAGGTGAACACATGAAGGTAAGCAGCTGGAAGTCCTTCGATAAAATGGTACATCTCCTCGAATTCGCTTTCGCTCTCACCGGGATATCCAATCATAACATCAGCTCCGATACCGCAGCCTGAAATCGAGGACACTGCTTTCAATATCCGTTCGCGGTAGTTCTTCGTATCGTAATGTCGGCCCATAGCCCTGAGCACCCTGTCGGAACCGCTCTGCAACGGCAAATGAAAATGGGGCATAATTTTTCCGGAAGCCGCCACCGTTTCCACCAGCTCATCATCGAGCAGATCGGGTTCGACCGATCCGATTCGGATCCGGCTGACGTCAACCGTCTCAAGTCGCCTCAGAAAAGCGGAAAACCCGATATCACCGTCACGGTAGTCCGCGATGTTGATCCCAGTCAGCACAATTTCGCGATACCCGGCATCGGCGATTTTCGCAGCGCTGTCAAGCAGGGCATCTACAGGAACCGACCGAGAGCGACCCCTGGCCAGAGGAATGGTACAATAGGCGCACCCGTAACTGCACCCGTCCTGTATCTTCAGGAACGCACGGGTTCTTCCCTGTTCGGGCTGGCTGAGCAGGGAGTTCGCAGGATATGCGACGCTGAGTTCCCTGACTGATGACACCTTCACCAGAGGAGATGCATCTCCGGGCTCTGGTTCGTATACGTAGTTCGAGATTGTGAATTTGTCAGTCGTTCCCAGGACAACCGACACTCCGTCGATTCCCGCGAGCCTGTCCGGGTCGAGCTGCGCATAGCAACCGATGACCGCCACCCTGCTTCCGGGATTCTTTCTGATAATTTTCCGTATCTGCTGCCTGGTCTTTTTCTCAGCCTGTCCGGTAACAGCACAGGTATGCACGATAAAAAGATCCGCACCATCCTCTACCCGACTCAACCTCCACCCTTGTGAAACAAGTAAGTCGAGAATCGCCGACGTTTCTGCATAGTTGACTTTACAACCAAGAGTTACGGCAGCAACACTTTTTTGTTTCATATAACTGATCTTTCAACTATTTGAAGTAATCGTTCGCAGTAGCAATCTGAAGTATCATTTTGACGTAACATAGGGCTCGACAATTCTGCAGTAATGTGACAGGTTTATATACATACCTTATACCGTCAAATCTGATAAAACACCATTTTTTCATTCTCCTGTTGCTATATTTACTATAATCGTAGTATATTTATTCGGGAATAGAGTTTTTTTTCCAAAACACAAGTTGACAACAATGAGCGCCACAAGAAAAGAGTTATCGCCAGACAAATTCGACCTCTACATTCTGAATGTCGATGATTTTAAAGCACTGAACAAAGAAAAAAACGAATTGAAGGAAAAAATCGCAACCTTGCGAGTTCAATTCGAGGAAACGATTCGCCCTTATGAAAACGAACTGAATGCCATCGTCAAAAAACTCGAATCCAATCTGTCAAAAATTGAAGGCGGCACCGTTGCAAAGCCCGGTACAGCCAAGTTCGGACGCGGAAAACTCGGAGCTTCGATCAAGAGCCTGCTCCAGTCAAATCCAGACAAAGCGTTCAAACCTCGTGAAATTGCAGCTGCATTACAGACCAAAGGCACTGCTGTGAGCCTCTGGTTCAACAAATACGGCAACGTCGATCCTGAGATCGAACGTATTCCTGTAGGCGATGGAGGAAAACGTTTCGTATATCAGATCAAACGCTGATTTTACAGAGAGATATCGGTTTCAAACCGTTCACCGGTTAACGAAAAAAGGCTGCCCAAGGAAGGGCAGCCTTTTTTCGTTAACCGCAATCTGGAACAATCCGTTCAGTAACCAATATTTCTCCGGTTCCTGCAGAAATTCATAGCCAGACCGACCATCATCATATTGGCGACGAGAGAAGAACCTCCATATGATATAAAAGGAAGTGGCACTCCGATAACAGGCATTACCCCTATAGTCATCCCGATATTGATAACGACATGAGTCAAAAGCAGGGATGCATAACCGGCAAGCATCAACTCGACAAACTTGTTCTTGATGGCGCCCACCATCCATACAAGCCGGAGAATGAGCACAAGGTAAAAAACAAGCAATAATACCGAGCCCAGAAGACCAAGCTCTTCGGCAATAACGCAAAAGATAAAATCGGTCCACTGGGCAGGAATATATCGAAGCTGTGTCTGAGTTCCATGCAGAAAGCCCTTGCCAAAAAAGCCTCCGGATGCGATAGCGATCCTGGCCTGGAGCGCATTGTAGCCGGCCCCCTGAGGGTCCGCCCTGGGATCGAGGAATATCTGTATCCTTTTGATCTGGTGAGGCTTCAGGATCGATGCCGTAAACTTCCAGGTCAGCAACCCGCTCGCCACTCCTCCGCCCGTCACCAGAAGCTGGTGGAGAAGCACCTGTTTCCTGAGCAGGATAAACATGACCATCGATACAATGGCTATCGTCACCAGAATAGTGATATTGAAAAATCCGGACAGCATCAGCGCAACAGGAACAACCGCGAGCATTATATAATAAAGATCGAATCCGGCCAGAACGATCATTGGTATGACGAATGAGAGGCAGGTCAGGGTCGTTCCCGTATCGGGCTGCATCAGCACCAGACCGGCAGGGACAAAGGCTATTGCGAGCGCTTTGGCAAGGTCCACGACATTCTTTATATCGGTCTGGTCATCAGACAGAAACCTTGCCATGGTGACAATCGTAATCATCTTGGTAAGCTCGGACGGCTGGAAGCTGAACATACCGAAACGCACCCAGCTTGTCTGGCCCGCAATCTTCCTGCCGAATACAAGCACGGTGAGCAGGAGAACGATCCCCGCACCGTACATTATGTAGGCGCTGTCCTTGAAAAAACGGTAATCGGAGTAGTAGATCGCCGCAACGACAACTACTCCCGCGATAGCCCATGAGAGCTGCCTGAAAAACAGGCCGGTTTCACCTGACCCATGAGTCGCGCTGTATACTGCCATCAGACCCATGACAATCATACCTGCCGTTGGGATCACAAGCCACGGGTCGAGTTTATTTATCTTTTCCATCACTTCTTGAAGGGGATGTACATCATGTTATCTTATGAAACAGACGATCGGCAAGCAAATCGACTCTGATCGGAACTGCGGAACAACACAACTGGAACCATCAGTGCAGCCATCTTCATTCACCTGCGGCCATGCGGCCTTCGTCGGTGCGCCTAATGCCGGAAAATCGACACTACTGAATCGCCTGCTCGATCATAAGCTATCTATTGTAACCCCAAAACCGCAAACAACAAGGAAAAAAATAACCGGAATCTACCATGACGACCGGAGCCAGATTGTCATCCTCGATACGCCAGGAATCATGGACCCGAAACAGTCCCTGCATGAGTCCATGCTTGAAATAACCAGGCAGTCGCTCAGGGAATCCGACGTTATCGTGGCCCTTATCCCCCTCGTCAAAGGTGAAGAACCGTTCGACAGGAAGTTTACCGAAGAGCTGATCAACCAGTGGGTCAGGCCCGCAGGCAAACCGTTCCTCATAGCCCTGAACAAGTCCGACCTGGTCGAAGATACTATCGTTGCCAAGGTGCAGAAGGAGCTCCTGGAAGCTTATAGCCCGGTGGCCGTCCCTGCACTGTCCGCCCTGAAGGGCAGCAACGTCGCAGAGCTGGTAGAGCTTATCAGGCCTCTTCTTCCGCTCGACGAGCCGCTCTATCCGGATGACATCCTGAGCACCGAGCCGGAACGTTTCTTTGCCGGCGAAATTGTCCGCGAAAAGATCTTCATCCTGTACGGGCGTGAGATCCCCTACTCGACCGAAGTGGTCATCGACGAGTTCAAGGAACAGCACGAAAATGACCCGAGGAAAAAAGAGCTGATCCGCTGTTCGATCATCGTCGAACGCAACAGCCAGAAGCAGATCATCGTCGGCACAAAAGGGGCCGCGCTGAAAAAGCTCGGCCAGGCAGCACGCCTCGATATCGAAACCATGCTCGGAAGGCCTGTCTATCTGGAAATCTTCGTCAAGGTCCGCCCGGACTGGAGGAAGAAGAAGAACCTGCTGAAGAGTTACGGGTATTGAAGAGGGCGCGGGAAGAATGGCGCGAAGAGAAGGCGCGAAAAGAATGGACTTGATGGACGTAATGGACTGAATGGACGTTATGGACGCGCCAAACAGTCTTTGCTCTTTGCATTTTCTTCTCTTTTCTTGTCCATTACGTCCATTCCCACATTCTGTCCATTACGTCCATTCAGTCCATTTCCCACATTTTCTTCTCTTCCCCCCACCTCCCCTAAAACAAAAAACCCTTCCGTTGCGGGAAGGGTTTTTTGTTACTACAACTGTAATAAAAGTGATCAGCGGCCTTTCGGCTGGGGCTCCAGCTCGGCGCTGGCGTCCTCGATCTCTTTTTTCTCGTTCGGGTGAGCCAGGAGGTAAGCCTCGATCTCTTCCTTGTTCTTGTCCTTGAAGTACTCAAGGGCGGAAAGGATGATACGCTTGTTCTCCTTGTCGAACTCGATGACCCTCAGCGGAAGTTCGTCACCCACCTTGAATGATGAGTGGATGTCCTTGACACCGCCCTGAAGGAGATGCGAGACCGGCACGAAGCCGTCTACATCGCCAGGAAGGATCACGATGACGCCCTTCTCGATGATCTGGGAAATCTGACCGGGAGTTTCAGCTCCTACTGCGTACTTCTGCTCGAACTCGCCCCAGGGATCGTTGTTGATCTGTTTGTGGCCGAGAGCGATCCTGCGTGCGTTGACGTCGAACTTCAGCACCTTGACTTCGAGCTCCTGGTTCTTCTTCACCAGCTCGCTGGGATGGCGGATCTTCTTGGTCCAGGAAAGGTCGGAGATGTGGACCAGGCCGTCGACGCCGGGCTCGAGCTCGACAAACACACCGAAATCGGTGATGTTGCTCACTACGCCCTTATGCAGCGAACTCTCGATGTATTTCTCGGAGAGGGCGATCCACGGATCTTCGTTGACGCGCTTCATGGAAAGCGACAGCTTGGTGTGCTCCTTGTCGATGTTCAGGATGACACATTCGACTTCCTGATCGAGCGACACGAACTGGCTCGGATGCTTGATGTGCTGCGTCCAACTCATTTCAGAGATGTGGACAAGGCCTTCGATTCCTTTCTCGATCTCGACGAATGCGCCGTAATCGGTGATCGACACAACGCGGCCTTTCGCCTTGATGCCGACAGGGTATTTGATTTCGATATTTTCCCACGGATGGGCTTCGAGCTGCTTCATGCCGAGAGAGACCCTCTTGGTGTTCTCGTCGAAGCCGACGACAACGACCTTGATCGGCTGATCGAGCTCGACCACTTCGGACGGATGGTTGATCCTGCCCCAGGTGATATCGGTGATATGAACGAGGCCGTCAAGACCGCCGAGATCGACGAAAATACCGAAATCGGTGATGTTCTTGACTGTACCTTCGAGGACCATGCCGACCTTGATGTTGGCGAGCATTTCCTCACGCTTGGCCGCATACTCCTCTTCGAGGATGACCTTGTGGCTGACGACGATGTTCTGTGTAACCGGGTTGATCTTGACGACCCTGAAGTCCATCGTCCTTCCGACGAGGGCATCGAAGTCGCGGACCGGCTTGACATCGATCTGCGAACCTGGAAGGAACGCTTCGACGCCGGACAGGGAAACCGTCATGCCGCCCTTGACCCTGTTGATGATCTTGCCGTTGATGATGGTGTCGTTCTCGATTGAATCATAGATCTTGTCCCAGATCCTGAGAACGTCGGCTTTCCTCTTGGAGAGGATGAGCTGACCCATCTTGTCCTCGATGTTCTCGAGGTAAACTTCGACCTCGTCTCCGACCTTGATCTCGTCGTCGTCCCTGAACTCGAGAAGCGAAACGATACCTTCGGACTTGAAGCCTACGTCGATGGTGACATCCTTGTTCGAGATCGAGACGATACGTCCCTTTACGATCTCCTCTTCGGTGATCTCGGAGAGGGTGCTCGTATAGAGCGACTCCATCTGCGCGAGCTCAGCGGGCTCGTAACTGGCGAAAATCTTGATCTTCTTTCTTCCCGGCACGACTTTGGGCTGCAGCTTTTCCAGCGTTTGTGTTTCTGACATTAATGTTTTCCTTCCTCTCTTGTGATTTACCGGCAGCCGCGAGAGATTTAAGCTGCAGGTTTTAGGTTATTGATGCATCTACAAAAAAATCTACCGAAGATAACACTCCTTCGGCTTTACTCCCCAACTATTTGCATGGCCAGGTCGTAAACTCGACCGACCTGCTCCTCTATGGTCGTGGTGGACGTATCGACCACGACGGCATCGGGATGGCGTTTCAGGGGCGCAAGAGTGCGCTCCTCGTCATCGCGGTCCCGCTTCCTGATCTCCTCTTCGAGCTCTTCGACGGTCGGAATTCCGGTACTGCCGCCTTTCAGCGTCAGCTCGGCATGACGACGCCTTGCCCGCTCGCGCGGATCGGCCACAAGGAAAATCTTGAGCTCGGCTTCCGGGAACACGACCGTGCCGATATCCCGGCCGTCCATGACGACTCCCCGTGCCGCACCCATCTGCTGCTGAAGTTCCCGCAGCCTGTCCCTGACCGGTTTGAGCGAACTGATGAAACTGACCTCCCGGCTGACTGTGTTCTCCCTGATCGCTTCGGAAACATCCTCCCCGTCCAGGAATACACGGTCGCCTCGGAATTCGATCGTCATATCGTGCAGTATCCCGGAAACCCTTGCGGCGTCCCGGCGCAGCTCGTCGAGCAGCCCTGCCCGTATCACCCTGAGCGTCACTGACCGGTACATTGCACCGGTATCAATATAGATATAACCCAGCTTGCCGGCCAGTATCCGTGCCGTAGTGCTTTTACCCGAAGCGGCCGGACCGTCTATGGCAATAATGATATTTTTCTTTCCGATATGACTCTCCACAGCATTTTGACTTAGCCTGTAATTTTATAAAAAATATTTGCTTTT
This sequence comes from Chlorobaculum sp., assembly GCA_035560975.1. GTDB lineage: Bacteria > Bacteroidota > Chlorobiia > Chlorobiales > Chlorobiaceae > Chlorobaculum. The sequence continues at coordinate 42,622 of DATMYL010000022.1, read as the reverse complement.
TCCAAACATATTGAGTACATGTTAAAACCGCAGAAGATGCGGCCTTTTCGTCAACAAACGCGCCCACCCATGTCACTTCGCTGCGGCATTGTCGGTTTGCCCAACGTCGGCAAATCAACGCTCTTCAATGCCATCACGGCCAAACAGGCCGAAGCTGCCAATTATCCGTTCTGCACCATCGAACCGAACGTAGGCAGCGTTCTGGTTCCCGACCATCGACTCCAGGAGATCGCCAACGTCGTCAAAACGCCGGTGCTCGTTCCTGCAGTACTCGAAATCGTCGATATCGCCGGCCTCGTCAGGGGCGCAAGCAAAGGCGAAGGCCTCGGCAACCAGTTCCTGTCGCACATCAGGGAGGTCGATGCGATCATCCACGTCGTTCGCTGTTTCGACGACCCGAACATCATCCATGTCGAAGGCAAGATCGACCCTGCCGGCGATATCGCCACCATCGAAACCGAACTCATGCTCGCCGATCTCGACAGCATGGAGAAGAGGATGGACAAACTCAGAAAAGGCGCCCGCAAGGAGAAGGAGCAGCAGCAGCTCGTCGATCTGGGCGAAAAGATCGTGGCCGGACTCGGTGAAGGCATACCGGTGCGCCGGATCCTCGAGACCGAAGAAGAGCGCGAAATGGCGAAACAGTTCTTCCTGCTGACTGCCAAGCCGGAACTGTATGCGGCCAATGTATCCGAAAACGACCTGCCGGACGGCAACGAGTATACCGCGAAGGTCGCGGAGATCGCTGCTGCGAGCGGCTCGAAAATGCTGATCATCAGCGCAAAGGCTGAAGCCGACATCGCGGAACTGCCCGAAGAGGAGCGCCCGGACTTCCTCGAAAGCCTCGGCCTCGAAATGTCGGGCCTCGACCGCCTGATCAGGACAGCCTACGACCTGCTGGGCCTGCACAACTACTTCACGGCCGGCGTCAAGGAGGTCCATGCATGGACCATCCGCAAGGGTGCCGCCGCACCTGAGGCCGCCGCGGCCATCCACTCCGATTTCGAAAAGGGGTTCATCAGGGCAGAGGTCATGCACTACGCCGACCTGATCGCCCTCGGCTCCGAGCAGAAGGTCCGGGAGGCCGGCAAAATGCGTTCCGAAGGAAAGGAGTATATTGTCAAAGACGGTGATGTTATTGTGTTCCGGTTCAATGTGTAGTTGAACTCAGGGGAAAAGGACCAAAGGGACTTAAGGGACATAAAGGACAAAGAGGGAACTGCGCTTCCTTCACATCGTAACAATCTCATGCCGCAGCACAAGATTTCGCCTGACAGCCCGATCGGAATTTTCGACTCGGGCATCGGCGGCCTGACCGTCGTCAAGGCTGTCCAGGCTTGCCTTCCTTCCGAGCGGATCATCTATTTCGGCGATACGGCCCGCGTACCTTACGGACCGAAATCCCAGGTCACCATCAGGAAATACGGCCGCGAGGACACCGAACTCCTGATGAAGCATCAACCGAAAATGATCATCGTGGCCTGCAACACCGTGTCGGCCCTCGCGCTCGACGTGGTCCAGCAGACAAGCGGCGACATCCCGGTCATCGGCGTCCTGAAGGCAGGTGCGGAGCTCGCCGCTCGGCAGACCCGTACCGGGCGCATCGGCGTCATCGGCACCCAGGCGACCATCTTTTCGAACGCGTACGCCTGCGCCATCAATGAACTGGACAGCAACCTCGAGGTCTTCTCGAAAGCCTGCCCGCTGTTCGTACCGCTTGCCGAAGAGGGTTTCATCGACCATGCGGCCACCCGCCTCGTTGCCGAGGAGTACCTTTCGGAGCTGCTCTCCAGACAGATCGACACCCTGGTGCTCGGCTGCACTCACTACCCTATCCTCCGCGGCATGATCGAAAGCATCACCGGACCCGGCATCAGGATTATCGATTCAGCCGAAGCCGTCGCCTGCAAAGCCAGCGAGCTGCTCTCGGCCGAAGGTATGCTGAACACCGGCACCGGACAGGCAATGCCGCACCTCATGGTCAGCGACCTTCCCCAGAAGTTCCGCGAACTTTACCGCCTTTTCATGGGAACGGAGATGCCGGACGTTGAGCTCGTCGGAATGTAGGGGAAAGGGATAATGGACAATGGATAATGGATAATGGACAATGGATAGTTGACAGTTGATAGTTGATAGTTGATAGTTGATAATGAAAGATAGATGGCTCGATGGTCGTGTTTTATCAAGTCCATCACGTCCATGACGTCCATTCAGTCCATTACGTCCGTCATTTTCCTTCTCTTTTCGTATCTTTCCGCCTCAGAACCAGAATTACCGACGACCGTCCCCTTAGACCGAACGAAGCTCACGTGAAAGTAAACCTTGACAGAACATCATCCGGATTCTGCATCGGCGTGCAGGGCACGATCCATGTCGCTGAGGAGAAGCTCAGGGAGTCCGGCAGCCTCTATTCCCTGGGGGATGTGGTCCACAACGAAGTCGAAGTCCGCCGGCTCGAGGCGATCGGGCTCACGACCATCGACGAAAAAACGTTCGATGAACTCAAAGATGCGGGCGTTCTGATCCGCGCCCACGGCGAACCTCCGTCTACCTATGAAACGGCGAGGAAGAACAACCTTGCGATCACCGACACCACATGCCCGGTCGTTTCGAAGCTGCAGAGGACGGCCCGCCTGCTGCACGAACTCGGCTACCAGGTCGTCATCTACGGCAAGAGCACCCATCCGGAGGTGATCGGCATCAACGGCCAGTGCGCAAACCAGGGCGTCATCATCAAACATGCCGACCTCTCTGACCCTTCGGAAACTGCCACGCTCGACCTGAACCGGAAAACGGCTCTGATCTCCCAGACCACCATGGACGTGCCCGGCTTTTACGAACTGAAGTCGAACCTCGAACGCCTTTTCGCCGGAAACACCGTCGAAGGCAATGGAGCGGCAAGATCATGGATGGCTATCAGGGATATCGACATCACGGCCGACATGACCGGCGTTCGCCCCATGCCGACCCTGGTCTTCAAGGACTCCATCTGCCGCCAGGTCTCGAGCCGCAACGACAAGCTGCGGGATTTCGCTCTCGCCAACAGCTGCATCGTCTTCGTGGCCGGTAAAAAAAGCTCGAACGGCCAGGTACTCTACCTGATCTGCAGGGAGGCCAACCCGCACAGCTACTTCATCGAAGACATAGACGAAATCCGGCCTGAATGGTTCACGACTCCCGAGGGAGGGTCTGTGGAGAGCGTAGGAATCTGCGGCGCCACCTCGACTCCGATGTGGCACCTCGAGCAAGTCGCCCGGCATATCGAAAGGACATACGGCCATGGCTCCCCTGCACCTCTCGCATAATCGTGCGTTGAGTCAGCGGGCAGTAAGGCATAGCCGCAAGGCAACCATGAAACGACACTGACCATGAAACCCGTCACACTCACCATCGACGGCCGAAGAATATCGGTAGAACCCGGACTCTCGATCCTCGAAGCCGCCCGCGGCAACGGCATCCATATCCCCACCCTCTGTTTCCATGAAGCACTGCCGTCCAGAGGCTCCTGCTGGCTCTGCATCGTGGAGATCAAGGGACAGAACCGTTTCATTCCGGGCTGCAACACCGCAGTATCCGAAGGGATGGTCGTCGAAACTTCGAATGCGGAACTCGATGCCATGCGACGCCAGAGCCTCGAACGCATCATCGCCGTTCATTGCGGCGACTGCCTCGGGCCCTGCGAGCTCTCCTGCCCTGCAGGATGCAACATACCCGGATTCGTCGCGGCCATCGCTTCCGGTCGCGACGTTGACGCTGTCAGGATCATCAGGCAGACCATCCCTCTGCCGGGAATCCTCGGCCGGGTCTGCCCCGCCCCGTGCGAAGACGCCTGCCGGAGGCACGGCGTCGACGAGCCTGTTTCGATCTGCGCCCTGAAACGCTTCGCTGCCGACCAGGCAACCGCTGATGAACCGTCGCTTCCTGAACGACAGGCTGCCTCAGGCAAAAAAGTGGCCATCGTCGGTGCAGGCCCTGCCGGGCTTACTGCCGCATGGTTCCTGCTCGTCGCGGGTCACGAGGTCACCATCGTCGACGCAAACGAGAAGGCCGGCGGCATGATGCGTTACGGCATCCCGAAGTTCCGGCTGCCCGATGCGGTCATCGACGCAGACGTAGAACCCATCGTGGAAATGGGGGCCCGGTTCAGCCTTTCGACGGAGTTCGGCAGGGACATCGACTGGCCGCACCTCAAACAGGATCATGACGCCCTCTTTCTCAGCATCGGTGCAGCCGCAGCCTCACCACTCGACATCCCGGGTGAAGAGCTGGAGGGTGTGGTCAGCGGCATCAGATTCCTCCGCGACGCCGCATCCGGCGCCGCGCAGAACCCCGGTCGATCGGTCATCGTGGTCGGCGGCGGCAACACGGCCATCGATGCGGCACGGACTGCACTGAGGCTCGGAGCCGAATCGGTTACCGTGATGTACAGGAGGGGAAGAAACGAGATGCCTGCGAACCGGATCGAAATCGAGGAGGCTGTCGCCGAAGGAGTCGAGCTTCTCCTGCTGTCGGCACCCCTGGAAATCGAAAAAACGGCCGACGGACTTGCCGTCAGGGCGATCGCGATGCGTCTCGGTGAAGCCGACGCCAGCGGGCGGAGGCGACCTCTCCCTGTCGAGGGCTCCGAATTCACCATAACGGCCGACACGCTCATCACGGCTACAGGCCAGTTCGTGCGTCTGCCCGCAGAAGCCGCGCCTGGCATCGGCGTCGACAGGAACGGCAACGTCCGCGTCAGATCCGGCTCGATGCAGACGGATGTCCCCGAAATTTTTGCCGGCGGAGACTGCGTGACCGGCCCCGACCTGGCCATAAGGGCCGTCGAACAGGGCAGGCTTGCTGCCGAAGCCATAGACCGGTTCCTCAGGGGCCTTTCGCCAGAAGGCCCCGTTCGGGCGTTCAACTCTTCCTATGGAGAGCGCGACCAGGCGCCGAGCCGTTTCTACGAGCGTGCGCGGCCCGCTGCGAGGATACCGGTACCGGAACTTCCCGCCATGGAGAGGCGCCGAAGCTTCAGCGAAGCGGTTTCCGGCTACACTCCTGAAGATGCCCGAAACGAGGCGTTTCGCTGCCTCCAGTGCAGATGCCGTGCGGTCGATGACTGCCGGTTACGCGACCTGGCGACCGAATTCGGGGTCGCGTCCTGCCCCGGCTCTGAAACCCATGAGAATTTCAGCATCGACAGCTCTGGAGTTGTCAGGTTCGAGAGGGAAAAATGTGTCGATTGCGGCATCTGTGTGCGCACAATCGAATCGAGTGGCGAAGGTCAGGCCGTCGCCTATGCCGAACTGATCGAGAACTGCCCGACCGGAGCGATCAGCGAAAGGAAATCCTGAAAAAAAGGGAGCTGTCTCATAAGGGCGCCGCTATTAATCGTCTTGTGGCGGGGCGGATCGCGAACCGCCCTTTCGTCATTTGCGGATGGAACGCAGATCCCTGAGAGAGCCGGGCTCCCTCCCCGTCATTCCCTATCCTTTCCCGGAGCCGGTTCGTCATGCTTGAACAACCCCTGGATCGTCTTCAGCATCCCATCACCCTTGTGAACTGCTCCCTTGAACGATTGTTCGGCCTTGCCGGCTTTCTCCACGGGGTTGCCGCCATGCCAGGTCACCCAGGCGATATAGAGCACGGCGATGGCTATGAGTACAAGAATGAAATGGATGATCCGTTTCGCGAATGAAAAGACTATCATGAGCGAGACGATCACGGCGATACCAAAGATCACAGGATTTCCTGTCAGAAAATCGATTACGTTTTTCATAGGGCGTCGTTTAGAGGTATTCGAGCAGTACGGCGGCGACGTGACGGGACGGAGAATCCGAGGAGAGGCGCGACCGGGCTTCACGGAGTCCTTCCCGCATTGCCGATGATACCTTGCCGTCCTCGAGTATCTCCTGCGCCTTCCGGCTTATTTCGACGGCATTGGCCCTGGCCTGGATCAGTTCAGGCACTACCTGCCGTTCCGAATGCAGGCCGCACGCGACGATATTGGCAAGTGCGATGTTCTTAAGTTTGACCAGACGTTTGCCGATCAGGTAGTTCAGCGGGGCCGTCTTGTAGAGCACAACCATGGGCACGCCGAAGCAGAGCGACTCGAGGGTTGCCGTGCCGGATGTCACCAGCTCCAGGTCACTGTAATGCATCACCTCGTACGATCCGCAGATCACCGGTTGAAGGCCGGCTTTACGGATGTGGCGCTCGTAGATCGAAATGTCGATATGAGGGGACTTGCCGAGGAGAAATGCCGTTCTGCCCGTCTGCTGAAGACGCAGTGCCGCACCGAGCATTTCGGGAAATATCTTTTCGATCTCCTGCCTGCGACTCCCCGGAAGCAGTCCGACCAGGCGGCACTGCGGATCGATACCCATCCTCTCAAGAAATTGCTGCCTTGAAGGAAACTCGAGATCTGCAAGCTCCTCGACCACCGGATTGCCGACGAACTCGGCTTTAATGCCATGCCTGCCATAAAACTCCACTTCGAAATCGAATATTACGAGCAGCCGGTCGACATATGCCCGGATTTTCTCGACTCTACGCTCCTTCCATGCCCAGACCTGGGGTGAAATGTAGTAGATCACGGGAATACCGAGTTCACGCAGAAAAGCCGCCATGTGGAGGTTCATGCCGGGATAGTCTATCAGGAGGGCTGCATCGGGCTTTTCACGTTTCACCGCCTGCTTGAGGTCACGAATAACCTTGCGCAGAAAGGAAGCGTGACGAAGCACTTCGACGAACCCCATGATGCTCATCTGGTCAGTCGTATAGAGCAGATCGGCACCAAGCTCGCGCAACTTCGTACCGCCAACGCCGAAAATCCTGGTCTCAGGACGGGCCTTGAGAAGTTCGCGTACCGGACCTGCAGCATGAAGATCGCCGGAAACTTCGCCAGCGAGCACAAAGAGCTTCTTTTGGCGCATTTGCTGCTGAAATTGCATCATCGAACAGGAAACTGTATTTTAATATACGCGTATGCTCCGGAAGTGGAGAATAACCAGGCAAATGCACCCATTTTTTTTCATCATTATATCAAATATACGACAGAATGCAAGTCAAATTCGGAACCGATGGTTGGAGGGCAATTATAGCCAAAGACTACACTTACGATAATCTCAAATTGACCGCCCTGGCCTCCGGGAAATATTTCCTCTCCCATCCCGACAGGGCAAACGGAGTATGCGTCGGCTACGACACCCGATTCATGTCGAAAGAGTTTGCCCGCTATACAGCTGAAATACTTTCATCGATGGGCCTCAGGGTTTTCCTCTCGGACGCCTTCGTTTCGACCCCCGCAGTCTCTCTCTATACACGCGACCACCGTCTTGCCGGCGGAGTCATGATCACTGCATCGCACAATCCTCCCATATACAACGGGTTCAAGGTTAAAGCCTCCTACGGAGGTCCGGCCCACCCCGAAGTCATCGATGAGATCGAAAGGAACCTCCTCACGGTCGATCCCGCTGATCCGGCCGTCCCTGCGACGAACCTGATCACGATGACCGATATCAAGACCCATTACGTCGACTACCTCAAATCGAAGCTGGACCTCGCGCTGATCAGGGAATCGCAGCTGAAAATCGCCCATAACGCCATGTTCGGCGCTGGACAGGATCTCATTACCCGCCTGCTCGACGAATCGATGATCAACTGCTACCACTGCTCGGTAAATCCCGGATTCGACGGAATCAACCCTGAACCGATTCCGCAGTATATCGGCGATTTCGTTGATTTCTTCAACGAGGTCAAGACCGACGTCGCCATCATCAACGACGGAGATGCCGACCGCGTAGGCATGCTCGACGAGAACGGCGTGTTCGTAGATTCGCACAAAATGTTCGCCATCATCCTCAAATACCTCGTCGAACAGAAAGGCGAGCGGGGCGAGGTTGCCAAAACATTCGCACTGACCGACGTCATCGACAGGATCTGCAGCAAACACGACCTCAAAATGCACCTGCTTCCTGTCGGATTCAAGCATGTCAGCCGTCTGATGACCACAAACGACATCCTCATCGGAGGCGAAGAGTCCGGAGGAATCGGCATCACCTCCTTCCTGCCGGAACGGGATGGCGTCTATATCGGACTGCTGCTTCTCGAAATCATGGCCCGCAGGCAGAAAACGCTCTCCGGCCTTGTCGAAGAACTTTTCGACGAGTACGGATTTTTCTGTTACAACCGTCTCGACCTGCGTGTATCCGACGCTAAAAAAGAGGCTATCATTTCCGCCGCGTCGACCGGTAGCCTCACCGCAATTGCCGGATATCCGGTGACCGGATTCTCCAATCTCGACGGATTCAAATACCATTTCGAGGGTGGCTGGCTGCTGATCAGACCGTCGGGGACAGAACCGGTGCTCAGGATCTATTGCGAAGCGGACTCTCCGGAAAAAGTGGAGTCGGTACTCACTTTTGCATCAAAACTCGGTTGAACGGCGCATGGATTTGAATTTTCAGTCGTCCAACAGGTAACATCATCATTCAGAAAGCGAAACAAAGCTGCCTTCCTCCGGCATGTCGACACTCAGGCGACAGGGGGAAGGATGCAGACCCACGCTAAAGTTCGACCATTGGAGCAACAGGCAATAACATCAGGAGAACGCTTTTTCAGCGATCTTGTCGCCGAGCATCAGGAGATGGTCGTCAATACCTGCTACCGATTCGTATTCAACCGTGAAGACGCTGAAGATCTGGCGCAAGAGGTTTTCGTCGAAGTCTATCGTTCGATCGACAAGTTCCGTGAAGAGTCCAAACTATCCACGTGGATTTACAGGATCGCGGTGAGCAAATCACTTGACCACCTGCGACGCCAGAAACGAAAAAAACGGTTCAGTTCGCTCAAAAGGATCATCGGAGTCGATGATCCTGCCGATTCGATCCCGGCCCCTGACCATGACAATCCTGCCGATGTACTCACAGACAAGGAGCGGGTTGCAGTTCTGCAGGAGGCTCTCGACGCGCTGCCCGACAACCAGAAAACAGCGTTCCTCCTGAGCAAGCAGGACGGATACAGCAATCAGGAGATTGCCGACATTCTCCAGACGACCGTCCCTGCGGTCGAATCGCTGATCCACAGGGCAAAAAAAAATCTGCAGTCCCGACTGGAACGTCATTACCGGGCTGTCAATTGAGCTGCAAGAAAAGCACAAGTTTCCGCGGACATTGTCGTCATATATTTTGAAACATGATACCGATATGAACAGAAGCACTGAACAAAATAACGCTGAGGTCGAAAAGACGCTCAAGATACTGGACGACATGCCGCGGCTTGAGGTGCATCACCTTTTCAGGGCGCACCTGATGCAGCGCATCGACTCACTGGAGAGCAGGAACACGTTTGCCGTCGCTTTCGCCGGCGGATTCAATCCAAGGCTGGCTTTCATGGGACTGCTGCTGATCCTGAACATCGCTTCGGCCATGCTGTTTTTCCTGCATGAGACTCCGCAATCGACGGTCAGCGTTTCCAGCGGACTGGCAGAATCGCTCAGTGAGGATTATGGCGGGCCGGCTCTCTCCTATTATGACCAGTCGGCCGCAGATCGCTGAAACGAGGGCATTGGATAAGTAACTAACAACACGCCGCATGACCATGGGCGATTGCCGTGAGGCTGCCTGAACAGACACAGACAGCCTCGGCATGCGACGAAAATCTTAATGGTGACAGATGGATTTCCTTTCTTCGAAACGGCTCGTGACGGCGGCTCTTGTCCTGCTCGTCATGCTCAACATCACTCTGCTGGGAGTGCTCTGGTGGCAGAACATAGCCACACGAAGCTTTCGCTCCGTCGAGGTCACACAATATTACAGCCGGAACGTTCATTCAAGTCAGGAACTGGCCCTGAACGAAAAGCAGAAAGCTGAGTTCACGAAACTCCGGGAACAGCATTTCCGCAATACCATGCCTGAAGTCCAGAAGATCATAGCCCTGAAAAAAGAGCTGATCAACGAAGCGGTCAAACCCGATCCCGACAAAGCCAAACTGAGCTCAATCGCCGACAGCATCGGCAAGCGCCAGTCAAAGATCGAAAAAGACCTTGCCACCCACTTTCACGAGCTGGCCGAACTCTGCACTCCTGCTCAACGAGATTCACTGGGGACGCTCCTCAGCAATATCTATACCATGCGGTACCAGCGTTCCGCCGTAATAAGAGGCGGTCCGCCAGACGGTCGCCACGGCATTAAGCACCCCGGACCACCGCCACCCCCTCCGGCCACGCTTCGCTGAACGCATGCCGGTCATGGTTGAAACGGAGTTCGAGTTAACGCCATGACGGTATGAAGGAAGGCAACGCCATACGTAGACAGACTCAGTATCCGATGGTCAGCGTTGCCGGCAAAGAGTGCCGTACAGATCAGGACGCCTGTCGACGAAAATATCGTTGAAATCATTGAAGCGCTTGTCACGGGAAAGTCGGTGATCGATTTCCGATAGAAGCACCGTGTCACCTGATGGGCCGGCCTCGGCGACCGCTTCACCCCATGGGTCGTAGAGGGCGGATCGGCCCTTGAAAACCAGAGTCTCCCCCATCTTTGTTTCGTTGCCGGCACGATTTGCCACGGCCACGAACAGCTTGTTTTCAATAGCGCGCGCCGGCATGACCTTGATCCACGCATCGGTCACCAGGTTGGAAGGACATGCGATGATATCGGCACCCTCAAGGGCAAGCACCCTCGCTGCTTCCGGAAAACGCCAGTCGTAGCAAAGCATGATACCTACCGACAAGTCGAGCCGCTCGTCCCGGATGACCGGAAAACCGGTATCCCCCCGTTCAAAAACAAGCGATTCCTTGTAAAAGAGGTGCGATTTCCGGTATACCAGGGGCTCGCTGCCGTCCGGGCGGAAAACAAATACCGAGTTGTAGAACAAATCCCCCGCCGCTTCGGCCATACCCGCGACAATCATGGCGTTCTTTGCGACCGCCATCCGCTGGAACGCCTTGGAGGCTTCTGAACGGATATCCTCGGCAAGCGGTGCCAGTTCACCCTTCGACAGAAAAAAATATCCGCTCGTGCAGAGCTCAGGAAGGATGAAAATGTCCGCCTCGACCGGCTCTATCAGGTTCCTGATCGCCCTGATGTTCGACTGCCTGCAGCCGTGGACGGGCGTATACTGGACGGTGGCCACACGAATCATTACTTTCCGGAACCCCCTGCCGGACGAAGCTTCTCCTGCACCAAACGCGCCACAGCCGTAGCCTCGCTTCGGAAGATAAGCGTACCAAGACCGAGATAGACCAGCACGATCAACAGTTTCAGCAGAAGCGACATCCCGCCGCTCACGCCGAATCGGCCGAGGTAAAGAATCAGGTCGTCATGATAAGCGGCAAACATGAGGCCGGATGCCAGAAGCAGGCTGAGACGTCCCCAGTCGTAGCGAAGCGGATAGACCTTGAGCGAAAACCAGGCCATGGTGACGCACATGACCGCAGTGCCGGCAAGAATCGCAATGGCCGCACCGTCCATGCCGCTGACCGGAATCAGCATCCAGCAGGCCACGGTGGTGACGACGGCACCTGCGAAGGTAACCACGGGAAGGTAGCGGGTGTTACCTGTAATCAGGAGGCCGGCAGAAAGGTTGGTCGAAATCATGTCGAAGACATAACTGAAAAAGATCCAGGGAAGGATAGAAAGGCCGATCCAGTATTTAGGAGGCAGCAGATAGAGGCGCCCTCCATAATGGTAACGGACAAGGTCAGGGACAAAAAAGGTCGCCGCCACGGCCAGCACGATGACCATGATGGTCGACAGGTTGAGCACCTGCCTGAACAGGCGTTTAGCCTCAGGGTCGTCCGCATGCTGGAGGAAAAAAGGCTGCCATGCGAACCTGAACACCTGGATGACGAGTTGCAGGACGACGCCGAACGCAGCCACGCGCCCATAGATGCCTGTGATGTCAGAAGCATGGAGCCCGGCGCCGTAAAGACGTTCTACATCACTCTGGGGAATCCGGATGAGCAGGTTCCTGTCGATCAGATGGATGAGAAGGCCGGCAATTCCAGTCGGCACGTAAGGGAGACCGATGCGCAGAAGGTCACGGTACAGATCGAACGAAAAACCGGGCTTCATGCGAATCAGTACCGGCAACACCATGACCAGGCTCACGAGTGATCCGATCGCTTCGGCGATGAACACTCCTGCCAGACCCGCCTTGAGGGGAATGAGAAGCACGAAAGCACTCACGACGCCCCCGACGACCCCCATGATTTTCGCGAGTGCGAACCGGACGGCTTTCCTCTTCAGCCTCATTTCAGCGAACGGAACGACCAGCATCGTATCGAGCCACAGGATGAGTGCGGCATAACGGATAAACGTGCCTGATTCAGGTGCCAGGCCGATCAGCGAGGCTATGTCCGGGGCGAACAGGACGATCAGAAGTGCGAAAAGCGTCGAGGTGACCAACAGGCTGATGAACGCCGTTGAGAAATAGCGCCGCTCATCCTCGTTTTTCTTGATGGCGTCGGAAGCGACCTTCAGATATGAGGTTTCAAGCCCGTAGCAGAAAAGCACATTGGCCAGGGCGATATTGGCGTAGACGACCGCCTGTATGCCGTTATCGAACGTCGAGAGTTTATTGGCGTAAAGCGGGACGAGGATGTAGTTGAGGCTCCTGGCGAGAATAGTGCTCGCTCCGTAAATGACCGTATCCTTTGCAAGGAGCTTGAGCTTGGAGAACATCCGTAATCAGCCTCAGGAGATATGCTTAACTGTTCCCTTTTGGAGAAGAGCCATTGGGCCCAAGGCCCGAACTCTCTTTCTGCTTTTTGACAGCTTCGTAATCGACCTGGAACTTGCCGTCCTTCTGGATCACGGGAATCTTGGAAATAACCTCGCGAAGATGCTGCTGGGCCTCAGCCTGCTGCTGTTTGAGTTTCTCGAGCTCCTCACCCACGAGACCGACGGGATTGTCCTTGTCGATCAGCGTATCCTTGAATGATTCGATCTGCATATTCTGCTCAGTCTTCATGTACTGCACGAATCTGGAGAGGAAAAAGATGAGCATGAAAAAGACCGACAATGCAAAACCGAGAATATAGATCCAGCTCATAATGCGCTCGTTATGGTTAATATAAACGGTTGTCGGGAGTGGGCCGGCCTGTGCTGAAAATAGTACCTGCATGCCGCGCCCTGCGGGCTGATCCCGCGATGTTATGGAAAATAACGGTAATTTTCTTGATTATAGCGCTGAATATTGGATTAAAAAATCAATATTCTCTGTTTTTCCCCGCAAGCAAAGATCGCATTGATCAACTGAGGTATCAACCATGACGACTGATTTAACGCAGACCATTTCGGAGGGCAGGAAAATCCTCATGCAGGAAGCAGATGCCATCGGGAAGATGAGCGATCGGCTCGACGAAAGTTTTGCCAGGGCTATCGAACTCCTGCTGGCGTGCAAGGGCAAAATCATCATTTCCGGAATGGGAAAATCGGGCATTGTCGGCCAGAAAATAGCCGCCACGCTCTCGTCTACCGGGACCACCGCCATATTCATGCACCCGGCAGAAGCCGCGCACGGAGATCTCGGCGTGGTATCTAAAAACGATACGGTCATATGCCTGTCGAAAAGCGGCATGACCGAAGAGCTCAATTTCATAATACCGGCGCTCAGGGAGCGGAATGCCGTCATTATCGCGTTCACCGGCAACAAACGCTCTTATCTTGCCATGAACGCCCATGTCGTGCTCGATGTCGGGGTCGATCAGGAGGCCTGCCCCTACGACCTTGCACCGACAACCTCCACTACAGCGATGCTCGCCATGGGAGACGCACTGGCCATGTGCCTGATGCAGAAAAAGAACTTCACCGACCTCGAATTCGCGCTTACCCACCCCAAGGGTTCTCTCGGCAGGCAACTGACCATGACGGTCGCCGATGTGATGGCAATGGAAGAGGCTATCCCTCTCGTAAACGAAGAGGCCTCAGTCTCCGACCTCATCCTCGAAATGACCTCGAAACGCTACGGCGTGACCGGAATCACAGACAGTAACGGCCGTCTTACAGGAATCTTCACTGACGGTGACCTGCGGCGGCTGGTACAGAACGGCGGAGATTTTCTCTCCAGAAGGGCTGCGGAGGTCATGACAGGCAATCCCAAGACCGTCTCGCCTGAACTCCTGGCAAAGAATTGCCTTGAAATCCTCGAAACCTACAGGATCACCCAGCTCCTGGTCTGCGACACCGACCAGCACCCGGTCGGCCTGGTACACATCCACGACCTGGTCTCTTTGGGATTATAAGAAAAGGGACTGAGGAAAGAAGAATGGGACCAAAAGGACTTAAGGGACCAAAGGGACATAAAGGTTAAGAAATTTCTTTCCACCCTTTTGGTCCTTTATGTCCTTTAAGTCCCTTTGGTCCCTTTTCTTGTCTTCAGGTCCCTTTCTTCTTCTTAAAGTCTTTACCGTCCCAGCGCCTTCAGCATCATCGTTCCCATGTCTGCAGGGTTCTCGACGACGTGGATGCCTGCGGCTTCCATGACTTTGATTTTCTCTTCCGCTGTTCCCTTTCCTCCGGAAACGATAGCTCCGGCGTGGCCCATTCTCCTGCCGGGAGGTGCTGTGCGTCCGGCGATGAACCCGACAACCGGCTTTTTGAAATATTTGCGGATATATTCGGCGGCCTCCTCTTCGGCGCTGCCTCCGATCTCACCGATCATGATCAGCCCTTCGGTCTCGTCATCCTTGGCGAACAGCTTGACTGCGTCGATGAAGCGGATGCCGATGATCGGGTCTCCGCCGATGCCGATGCAGGTCGACTGTCCAAGCCCGACGGCGGTAAGCTGATGCACAGCTTCATAGGTCAGTGTTCCGCTCCTTGAAACAACCCCGATGGTTCCCTTCTTGTGAATGAACCCTGGCATGATGCCGACCTTGGCTTCGCCGGGTGTGATGACGCCCGGGCAGTTGGGACCGACGAGCACGGCACCCCTCTCCTTGACGAAGGAGTAGGCTTTCATCATGTCGTTTACCGGAATACCTTCCGTAATGCAGATGATCACTTTCAGTCCGGCGGCAGCAGCCTCCATGATCGCATCAGCGGCAAACGGCGCAGGAACGAAGATGACCGTCGCATTTGCCTCGGCTTTGTCCACGGCCTCCTGAACCGTATCGAATACCGGCACGGGACGGCAGAAGGTATCTTTTTCGTTTCCGTTATAGAGTATCCCGCCTTTACCGGGAGTAACGCCGGCAACGACGTTGGTACCGTATTCAAGAATCTGGGAGGTGTGGAATGTTCCCTCGCCCCCGGTGATTCCCTGGACGACCAGGCGGGTATCTTTATTGACCAGTACGCTCATAAGCAGATATCCTGTTTGGTGAATGAAAAAAAATAGAGCCGTCAAATCGACGGAACTGCCTGACAGAAAGATTGAAGGTTGCGTGCTATGCCAAGCATCTTCCCCTCTTCGAAAAAGTTGCAGATAAGGTGGATGCCGACGGGCAGGCCGAGGCTGTCAAAACCGACAGGAACGCTGACGGCGGGCATACCGACAATGCTGGCAGGTACGGTGAAAACGTCTGCAAGGTACATCTCGAGCGGATTGTCCATCTTGTCGCCGATGCCGAACGGCGGGAACGGAGATGTCGGACCGGCAATGACATCCACTTTTTCGAGCGCCTCGCGGTAGCGGTCCTGGAAAACCCTCCGGACCTGCTGGGCCTTTTTGTAGTATGTGTCGTAATAACCTGCAGAAAGCACATAGGTCCCGAGCATGATCCTTCGCTTGACTTCGTCGCCGAAACCTTCCGTACGGGAGTTCACGTACATCTCGGAAAGAGTCTGCGAATCCGGCGAGCGATAGCCGTAACGCGCACCGTCAAAACGGGCGAGGTTCGAGGATGCCTCGGCTGTCACCAGGATATAATAGGCTGCAATGGCATAATCGCTTTCGGGCAGATCGATCTCCACAAGCACAGCGCCGGCATCCTCGAGCTTCTTCAAGCCGGCCTTGACGACAGATGCGACATCAGCGTTCAGGCTCTCGGGGAAAAATGCCGTCGGGACGCCGATCCGAAGGCCTTCAAGGGAAAGATGATCCATCGATGCCCCATAGTCCGTCACATCGTGGTGTGAAGAGGTGGCATCACGCTCGTCCAGGCCCGCGATCACGCCAAGCACCAGTGCTGCGTCGTCGCAGTTCCCTGCCAGCAGGCCGATCTGGTCGAACGAAGAGGCGAAGGCCACCAGTCCGTAACGCGAAATGCGACCGTACGTCGGTTTAAGTCCTACGATGTTGCAGAAGCCGGCCGGCTGACGGACGGAACCGCCGGTGTCGGAACCGAGGGCGACCATTGCCAGGTCGTTGGCGACTGCAGCCGCAGAACCTCCGGAGCTTCCTCCGGGAACGCGGGTTTTGTCGAAGGGGTTCGGCACAGGACCGATCGCGGAGTTTTCGTTGGAACTCCCCATGGCGAACTCGTCCATATTGGTACGGCCTACAAAAATCGCGTCCTCTGCGTGCATCCTGATAATGACCGTAGCGTCATAAACGCTTTCGTAGCCGAAGAGAATCTTTGAGGCGCAGCTAAGGGGTGCGCCCTTCATCGAAATATTGTCCTTGATTGCAATGGGCATGCCGAAAAGCCTGCCAGGTGTTTCGCCGCGCTGAAGCTTGCTGT
Organism: Chlorobaculum sp.; assembly: GCA_035560975.1. Taxonomy (GTDB): domain Bacteria; phylum Bacteroidota; class Chlorobiia; order Chlorobiales; family Chlorobiaceae; genus Chlorobaculum. The sequence goes on along the minus strand of DATMYL010000022.1, from coordinate 26,010 downwards.
CCAGCTCCCTTGCGCGCACAAGCGCCTCTTCATGAAAAACCGCGGTAAAAATATTATCGTCACGGTGCGATTCGATACGCTGCAAATAACTCCCGATCACCTGCTCACAGGTAAGCTCCCGCGAGACCAGCCTGGACCGGAGGTCCTGATATCCACTAAACTGCACGTCTTTTCCGGATGTATTTTTATTGAAGAATGATGCGGCAGGACAACAACTCCTGCGCGTATCGCATGCTGCCGGCCGAAAGAGCATCTGGCTCTGCCGTCATGAGGTTTGTATAATACTAAATTACTGTCTATAATTCAATTTGATGGATATTGCGACAGATGTCTGCTCGCGGTGCGTTCAGATGAAAATGGCAACGACCGATGACCCGAATTCCCAACACATGGATTTTTCTTACCCTTTCATGCCCCAGTGGTTTAAATCAAGAGTTGATCCCGAAGACACCCTGATCCAGCAGGCTTTGAAGTCCTCCTGTGAGCTCCCCCGACATATCGGAATTATCATGGATGGAAACGGGCGCTGGGCGAGACTCAAAGGTAAATCGCGCGTCGAAGGGCACATCGCCGGCGTAGAGTCGGTAAGGGATATCGTAGAGGCCTGCTCCCAGCTCGGAGTAGGCTGCCTCACCCTGTTCACATTTTCCATAGAAAACTGGAAAAGGCCTGAAAACGAAATATCGGCGCTGATGCGGCTCCTTATCAGGGTACTCAGGAAGGAGACTCGTCAGCTTCGCGACAACAATATCCGGCTGCAGGTTATCGGAGATCTGCACATGGTGCCCGCAGATGTGCGGAAAACACTTGCCGAAACCATGGATCTGACAAAAGACAACAACGGCCTGATACTGAACATCGCACTGAGCTACAGCGGCAAATGGGATATCACCCATGCCTGCCGGGCAATTGCCGAACAGGTAAAAGCCGGGACGATCGATACGGAACAGATCGACGAAACCCTTGTGGCGTCGTTCCTTTCGACCGCTTCGATTCCCGACCCTGAGCTCCTTATCAGGACCAGCGGAGAGTTCCGCATAAGCAATTTCATGCTTTGGCAAAGCGCCTATTCCGAGATTTATTTCACCAATACCTATTGGCCTGATTTCCGTCGTGTCCAGTTGTATGACGCGCTCAGGGAGTATCAGAACCGTGAGCGTCGATTCGGCCAGACAAGCGAGCAATTACATGCGAATCCATTTATACGACTGGCTTAAAACACAGAACCATTCAGCCTTTTCATGAAAAATACACCTTTTTCCCCAGACAGGGTTTCAGCGCTGCTCATCGTCCTTGTACTGCTCAACAGCCCCCTGACTGACGCTTCCGCAAAGACACGTGCAAAAAGTACCGCTGCAAACAAGGGCACTGTCTCAGGCCCTTCTGTAACTGGCGTACCTGCGGCAGTCCCCGAGACGCGAACCCTGACCGTCAGGCAGATCTCATTCAGCGGCCTGCAGACACTGAAAGAGGCTGACCTCCTGAAAAGCCTGCCCATCAAGGTTGACGACAAGATCAGCATCCCGGGCCAGGAGATTCCAGGCACTTTGCAATACCTCTGGAACCTGCAGTATTTCAGCAATATCAAGATCGATCAAACCGACCTTGGCGGCGGAGCCGTCAAGCTGACCTTTATCGTCAACGAGTTTCCGATCCTCGACGAAATTAAGTTCCAGGGAAACCACAAGTTTAAAGAGAAGGATCTGCAGAAGATCGCAAACCTCTCTTCAGGTCGCAGAATAAGCTCCCAGGACCTGTTGAATGCCACGAACAAGATAGAGAAGCATTATTCGGAAAAAGGCTATCTGTCCGCCGGCGCGGAGTACCGCTTCGAGAATGTCGGCAACAACAAGGTAAAAGCGATATTCACCATCCATGAAGGCTCCAGGGTCATCATCGAAAAAATCAGGTTCCACGGCAACAAGGCATTCAGTGAGAGCAAACTCAGGGGCGTCTTCAAGGAGACATCGCAAAACTCCTGGTGGAGAAAAATCTTCGGACAGCCGAAACTCGAAAAGGACAAATTCGAAGAGGACAAGAATCTGCTCGTCGAATTCTATCGCGACAACGGTTACCGTGACGCAAGGGTACTGAAGGATTCGATAACCTATACCGAGGACAAAAAAGGGCTGTTCCTCGACATCTTTGTCGACGAAGGACCGAAATATTCTATCAGGAACGTCACCTGGATCGGCAACACCAAGGATTTCGCCCCAACCAGCACGCTCAACACCACCTTCGCCATCAAGAAGGGGGATCTCTACAGTGCCAAAAGGATCAACGAGCGCCTCAACTTCTCGCAGGACCACACCGACGTGAGCTCCCTTTATCTCGATAAGGGCTATCTCTCGTTCAGGGCCAAAATTGAAGAGCAGGTCGTGCAGCCAAATTCCGTCGACCTTGTAATCACACTGACCGAAGGCGAGCCGTTCACGCTGAACGTCATCAACATCAAGGGCAACACAAAGACGAAAGATCACGTCATCCGTCGCGAACTCTATACTCTGCCTGGAGACACGTTCAGCAGGCAAAAAGTCGTCAGAAGCATCAGGGAACTCTCCATGCTGAACTATTTCGACCCTGAAACGCTGACTCCCGACGTCCAACCGAATGCCGAAAACAATACGGTCGATCTGACGTACAACGTAACCGAAAGACAGACCGACACCTTCAACGCTTCCGTCGGCTACAGCGCATCGAGCGGAGGCACAGGATCACTCGGCCTGACCTTCAACAATTTTTCCCTCGGAGACCTCTTCCACCCGTCGGCATACAAGCCGCTTCCCCATGGAGACGGGCAGAAACTCGCCCTGCAATGGCAGTTCGGCGCCAACAACTACCGGACGCTCTCTTTGTCGGTGAACGATCCGTGGGCATTCGGTACCCATACGTCCGTCGGCTTTACTGCATTCAAAACCCGCCAGAGCTATTACTTCTCGAACGATAGCAACGTCGATACCTCTACGATTAAAACGATCAACCAGTATGGCGCCAACCTTAACATCGGCCGAAGGCTTACCTGGCCGGATGACTATTTCGCAATAAGCTGGCGTCTTGGTTACCTGCATAACGAGGGCGGATTTGTAAGCTTCCTCAATGAGGCAAACATTCCGGACAAGGCTGAAGAGTTCTCCATCACCCAGACTATCAGCAGAAACAGCATAGACAACCCCATCTATCCGAGGCACGGAAGCAAAAACGTCTTCAGCGCACAGCTTGCAGGCGGCCCGCTCCCCGGAACGATTGATTTCTATAAGTTTATAGGAACCTCGAGCTGGTTTTTCCCTGTTTCGAAAAAGCTGGTGCTCAACGTGTCGGCCCAGCAAGGATATCTGGCCACTTTCAACCAGAACGACTACATCCCTTATACGGAATATTTCTACATGGGCGGCAGCGGCATGTCATCACTGCCGACGATTCCCCTGCGGGGCTATCCTGACAGAAGCATAGGAAATCTGTTCAAGGGTGAAACGGACCTGTACGGCGGCAAAATCTATTCGAAATTCACTACGGAACTCCGTTACCCGCTGACTCTGAATCCATCAGCCAGCATTTACGCACTTGCGTTTTTCGAGGCAGGCAACCTCTGGCAGGATACGTCGTCGATGAACCTCACCGATCTTAAAAAATCTGCCGGCGTGGGTCTGAGGCTCTATCTCCCGATCATCGGCCAGGTAGGCATCGACTACGGATACGGTTTCGACGCCGTTCCGTCAGACACGTCAAAATCCAAGCAGGGCTGGAACTTCACCTTCACATTCGGCCAGCCGAACGACTGACCGTCAGCCTCCGCATAAACATAAAAAGCCATGGGAATACCTCTTCCTGTGGCTTTTTTGTTAACCCCCGATTCTTGTTACACAAGCATTGCGCAAGTTGGCAATCCCCCCGAAAAGCAGCATCGACAAGCATGATTCCCCAAAAAGAAGGAACGTTATAGCCGAAAGTCGAATTATTTGTACCGTTGTGACTTTTTTCGCGTGATCACTACATGATTCGATTGATGAACTAAAGATGTTTGTGCCAACAAACTTGGAGGATTCTATGAAAAAACATTTTTCGATGCTGGCTTCTGCGCTGATCGCGGCTGGCACCTTTTCTGCTCCGGCGTTTGCAGCTGACCACTATGTGAGCGGCAATGTCGGTATTTCCTGGATCAACGAGGTCGGCGCGGTTTCGGGGCCGCATCTTGAAACTGATTCCGGAATCAATCTGCTGGCTGCCATAGGATGCGATTACGGCAATTACCGTCTCGAAGCCGAGGCTGGATACCAGCACAACGATTTCAAAACCAGTGGCGCTATAAAGGTGTTGTCATTGCTGGGCAACGGATACTACACTGTCGATGCCGGCGGCGTCAAGCCTTACATTACTGCCGGAGTGGGGTTGGCTGACGTGCGCCTGAGAGATATCAGGCTGGGAACCCCGTTCAGATACAGCGATAGCGAGGCTACGTTTGCCTACCAGATCGGTGCCGGTGTGGAAATTCCAATCGCCAGGCAGGTAATGCTCGATGCCCGTTACCGCTATTTTGGCACAACAGAATTTACAACCGGCATAACTGGAAACGAGAGTATCGACAGCAACAGCGTGCTTGTGGGACTCAGGATGAACTTCTGATTGAACGATAAACGACAAAAAAAGGGAGACGGTGGTCTCCCTTTTTTTGTTCCTTTCTGAATTCAATCGGTGTTTCCACCACGCTCCTTTATTCGGGAAAGTTCGTCCCTGATCCTTGCAGCCTCCTCGTAATCCTCCCGATTGATTGCATCTTCAAGCTTCCTGTTCAGCTCCTCAGCAAGCGATTCCTCACTGACCGCCTCAGGTTCAGGCTTATCGACAATCTCCTCGGGAGGAAGAACCGGCTCATCCTCTTCCTTCTGCTGCTCTTCGACTATACCCGCCTCATTCATGATCTCTTCAGAGACGAAAATAGGCGCGTTGAACCTCACCGCGATCGCTATTGCATCGCTCGGCCGGGCATCGATCTCATGCACGACGCCACCCATTTCACAGATAACCTTGGCATAAAAGGTCTCATTGTGCAGCTCGTCGATAAACACTTCGTTAACCTGGAGACTGAACGCATCTGCGATATGTTTGAACAGATCGTGAGTGAACGGACGCGGGGGCTTGATGTTCTCAAGTTTGAGGGCTATGGCCTGGGCTTCAAATCCGCCGATGATAATCGGCAGTTTGCGCTTGCCTTCGACCTCATAAAGAATGAGCGCATATGCGCCGTTGGTATGTGGGCTTGTAGAAAGTCCGAGGATATCTACCTGAAGTTTATCCATGGTTCGGCAACATTTGTCGTTTCAGCGGGGCCGTAATCACCCCGTGACTATTAACAGTAAAGTACCTTTAAACATTTCTTCTTCAAAAAAGAGACCCAAATTCTCGCTGATCCACAGCGTTTTTCCTGGCGGGACCGGGTTCGGAAGGAACAACAAAAAAGCCGCGTGCTGCGGCTGTTTTGTATCGTCGATGTGCCCGAGAGGAGATTCGAACTCCTACACCTTTCGGCGCTACCCCCTCAAGATAGTGTGTCTACCAATTTCACCACTCGGGCATCGTCTCTATAAATTCAGGAAGCTTTTACGCTTTCCGGTGAGAATAGAAGGACTCGAACCTTCGACCCTCTGCTTAAAAGGCAGATGCTCTAACCAACTGAGCTATATTCTCATCCCAGCTTCAGCCGTCTAAAGGGCCTACTTGTTCTGGTACCTCAAACGCTTCTTGTGCCTGTTTTTACGGCGCATCTTCTTGCGTTTGTGTACGGCCATTTTATGGCGTTTTCTTTTTTTTCCGCAGGGCATGAATTTAAGATCTTTCCTCTGTTTTTAAAGGCAAATAATATAGAGACTTTGAACCACAGTACCAACTAAAAAAAGCATCGGAGCCATTTTTTCTTCTTTCTCCCATGTTCGAATATACAACGCCATCGTTATTAATCGTAACGATTTGAGTGCAATTCTGAACAACAGTCTTTCGGGCACCGATCAGAGACGCCGTCAGAACGCGCAGCCGACTGATAACGGCGTCAGGCGTTCATGTACTTGAAGAACTCCCTGTTGTCCTTGGTCTCGACGATCTTCTCGCGCATGAACTCCATGCATTCGATCGGGTTCTTGTCGCCGAGATACTTCCTGAGCAGCCAGGTCCTCGAAAGCTCTTCCTGTGTAAACAACAGCTCTTCCTTACGGGTTCCGGAACGGAGAATATCGATTGAAGGAAAGATGCGGCGTTCGGACAGGCGTCTGTCGAGCGCAAGCTCCATGTTGCCTGTACCTTTGAACTCCTCGAAAATGACATCGTCCATTCTTGAGCCCGTATCGACAAGCGCTGTAGCAATAATGGTAAGGCTGCCGCCCTCTTCGATGTTCCTCGCCGCACCAAAGAAACGCTTTGGCTTGGTCAGTGCATTGGCATCTATACCACCCGACAGGATCTTGCCTGAATGGGGAATGATGGTATTGTGAGCACGGGCAAGGCGGGTTATGGAGTCGAGCAGGATCACCACGTCGTATCCTACCTCTACCATCCTCTTGGCCTTTTCGAGCACCATATCGGCGACCTGCACATGCCTTTCGGGATCCTCGTCGAAGGTCGAACTGACCACTTCTGCCGGAACGGTGCGCGCCATATCGGTCACCTCCTCAGGTCGCTCGTCGATCAGGAGCACGATCAGATAGATCTCGGGATGGTTCTTGATTATGGCGTTGGCGATCATCTGCAAAAGAATGGTCTTACCGGTTTTCGGCTGGGCGACGATAAGGCCTCGCTGCCCTTTACCGATCGGCGTGAAAATATCCATGATCCGCCCTGAATACTCGTTCTGACGAGTCTCGAGTTTCAGTTTTTCATGGGGAAACAGCGGTGTGAGGTTCTCGAAAAACGGACGCTCGCGGGTAACCTCAGGATCCTTGTTGTTGATCGTGTTGATCTTCAGAAGCGCAAAAAAGCGCTCTCCCTCCTTGGGTGCCCTGACCTGGCCGGACACGGTGTCGCCGGTCCGCATGTTGAACCGCTTGATCTGTGAAGGGGAAACGTAGATATCGTCCGGGGAGGAGAGGTAATTGTAGTTCGATGACCGTAGAAAACCGTAGCCCTCAGGAATGACCTGCAGAACACCGGTATTGACCATCACCTGCCCGCTCTCGGGATCCGTGTTCTTGAGTGACTGGGCCTCGATGATCTTGTAGATCAGCTCCTCCTTGCGAAAACCGGCAGTCATCACGCCGAGTTCCTTGGCTATGGCATTCAGTTCATGAACCTTTTTCTTCTGGAGCACATTGATGTCCAGACCTTTGTCTGGAGCTTTTGATACCGAATTGTTCGACATTGTGGGTTGTTCAACGCTTAGTGGTTAAATATGCAGCAAAAGAACTGCCTCATGCGTGGTCGCTGTGGGGTAGAAATCAAAGCTTTATTGACAGATCGCAGGGAATGATGCATGACACCTGCAATACTTTTGAGATAGACATGAAAGCCAGAAAAGAAGCTGTATGAGGAAGATGGTCTGTAATGACACCGGTATAATCAGGAGGGCTTTAATTGACCGGACCCGGTCCCGAATAACTGGAGGATTTCAGAAGTGTTTTAAAAATATAAAATTTTTCACAAAAAAGCACGGATCATCTATTTCCGGCATCATCAGCCCGACAGCGGAAGCGCTCCATTGCGGCAACTTCCCCGGCAAGAAAGAATGAACCGGTCACAAGAATCAAATCTTCAGGGGAGGCCAGCGAAAAAAGAAGCTCCAGTCCTTCGGCAGCAGAATGGCGTGCATGAACTTCACGGAATCCGGCCGCGGTGCACAATGATGCAAGAGCTCCGGAAGGAAGGCTTCGCTCCGACGGCAGATCGACGGCGACGACCACATCGGCCATGCGCTCGAGGGGACGGATGATACCCGCAGCATCCTTGTCGGCTGCAATGCCTACCAGAACGAGAACCGAACGGAAAGAGTTCCTCATCTCATCCAGGGCCTGAACGGTCTTTTCCATGCCGTCAGGGTTGTGGGAGACATCGAGCATCACCAGCGGCCGTTCCGAAAGACGTTCGAGCCTTGCCCGGTAACCGACCGACGCCAAACGCGACAGCCCCGTCCCGATATCCTGCCAGACTATGCCTGCCGACAGGGAGGCCAGGACGGCAAGAGTCACATTGGCTGCATGGAAAGAGCCGGTCAACGGCACACTGAAGCGATGAGGCTCACCGCCCGAAGGGCTTACCTCAAGCTCGAGCAGTCCCGGCCGGGCGTCGAATACCGTAAAGGAAGCATCCAGACCCGCATGGTGCAGTTCGGCGCCGCACTGTTCAGCCGACTTTCGTATTTCGTCGAGCGCATCCCCTTCCGGGACGGCGGTATAAACCCGTGAACCAGGCTTGATGATGGCCGCCTTTTCACCTGCGATCTGACGCAGGCTCTCACCGAGCCATGCCGTATGGTCAATCCCGATGCTTGGAATGATGACGATATCGGCCCTGACAGTGTTGGTCGCGTCGAGTCGCCCGCCCATGCCGGTTTCTATCACCGAGGCATCGACACCCTCCTCGGCAAAGAATGCAAAGGCCATGGCCGTCGTCACCTCGAAAAATGTCGCACCATGCTCGATGATGGCCGGCTTCAGCCGGGTACAGTATTCGGCGACCTTCTCCCTGGAGATCTGCTGCCCGTCGATACGAATCCGTTCGGTGAAATCGATGAGGTGCGGAGAGGTAAACAGTCCCGTTTTTCGACCGGACGCCTGGAATATGGAGGCCATGCACGAAGCGACGGTACCTTTGCCGTTGGTCCCTGCGATGTGCACGATCGTGCCGAGCCGCTGTTCCGGATGGCCGAGCGCATCGAGCAGCGCATTGATACGGTCAAGGCCTGGTTTGATACCGAACCGGTGAAGGGGAAAAAGAAAATCGATGGCTTCCTGATACTCCACGCTCACCTCAAGTGTTATTGCGAATAGCGCCAAGCGAGGACTTGACCAGCTCCTCGACCGAGAGGCCCGGCGATGCCGCGAGTATCCCGGATACAGACTTCTGGGCAACGGCCTTTGGAAAACCGAGGGTTATGAGCGCTGCTACGGCATCTTCGGTCAACTGGGAGGAAAGACCGTCGCCTCCACTCCTGCCTGATGCTGAAGGCTGAATTTTCAGGATCTTGTCCCTGAGCTCCAGAATGATGCGGGCGGCGGTCTTCTTCCCCACTCCGCTGATACCGTAAAGGGTCTCGGGGCGGTTCGAAACGATCGCCTCCTGGATCTCGTATACCCTCAGGCCCGAGAGCACGGCTAAAGCGAGCTTCGGCCCGACGCCGCTGATGGAAAGCAGCAGCCTGAAAAGCTGAAGCTCCTCTTCATCGAGAAACCCGAACAGCTGATGGGCGTCTTCACGAACATGATAATGGGTAAACAGTAAGACCTGGTCGCCAGATGGGGGCAGCCTGCGGCTTGTCCCTGAAGAGATGTGTAGCCGGTAACCGATTCCGGAAACTTCGACAACCGCTTCCTCCTGGGAGGCCGTTATCAATTCACCTCTTATAAATGCAAACATGACGGATTGGATGGACTACACCCGGACTCGGAACTCGAGCCTGTAAAGGCATGAGCTTCGAGTCCGGGTATACTGAAAAGAAGAATCGCTAGCCGGCAGATGCCGGAAACCCCCTGAAGGATCAGGCGGTCTGCGAGTAATTGTTCAGGATCCTGGTCAGCTGGGCTTTCTTGCGCGATGCCTTGTTGGCATGGATGTAGTTCTTCACGCCGAGCCTGTCCAGTTTCTGTACTGCCGAACGGTATGCAGCCTCGACTTCACTTTTCTGGGCATTTGCTTCGATCAGCTTGTTCATGTTCTTCAAAAGACCCTTGAGCTCTTTTTTCCTGGCCCGGTTTCTTTCGTTCCTGCGCGATGCCTGTCTGAGTCTTTTTTCGGCTGATTTGTGTAAAGGCATATACTTGTGCTGTTAGTGTCTTGCAAAGTCTGGTAAATCTTGTGCGATTTCCGCAACAAAAGGCATGTAATATACAAGAAAGCAACAAAAAGAAAAAAAGCATCGGAACAAATATTCGCATTTTGTGATTCGGGAGGCCATTCGGATTTGCGCTCAGGCTTCGAGGGTTTTTAATTATATTCCCGCATCGCAGGGTTCCCCTGTCAATCACCAAGAAAACCATTGCCATTATGAGCTTGATGATCAGCGTCTCCGGCATACGCGGCGTCGTCGGCAAAAGCCTGACCCCGGAAAACCTCACTGCATTCACCATGGCATTCGCCGCATGGACAACACGGCGGAAACGCGAACGCAGCGGCAACTCTTCAGAAAAGCCGAAAATCGTTATCGGCAGGGACACCCGGCCCACAGGCAGGATGATCACCGAGCTGGTCGCCAGCACGCTGGCCCTCTGCGGATGCGATGTGGTGGATCTGGGCATGACGACCACGCCGACCGTCGAAATTGCAACTGCAGGTGAACAGGCCGACGGAGGGCTGATCGTCACGGCATCCCATAACCCTGTCCAGTGGAACGCATTGAAAATGCTCAACGAAAACGGGGAGTTCCTTACCGCACCCGACGTCGAGCTGCTGCTCGAAATCGCCCGGGACAGGGCGTTCCAGCCTGCCGGATGGGAGACTGTCGGTTCAGTCGTTGGAGACAATTCCTGGGACACCGTCCACATCGACAGAATCCTGAATCTGCCCTGCATCGACAAATCACTCATTTCGCGCATGAACTTCAGGGTGCTCATCGACGCCGTCGAAGGTGCCGGTTCGTTCATCGTACCGGAGCTGTGCAAACAACTCGGAGTCCGGGATATCAAAACGCTCGCCTGCCAGGGCACAGGAATCTTTCCGCGCAACCCTGAGCCGATCGAAGAGAATCTCGGCGAAACCATGCGGATCCTCCGTAACGAAAGCTGCGATTTCGGAATCATCGTCGATCCGGACGTAGACCGGCTGGCCCTCGTATGCGAAGACGGAACCCTGTTCGGCGAGGAGTACACGCTCGTCGCCTGTGCCGACTTCTACCTTAACCACCGGAAAGGCCCGGTCGTCAACAACCTGTCGAGCAGCCGCGCCCTTCGGGACATCGCCGCCCGCCATGAAGTCGAATGCTTCAGCGCGAAAGTAGGCGAAGCCAATGTGGTCGAAGTCATGAAAAGCTGCGGTGCGGCCATCGGCGGAGAGGGCAACGGCGGCGTCATCCTGCCCGAACTGCACTACGGTCGCGACGCACTGGTCGGCATCGCCCTGTTCATCCAGGCCTTCGCCGAATGGAAAACCGCCACGGGCGGCACGCTGTCCGGCTTCAGGCGCACCTTCCCCGACTATTTCATGTCGAAGCAGAAGGTGGTGCTGGAAGAGATGTCCAAAGAGGTCATCGACGCGATTTTCGATATCGTGGCGACGAACCATCCGGATGCGGAGCAGAGCAGGCTCGACGGGCTGAAGCTCGATTTTCCGTCCGGCTGGGTGCACCTTCGCCCGTCGAACACCGAACCGATCATCCGCATCTATGCCGAAGCCGGTTCAAAGGATGAGGCCGACTCCCTTGCCGACACTTTCATCGCCGAAATCAGGAGCGCATCAACAGGCAGGCCTACGACATGAGCGCAACCGCCAAACCGGCATCGGGATTCCGCACACAGCAGGACGAAACGCTCGGCGGCCGAAAGAAAGGGTCAGTCGACCTCTATATCGTCAAGAGGCTGCTTGCGTACATCACACCGTTCAAAGGGCTGATCACCGGCGCAATCCTCCTGACCGCCGGCGGCGCTATCCTGACCCCCCTCAGGCCCTGGCTGACCAAGGTGGCGATCGACGACTACATCGTCCATGGGGACCACAAAGGGCTGGCAATCATCAGCCTTGCCATGCTCGTGCTCATCGTTCTCGACGGGTTCAAGCAGTACGCGGCCACATGGCTCACCATGCTTATCGGGCAGAAAGCCGTGTACAATCTCCGCATGGACATTTTCAGGCACCTGCAGCGCTTGCCGATCCGCTATTTCGACCGTAATCCCGTCGGCAGGATCATCACCAGGACGACCAACGACGTAGAGGCGCTCGACGAGATGCTCTCCAGCGGACTGATCACGATCGTCGGCGACATCCTCCAGCTCGTGTTCATCGTCGTCATGATGTTCTGGAGCGACTGGCGTCTGACGCTCGTGGTGCTGAGCATCCTGCCGTTCATGATCTACGCGACCATAGCATTCAAGAACCGTGTGCGCCAGGCGTTCCTCGACGTGAGAACGCATCTGGCCAGGCTCAACTCGTTTTTCCAGGAGCACATAACCGGCATGAAGATCGTCCAGCTCTTCGCCAGGGAGGAGGCGGAATTCATAAAGCATTCGGAGATCAATGCCGATCACCGGGATGCCAACATCCGGACAGTATTCTACTTTTCCATCTACTATCCGCTCATCGAGTTCCTGAGTTCGGCCGCGGCAGGGCTGGTGATCTGGTTCAGCGCAAGCAGGATCATGAATACCGATCTCTCGGTCGGCGTGGTCGTCTCGTTCGTACAGTACATCTGGCTCTTTTTCCGGCCGCTTCAACACCTGTCGGACCGGTTCAACATCATGCAGACCGCCGTGACGAGTTCGGACCGTATTTTCCGGCTGCTCGAGGAGCCGGTGGATCCCGAACCCGTCGACGACACCGTCAGGATATCGTCGTTCAGCGACCGCATCGTCTTCGATAACGTATGGTTCGCCTACGACAACGAGAACTGGGTGCTCCGCGACATATCCCTGGAAATCAGGGCCGGCGAGACCGTAGCCATCGTCGGTGCCACGGGCAGCGGAAAAACGACGCTCATCAACATCCTCTCCAGATTCTACCCGTACGGAAAAGGATCTGTGACGATCGACGGGATCGAAATCAAGGAGATCCCCGGCAGGGAACTGCGCAATCTTGTGGGAGTGGTCATGCAGGATGTGGTGCTTTTTGCGGGCTCCATCCGCGAAAACCTCTGCTTCGGCGACCCATCGATCCCCGAAGAGACGGTCATAGCGGCTGCCCGCACCGTAGGGGCAGACCGGTTCATCCAAAAACTGCCCGGAGGATACGACTACAAAATTCGCGAAAACGGTTCAGGGCTGTCAGCCGGACAGAAGCAGCTCATCGCCTTCGTCAGGGCGCTTCTGTACAATCCGGACATTCTCGTTCTCGACGAAGCCACCAGCTCGGTCGATACGGAAACCGAATCGCTGATCGAGGAGGCTACAGACAAGCTCATGAAGCACCGGACCTCCGTCATCATCGCCCACCGGCTTTCTACCATCCAGCACGCCGACAGGATCATCGTCCTGCACAAAGGCACCATCAGGGAGACCGGTACCCACCAGGAGCTGCTCGCCCGAAGGGGACTCTACTACAAGCTTTACCTGCTGCAGCACCCCGAACGCTCGATACAGGCGCTGGCGAACCCCCAGCCGGACGGACTCTGATATCCCACATTCCAGTTGCCCCGGACTTCAGCCTCCCATATTCAGGATGACTTCAGTCATCCGGACATTCAGACATCCTACATTCCAGTTGCCCCGGACTTCAGTCCGGGGAGAGATAGTGCCCCTCCCCCTCTCTTCGGGCTTCAGCCCAATATCTTACACCTCAACATTGTGAGCTTTGACAGGATCTTTGAAGATATTCGACTGAAGTCCAGAATAATTGTTTGAATCAGTCATCCCCGGGTTAAAACCCGGGGCTACTGAAGAGGGAAAAGAGTCAATGTCCGTCTCCCGACTCGTCGGGACTCCTGAAAGTAAAAGGTTGAAACCCGGGGCAACTGAAAAAAATCCAGGATTTGAATGTCCATCGGGCTAAACCCCGCTGCTGAATGAAAACTGTTGGAAATGCCCAATGGCAGCACGGCTACAAGTTACTGTCCCTCAAGACCTTTACCGGCTCGAGCCTTGCAGCCCGGGCTGAGGGAAGTGCCGCCGCAATCGTGCTGATGGCTACTGTTACGGCGGTGACCAGAAAGAAGTACCAGGGGTTCCATGACATGCTCAATCCAGTTTTGGTCAATGGGCCCTGGGAACTCTCGGTGGGCAGATTGGCAAGGATGTTGATGGCTCCGACGGACAGCAGACAACCGAAAAGCGCCCCTCCGAGGCCGACCAGGAAACCTTCGAAAATGAACAGCCCCACCATCTGGCCTGAAGAAAAGCCGAACGACTTCATGATGGCGATGTCGCGGCTTTTCTCGAAAACGGTGGTCACAAGGATGTTGGCTACGCCGAACCCCGAAACTACGCCAACGAAAGCGACCAGCGAAATCACGATGTAGCCGATCCTTGCAAAAAGCATCAGCACGCTCGCGTTCTCTTCCTGCCAGGTATTGCATTTGTATCCGGTCATGCGCGTCAGGTCCCTTGCAAGCTGTGCGCCATTGACAGGGTCGCTGATTTTAAGGGATATACCTGTGACCTTGTTGGCCGGAAAGCCCTCTATGATCTGGCCGAGCTTGAGCGAGCCGAGAATACAGTTGTCGGCAGCGTTGACCCCTGTGAAAAAAATACCTGTAACCTTGCACTGCCGGCTTTTGCCGTCGGGGGAGATAACGGTGATCTGGTCATTGAGCCTGACATCGAGGTCCTTGGCAACTGAGCGCCCGACGAGCAGGGCTTCCGGGCTTTTCCTGAACTGGATGAGGTCTCCTGAAGTCAGGCTCCTGCCAATCTGGCTGATCTGATCCTCCCTGTCGATGATCACACCCTTGAGCAGCACCGGCTGGTTGCGATTCCCTTTGACGGCCATAACCTGCGACTCGACGAACGGTGATGCCGCAAGCACCTTGCTGGAAAAGGCCGGGGATGCCAGGATTTCCAGGACTCTCCCGTAGTTGCGAACCTCATCCCTTTCGTCCCTGCCGATATGGTCTTCGACAAAAGCGATCCTCGACGCAGGGCCGCCGGAGAACAGATCGGTCGGTATCGGATCGGTTTTTTCCCCCTTGATGTTGATATGGGGAGCTGCATTGATGATGGTTTCAGTAAACGAATCGAGAAGCCCCCTGGTCAGCGAGATGGTTGTAATGAGCACCATCGAGCTGACGGCTACGGCGGCCATCGTCGTAAGCGTCTGGCGTTTGCGCCCGAGAATGTGCCGGATGGCGATATCGAACAGTGTTCTGAACATTCCGGAGGAGTCGGGCTAGCCTGAAAAAAGTTATGGTATATTTTCTGTAAGTTATACTTTTAAGGGCACCTCTGAAAATCGTCCCGAGTTACGATCGTATCACTTGACAACATATGCCTCAGAAAAGCGCTACCATAACTGCCGAAAGGAAACACAGCCACGTCGATATCTGCCTGCACCGTGAAGTCTGTTTCGACGGTCAGGATACCGGCTTTGCATCATGGAAGTTCGAGCATAACGCAGCGCCGGAGATCGACGCCGCGGAGATCGACCTGACTACCGAATTCCTCGGCCGCAGGATCGGCCTGCCGCTCATGGTCTCGTCGATGACCGGAGGCTATGGAGAAGCACTCTCCCTGAACCGAACCCTGGCCGAGGCAGCTGAACGGTACCGCATCCCGCTCGGCGTCGGCAGCATGAGGCAGGCCCTCGAAGGTTCGTCACACAGGGAAAGCTTCGCCATCGTCCGTAAATCGGCGCCATCGATACCGGTCTACGCCAACATCGGGGCTCCCGAAGTCGCCGCAGGCCTGAGCAGGGCACAGCTCACTTCGATGCTCGACCTTATCGGAGCCGACGCGCTGATCGTGCACCTCAATCCTGCACAGGAGCTGTTCCAGCCGGAGGGAAGTACAGCTTTCAGAGGCTTCCTCGACAAGCTTCACGACATCAGCTCGACCATCTCCGTCCCGGTCATCGCCAAAGAGGTCGGCTGCGGCATATCGGCTACGGTCGCCCGAAAACTGGCCGATGCCGGCGTCAAGGCTGTCGATGTCGCCGGCGCGGGCGGAATCAGCTGGCAGAAGGTCGAAGAGTGCCGCTATATCGAACGGTTCGGCCATGAGGACCGGTTCAGCCCAACGGCCCTCGATGAACTGCTGAACTGGGGAATCCCCACTTCAGATTGCCTGACAGGCATCGCAGCGTTAAAAAAACAGCACCCCGGTTACGAGCCGCTCGGCGTCATCTCCTCCGGCGGGATCCGCAACGGCATCGATATCGCAAAATCAATCGCCCTCGGCGCGGACATTGCCGCTTCCGCACAGCATCTGCTCAAAGCTCTTCATGCAGGAACGCTCGACCGCATCATCGAGACCTGGACGAACGACCTGAAGGCCGTGATGTTCCTGACCGGATCGGCCACCATAAAACAGCTGAAAAAAGCTTCAATCCACAAACAACCTTGAGCACCGGCGTCATGACTTTACAGATAACCCAGGAACAGGTCGAATCCAGATACCATCAATACCACGCGAGAATCAACGAAGCTCTCGCCGGATGTTTTCAGAAAGAGAGCCCGGCCACACTCTACGGTCCGGCACGATACATCCTCGAAGGAAAAGGAAAAAGGATCCGTCCGTTCCTGACGCTCCTGGCTGCTGAATCTGTCTGCGGCTCTGCCGATGACGCCCTCGGCGTCGCACTCGGCGTCGAGGTGCTGCACAATTTCACCCTGATGCACGACGACATCATGGACCAGGCAGACCTCCGGCACGGACGCCCTACCGTCCACAAGCAGTGGGACGTCAACGCCGCCATCCTGTCGGGAGACATGATGATCGCATACGCTTATGAACTGGCGCTGAAAGCTCTCTCCGCACGCCATGCAGAGGTCATCCATATCTTCAACGACGCCAACATCACCATCTGTGAAGGTCAGGCCCTCGACATGGAGCTCGAACTGCGCAAGGATGTCTCCATCGCCGACTACCTCGACATGATCTCAAAAAAGACGGGACGCCTGATCTCGGCGGCACTTGAAGCCGGCGGTGTAGCCGGCAACGGAACCCCCGAACAGGTAGCGGCCCTGGTCACCTTCGGCGAAAAGATCGGTCGCGCCTTCCAGATCCAGGACGATTATCTCGACATCATGGCCGGAGACGGCAAATCGGGCAAAGTCCCCGGTGGAGACGTCATCAACGGCAAGAAAACCTGGCTCCTGCTCCGCTCCCTCGAACTCGCATCGGGAAACGACAGGCAGCTTCTGCAGTCGATCATCGACAACAAAGGCACTACCCCGGATCAGGTGCCGGTTGTGAAGGCGATTTACGAACGCTGTGGGGTGCTCGGCGAAACACAGGATCGCATCAACAGGGATACCGAAGAGGCCCTTGCAGCAGTCGACCTCCTGCCCTCCGTTGAAGGACGGGAATATCTCAAGGGATTCGCCTGCATACTCATGAAACGCGATTTCTGAACTGCTCGAATAAAAGGGCTGATCCCGGCCTGAAAATGGGAGACTGAACATCCGGGACAATCAAGACCCAGCAAACTGACCATGAGCGTTACCCCTGAACGCGAAAGTGATCTCCTGCTGCTCGTACTTTCGCAGCTGCCCGGCATCGGACCGGCAAGGACCCTTGCCATCATAAGCCATTTCGGCCCGGACTCATCGCTGCTCGACGCCGATGCCGATGCATTCATGCAGGTATCGGGCATCGGCGAGTCCCTGGCACGGGATATCGCATCGAACCTTGGCAGCACATCCTGGCGCCGAAAGGCCCATGAAGCGGCAGTCGATCAGATCGAACGCGCCGGAAAGCTCGGTGCATCCATCGTAACTATCCTCGACAACTCCTATCCTGCGCTGCTCAGGCAGATCTACGATCCACCGTCGCTGCTGTTCGTGCGTGGCGACCCATCGGCACTCTCAAACACATCAGTTGCCGTCGTAGGAACGCGCAAAGCTTCCCCGTACGGAAAACAGGCCACCGAGTTTTTCTGCCGCGACCTTGTTTACAGCGGCTACACCATTCTCAGCGGTCTGGCCTACGGCATCGACATGGCGGCGCATCGGACTGCGATAGATACCGGTGGGACGACCATCGCCGTCCTTGGGTGCGGCATCGACAACATCTATACGGACCCTGCCGGCAGGCTTTGGCCGAAAATCCTCGAACATGGGGCCATCGTCTCCGAAGAGTGGATCGGACGAGAGCCCGTGGCCGGCAATTTCCCCAGGAGGAACCGCCTGATCTCCGGACTTTCATCGGGAACGCTCGTCGTGGAATCGGACATCAAGGGCGGTTCGATGATTACGGCGTCATGCGCCATCGAACAGAACCGTGAAGTATTCGCCGTGCCGGGAAACATCTTCTCCCGCGCGTCACGCGGTACGAATCTGCTGATCCAGCGATGTCAGGCAAAGCCCGTACTCTCGAGCGACGACATCATCGTCGAACTCCCCCAGACGGTTTCTGCCGCGACTCGTCCCAACCAGGAGTCGCTGTCGTTTCCAACAGGCCTTTCGAGCGAAGAGTCGCGCATCATCGAAGCCCTGGAAAACGGACCTCTTCATATAGACATCATTGCAGGGTCAACCGGTTTGACCATCGATACGCTTCTGGTCCATCTGTTCGAACTCGAAATAAAGCGGGCAATCGAACAGGAACCCGGACAGTTGTTCCGGCTGCGTGATATGCTGAAACGATGAGCCGCGCCGCTCTTTTTCTCTATTTCACTCATCCGTCGGACACCACATCGATTTTCTCTGCGGGAATAGCATTTTATGATCGGAATTATTACTTTTGAAAGTGTCCTTTCAATGATTAGTATCTGAACCGGACGCTTTTTTTTGATTGCAAACCCTAACCGAACGCATAATGTCAGAATTCAAAGGACTCAAGACCATTTCACGCTCCTTGCTCATGGCCCTCACTGTGGGCATGCTATACTCAGCTCCTATCGCTTTTGCCGCAGACGGCAGCCAGAAAATCGGTGTAGTAGATTACGGCAAGATTTTCCAGCAGATGCCCGAGACCAAAACTGCAGAGCAGACCATGGGTGCTGCGAGAAACCAGACCAACACCGAACTCGGTAAAATGCAGAGCGATCTCCAGAACGCTGTCCAGACCTACCTGAAGCAGAAGCAGAAGACCGGCAAAGCCGATGCCGCGAAGGAAAAAGAGCTGCAGGGTAAAGATGAAAGCCTCAGAAAACTCGCAGCCGAGAAATCGAACGCTCTTGCCAAGAAAGAGCAGGATCTTGTTGCCCCCATCCGCCAGAAAATCGATGGCGCTGTCGAATCGATTGCAAAGAAAGATGGATACAGCATGATTTTAGACAAGAACATCCGGGTATACGGAGATACACAGTCCGATATCACCTTCAAGGTGCTCGACCAGTTGAACATCAAGTAACGCTCGCCTGGACGCCCCTTGTTTTCTCACCGGACAACGTTTTTCCTCTTGGCCATACTGTCATGTACCGTCGGCTGTGATGCCCCCCGAAAAGGGCATCGCATGCCGACATCCGGTCTTTCCGGACAACAGCTGCCTGCTCAGGAGAGCTGGAACGTCACCCTTGCCCTCTCGGACTCCGGCAACTCGAGGACGCTTGTAAAAGCCCGGCATGCCTCGGAATATCATCAGGGGGAGAAAAAGGAGATTGTGATCGATGGGGGAATCAGCGTCACAATATTCAGTCGCAAAGGCGACGCTCCAACCCTCATGACCGCAGCAAGGGGAATTGTGCACGACAATCAGGATATTGAGGCCTTTGGCGATGTCGTAATCCGCTCCGGCGACGGCACCGTCATACGCACTGAACATATCACCCGTACAAACAGCGACCGCATGCTCCGGTCAGACAAAAACGTTACCGTCACCAAACCATCCCAGACCGTTCGGGGATATGGTTTCGAAAGCGATGAAGCCATGAAGCGGTACAAAATTTTTCATGCCAGCGGCGAAGCCGTTTCAAAATAACCCTGACCCTATTTCCATCAGTATGAAATTGCACATGCTCAAATCGAAGATCCACAACGCCATAGTGACCAGTGGAGATCTTGAATATGAAGGAAGCATAACCATCGACAAGGAACTGCTCGACATGGCCGATATGATCGCCAACGAAAAAGTTCTGGTGGTTAACAACAACAATGGCGAACGGTTTGAGACCTATATTATCGAAGGAACCCATGGGCTAAGAGAGATCCAGCTCAACGGAGCTGCCGCCCGCTGCGCCTTGCCCGGCGACGAAATCATCATCATGACCTTCGCCGAAATGGATCGTGAAGAGGCTAAAACATGGAAACCGATGGTGTTGATCGTCGACAGGATGAACAATCCGAAACGTCGCCACCGCGTAGGCGATGAAAACGAATATCTCGGCTGAAGCTCAACCATCATCAGACAAAGGAAACGCCCATGAGCCTCGCAGTGGTCATAATGGCTGCCGGGAAAGGCACTCGCATGAATTCGGACCTTCCGAAGGTCCTTCACCCGGCCAACGGCAGGCCGGTCGTCGAGTACGTGATCGAAAAATCCCAGTCGCTCGATCCCGAATCGATCGTGCTGATCGTCGGTCATCAGGCCGATATGGTACGTGCAGCCACGGCACGATTTCCTGTCGCCTATGCCCTGCAACAGCCGCAGCTCGGGACAGGCCACGCGGTCATGCAGGCCGAGCCGCTCCTGAAGGATTTCAACGGCGAAATAATCATCCTCTCGGGAGACGCACCGCTGTTTACTACCCGAACCCTGAAGGAACTCCTTGACTTCCACCGCTCCAGAAACGCTGTTGCGACCGTACTGACCGCCGAAATGGCAGACCCTGCCGGATATGGCCGGATCATCAGGAACGACGGCGGCGAAGAGGTGCTCAGGATAGTCGAACAGAAGGACGCCTCAGAACAGGAACGGGCAGTATCTGAAATCAATTCAGGAGTTTACGTCTTCGATGCGAAGGAACTCTTTTCCGCCCTGCACGGCATCACCAACAACAACGCCCAGCAGGAGTACTACCTCACAGACGTCTTCGGCATATGCTTCAGCAAAGGGAAAAAAGTGTGCGCCTTCAAAGTCTCCGACCCCAACGAAATACGAGGCATCAACACCCCCGAGCAACTCAGGGAAGCAGAGCTGCTGCTACTGACAGAGGCATACTCCTCGTAAGCAGGACCAGAACAGCGGGATCAGCTGATTCTGGAAGGATCATTGTACATGAAGGCCGCCTCATCAGTCACCATGAGCCGGCCTTTATGATTTTCATCTCAGAACAGTTAACACATACTGGTCTACCCTGATTGAAAATATCCCGTTTCAAAGAAACGCACCTCCGTGCGGCAACGTATAACTCCCTGTTGTTACAGCCGGATCTTTCGGATGCATCGATTCTAATTTTCGACGTCTCATGACGGATTCAGGATCTGTATCGAGCTCCTTTGGTGGAATATTCGGAATAAAAAAGTACGGTTTATTGATAACTGTGCCGAAATGACTTCCGCCATCAAGGGTGTAATTGGTCCGCAAACCGCCATTTGCACCATCAATCAAAGCCAGGTCACCAAGGTTCAATACCTGCTTACCGGCCGAGACATCGGGCGATGCGACGATTCCAGTTCCCGTCAATTTCAGAGACTCTGATCCGACGCCGGCAACAAGGCCATTGACGCCGAAATTCGATGATATGAAATTGACATTGCCATCGTGGTATTTAGTGCCGTCGAGGTTGATGACTTTTGCCGTGATCCTGGCCGTATTGCCCGACAGTGATCCCAGGCTCAGTTGGTTATAGTTGTCCGTCCTCGATCCGGAATCATTACCGCTGATCGTGCCGCCGACACTTTCGAAGTGGCTGGCCGTCAATACATCCTTGCTGTTGGCCGTGGCCGTCTCTACCTTGAATGTTTCTCCGTTCACCCCCTCCAGCATCACGTCGCTGAAGCCCGTGCTACCGTCATAGCTCTTGTTTCCGCTGATCTTTTTATAATCTGCCTTGCCTATTGTGGCACTGTTGTTCGTCCCCGTCAGCTTCGTCACGTCCAGATCGTTGTAGTTCGAGGTCTTCGAGACGCCATTGCCGATGATCATACCATCCGTGCTCACAAAATGGTCTGCGTCAGCGACATCCTTGCTGTTGGCTATGGCCTTTTCCACATTGAACGTTTCTCCGTTCACCCCCTCCAGCATCACGTCGCTGAAGCCCGTACTGCCGTCATAGCTCTTGTTTCCGCTGATCTTCGTGTAGTCCGCCTTTCGGATCGTCAACGTGCCGGCAACATAACTGATGTCGTAACCTTGCTGATCGACGGAATACAATCCGCTTAATTTGATATCATACGTTCCGGCATCGACTGCACCCTGACTGTCGTTTGAATAGGAGATCGTTCCATTCGTTACCGCCCCGGAAATGGAGTAGACATGGCTATAATTGCCGATATAAGCTTGTCCGTCGTACGTCTTGGCGTCACTGTCGGCTGTTACAGTAAGTGGTGTAAGAAACGAACGCAATAACGGATAGCTATACCCATCGTAAATACGCCAGACCGCATTCGAACCGCCGGTATTGGCGATATCCCAGTCTACGAATGAACCCGACTGCGTCATGTCTGTATGTGAAAGAGCCGTAATGCCTAACTTAACAGGCTCAACAAGTGAGCCTTCCGTACTTTCGTCGGGCTGTACAAATCCTACTCCTCTTATCGGGCCTAACTTCTCAGTATCCCAGTTATCAGAGTACCAGTAGCAATTGGTAATGGAGCCGCTGTCTTGCCTCCCCACCAAGCCTCCAATATAAGCTCCGCCACCATCGCTCAAACCGACGTAGTCAAAAGATCCTGAGCTGTAGGAGTTGGTAATGGTACCAATTTTATTCCATCCCACCAGGCCACCGAGGTTGCTTTGGTTGCTGTACAACACGCCGGTGACCAGGCAATTGCTGTATGAATCCGAAATGGCACCATCATTATCCCCTGCCACACCACCGACGGAAATGCCGAATCCAGTGCCAGACACAGAACCTATACAGAAAGAGTTGGTAATGGAACCTTTATTACTCCCCACAAGACCGCCGACGAAACTGTCGTCCTTGTTACCGGTAATGCTCTCATCGTAAAGTCCGATGTTGCTGATTGTTGCAGTGTTGCCCGTACTACCGAAAAGACCGACTGAGTCAAAGGAGCTGTTAATGGTAAGCCCGGTGATCGTGTGGCTCCGGCCGTCGAAATGTCCTGTAAAAGGTGTAGTAGAATCACCAACAGGAACAAATCCTCCTTCATTGCCCAATATTGGGTCAGCGACCTTCCACATGCCGGAGGGGAGGGCGAGTTCGCCCATATCGATGTTGTTCGCCAACTTGTAGTTTGCACCGGGATCCATGCTCATCAGCTGTAACTGATGAGCGTTGGTGATCGTCGAGCTCCACTCCGAACGCAGAAACGGCCGGGTGCAGTCTTCGACCATGAACCATTGACCTGTAGACGCTGAAAAGTCCCAGCCGTTGAATGAACCTGACTGCATCATTTCGGCTGTGGCAAGAGCTGTCCCGCCATCGCTCGTTGACTGTTGAGAGCTTTCCATATCCCAGTAGCACGTATTGTAGGTCCCGCCGGCATTCATACCCACCAGACCGCCCACATTGCTTTCGCTCACACCGTCATTCACCAGGCCGGAACTGTAACAATATTCGATCAGGCCGCTGTTGATGCCAAACAAACCGCCGACGTACTTACTGTCTCCAGTACACGACACCGAGCCGGTACTGTATGAGTAATTGATGAGGCCGCTACTGTTGCCGACCAGGCCGCCGACATAGTTGACACTCCCGTTGCCATCGGCAATCGTTGAACTTGCACTGTAAGATCCGGTGATCGTGCCGTAGTAATTCTGCCCCACAAGGCCACCGACGCAGTTTTCTGCTCCGCTGCCGATACCAGTCACCGTACCAGTGCTGTACGACCAGGAGATATGGCCGGAATCAATATTATCATTATATCCTGCCAGACCGCCGACGTAGCTGTTGTAACCACTCCCAGTCACCGAGCCTGTGCTATAAGAAGATTCAATAACGCCATTGTCATTATAACCTGCCAGTCCCCCGACATAGACATGAGATCCGCCGCTCCAGCCCACCGGGCCAGTGCTGTAGGATGTGTTAATGGTCCCTGAATCATTCATCCCGACCAGGCCGCCGATGAATTGTTTATCATCGGCAGTATTGCTGCCACTGACAGAAGCGGTACTGAAAGAATTGGTTATCTCGTTGCTATTAAGCCCTACCAGGCCACCAACCATACTTTTACTTCCATTGTCGGACACCATCACTGAACCCGCACTGAAGGAATCCCTGATCGTGTAACCGTTAAATCCTACCAAACCACCAACTACGTCGCAGATTCCGTCGACATCCAATTGCGCATTGCTGTGGGAATTGTCTATGGTAAAATCATTATACCCCACCAGACCGCCGATGTAGTTATATTCGCCGGAACTGGCTACCTGGCCGGAACTGTAACAGTGGCTGATGGTGCCGGAATTATAACCTGCCAGACCACCAATGCTGCTATCATTCCCACGGCCAGTCACCTGACCCGTGCTGTATGAGTCGGAAATAGTACCAACAATATTTAAATCGTCGGGGTCAACATTATTACTGCCCACGAGACCGCCGATGTTGCTGTCATTCTGGTTGCCGGTAACCGAAGCAGTGCTGTAACAGTTGGAAATGGTGCCGCCGACATTTTCGCCTACCAGGCTACCGATATAACTGTTAGACAGGCCACCGGAAAAATTTCCACCAACCACACCGACGTTGCAGATTCTGGCAGTCTTCCCGGTATAACCGAATAGACCGATATAATTCGTATCGCTGCGATCGATCGTAAGCCCCGTGATCTTGTGTCCCAGGCCATCGAAAATACCGGTGAATTGATTGACATCATCCCCGATCGGCATAAAACCGGCACCGGAGTTCCATGACGATGTCCCTGTTGCGTCTATGTCTTTTCCCAGTGCATAATTGCCTGACAGGTTTTGACTCACTGCCTGGAGACCCCTGCTGCCAGATACTGGAGATTCCGGACCGATATCGTTTACGAGCATATAGGCCGTAAGCGTACCTGTCCCGGAGTTTGCATATGCAGTGGGATTCGTGTAATCGGACGGATTGTAATAGATCGATACAACACCGCTGCTGTTGATCGAGCCGCCGGAGTTGACATTTACCGACCCCGTCGAGGTGCCATTGAGGTCGGCTCTCAGGATAAGCGCACCACTACCAGAGGTGTTGCCTATGATACTGTTGATCGAAATGTTTCTCTCTGCATTCAGGGTAAGGCTATTGGCGCCGCTCCATCGCACATTATCGTTCACAAAGATGTCGCCGTTGCCGCCTGAGTGGCCCATGGTCGCGGTGCTGATAATGAGGTCAGAAGTGGCAAGCCAGTTGCTGATATCTGTACCCGTGGCATCTCCTCCAGATGCTGCAATGGTATAGTCGCTGGGGTCGATCAGCCAGGTACCCGTTTTGCCCGAAGCTGATCGGGTATCCACAACCGCAGAGGCTCCGATGATGACCTTTGCTCCAGAGGTTTCCACAAACCCGCCGTTGCCGCCTTGGGGTGCAGCAGCATCGATACGTCCGTCAACGACCGTCGTACCATGTTCCATGTCCGACAACAACACGATACGACCACCCTTGTTCTCCAGCGAACGCGCCCTGATCACTCCCCTGTTGTTGACCACCGCCCTGCTCAGCGCATCGGCCGCTTCGGCGTTCATCACGACAACTCCGCCATCCGCATGGATCAATCCCCTGTTCTCCGCAAGCGCATCCACCGATCCCTGATCCACCATGTACCTGATCAGCCCGTCTCCGTTGAAGTCTACGGTGACCTTGTCACCGGCCAACAGAGCCACGCTGCCATTGGTGGCCGTTATGCTTCCTTCGTTGATGACCTTCGGGGCGATCAGCGCCACTACGCCGCCCGGCGTGGCCGTGATCGTTCCCTGATTCTCGATCTTGCCCGCTTTGCCGCCATTGGCGAATGAGTGCCTGGATGACAGATAATCGCTGTCCGACAGATTCAGGCTCGAGGCTACCAGGCCACCGACATCGACCGTCGCCGTCCTGCCAAAGATTATACCG
>DATMYL010000021.1:0-15001 GCA_035560975.1 Chlorobaculum sp. | reverse complement strand
TTTGGCATCCGGTGAATTGCTTGCAGCGGTTAACGTGTTTTACTCTAATATGCAATCAAGCGGCCCTCTTTTCAAAAGTTTCCCCTTCACAGCGGCTGATCCGCCGAAAACTCTGGACTATTTGCGTCATCTCCTGTCAATAGAAGTGCTGTCCTTTTATTGTGCGATGTAAAATAGATGTGTAAATTGTAGTGTAAATACTGAAAATTTTAATTAAAAACAGTAAGTCAGCATGACCAGCACTGTTCGTTTGACAAGAACGGATCTCGAAAAAGCCTTGACTGCCGGGAAGATAAGCTCGATGGGTGTTATGCGATCAGGGCTCATCCTGGGCCTGACGCTTTTCTATGGGATGATATACTTCCTTTATTCGACGCACTCTTCTGTACGACTGGCATCGCCGGATACGAAATGGTTGGATGTTCTTTCGATTGCCAATGCCTGTTATTCGCTCGTTGCTTTCAGCCTGGCGGTTTATGTTTCCGGATTATTCCTTCGTAAAGAGCGCCTGACGGACAAATCTGCCCAGCCGACAACAGAGGAGTACGCCAATCGGGCAATCGAGCTTTATCAATCGAGCAACGTCATATTCATGGCTACACTCGAAACATCGTCGCTATTCAGTGCGGCAATCTGTTTTTTATGCCAGGATAGCGGTGCGCTCGCTGTCAATCCACGCTACTGGCTCAACGCGATCCCAGCCTTGATCATGGTGGTTGCCGGTTTGCAGAGCTTCCCGACACGTGAGCGGGTGATGGACGCCCTTGAAGCTGCATTTATTCAGCATTAGTTTTCCCGCTTAGCCAGGATCGTTCCGGTCGAGGAATTCAGGGGACGCTCACAACTACTTAAACTTAGGATTCTGATTTCATATCAAGTTGTTACACGACAGAGAAGCTCTATAAATTCTAATCAAGCATGCTATGCCAAGAGGAGCGAGACTGGATACTCCCGGAACTTTACATCATGTAATGGTGCGTGGAATTGAAGGGAAAAATATCGTTACTGACGACGAAGACCGAGGTTTTTTTGTATCCCGCATCGGGAAGGTTTCTGTAGCAACCGGTACGAAAGTCTATGCATGGGCGCTGATGAGCAACCATGCGCATATCCTGTTGAGAAGCGGCGCATCAGGCCTGTCAACCTTCATGTCCAAACTGTTGACCGGCTATGCATTCTTTTACAACCGCAGGCACCAGCGGCATGGATATGTATTTCAGAACCGTTATAAATCGATAGTCTGTGAGGAGGAGACATACTTCCTCAGGTTAGTCAGTTACATTCATCTCAATCCTTTACGTGCCGGTCTTGTCAGGTCAGTTGAGGAACTGGAAAGGTATCGGTGGAGCGGTCATGCGGCGGTGATGAAAAGAATCCGGTATGAGTGGCAAGATAGAGACTACTTGCTTGGGCATTTCGGAACTCGAGAAGCGTCAGCCGTGAAATCGTATCAGGATTTCGTCGCTTCTGCAAGTATGCTGGGTCGTCAGCCGGAACTGACCGGAGGCGGTTTGATTCGTTCGATCGGGGGTTGGTCGGAGGTGAAGTCGCTTAGGAAAAGGGGGCTGAAGCAGTTCAGTGATGAGCGGATTCTTGGTGGGAGCGAGTTTGTGCGTGAGATTCTTGATGAAGTGCAGGGAAAGGTTAAGGAGCGGTTGCCGGCGGTATCGATAGAGGCGGAAGCCCTAAAACGGCTGCAGAAGGCCTGTGAAGAGGCCGGAGTCAAGGTGTCCGAGCTTCAGGGAGGCAGTCGAATTCGTATATGTTCGGAATTGCGGAAAAGGCTTGCATTAGAGTATGTGGGGGATCTTGGGATGTCCTTTGCGGGATCAGCTCGTCTTCTTGGAATTTCTGCGGCTGCGGTAAACAAGATTTTGCTGTCGGCGGGGTTGAAAGTTTAAGTAGTTGTGAGCGTCCCCTAAGCAGGAAACGCCTCAAATAATTGGTGATTATTTTTTAAATTCCGCCTTTACAGCACCACACACATTCTCAAATAAATTTTCTACCCATGTCTGATCCTGTCATCAAGCGGGCGCTCGTTTCCGTTTCCGACAAAACCGGCATCGTCGATTTCTGCCGGGAACTTGCCTCGATGGGCGTCAAAATCTTTTCGACCGGCGGCACCCTTAAATCCCTTCAGGACGCAGGGATAGACGCAGCATCGATTTCAACGATCACCGGGTTTCCCGAGATCATGGACGGCAGGGTAAAGACACTTCATCCAAAGATCCACGGCGGCCTGCTCGCAGTGCGCGAAAACCCCGAGCACCAGAAGGCAGCTCAGGACAACGGCATCGAGTTCATCGACCTGGTGGTCGTCAACCTCTACCCGTTCGAAGCGACGGTTGCCAAGCAGGACGTGACCTTCGAGGACGCCATCGAGAATATCGATATCGGCGGCCCATCGATGCTGCGTAGCGCGGCAAAGAACAACGAGTCGGTGACAGTGATCACCGATGCAGCTGATTACGCGACCGTCCTCGGGGAGATGAAAGCCAACGGTGGTGCCACCACAAGGGCGACCAGGCTGACGCTTGCCGCCAGGGTGTTTGCCCTGACTTCGAAATACGATACGGCCATCGCGGCCTATATGGCGACCGCAGCAGGAACGGCAAGGGATGCTGCAGCAAACATGACCGTGAAGCTCGAAAGGGAGCTCGACATGCGCTACGGCGAGAACCCGCACCAGAACGCCGGTTTCTACAGGATGAACGACGGCGAGGGAATCCGCTCTTTCGCCGAAATCTTCGACAAGCTGCACGGAAAGGAGCTTTCCTACAACAACATGCTCGATATCGCGGCTGCATCAGGCATCATCGAGGAGTTTCGCGGTGAAGATCCTTCGGTGGTTATCGTCAAGCACACCAACCCCTGTGGCGTCGCGCAGGCTCCGACTCTTGCAGAAGCATACCGCAGGGCCTTCTCGACCGACACGCAGGCTCCTTTCGGTGGCATCATCGCATTCAACCGCCCGCTCGATATGGAGACGGCCACAGTCGTCAACGAGATCTTTACCGAGATACTCATCGCCCCGGCCTTCGAAGAGGGCGTGCTCGACATGCTCATGAAAAAGAAGGATCGTCGTCTGGTCCTCCAGAAAAAAGCCTTGCCGAAACGTGGTTGGGAGTTCAAGTCAACGCCGTTCGGCATGCTGGTCCAGGATCGCGACAGCAAGATCGTTTCGAGGGATGATCTCAAGGTGGTGACCAAACGCCAGCCAACCGAAGAGGAACTGTCCGACCTCATGTTTGCATGGAAGATCTGCAAGCACATCAAATCGAATACAATCCTCTACGTCAAGAACCGCCAGACCTTCGGTGTTGGCGCCGGCCAGATGTCGCGTGTCGACTCTTCGAAAATCGCACGCTGGAAGGCTTCGGAAGTGGGTCTTGACCTCAAAGGTTCTGTTGTGGCGTCCGACGCGTTCTTCCCGTTCGCCGACGGCCTGCTTGCCGCTGCTGAAGCCGGAGTGACTGCCGTCATCCAGCCCGGCGGTTCGATCAGGGACAACGAGGTGATCGAAGCTGCCGACGCGAACAACCTCGCGATGGTGTTCACCGGGATGAGGCATTTCAAGCATTGAGCTTGAATTCAAGAAAAGGGACCAAAAGGACGAAAAGGACCAAAGGGACATAAGGTGAAGAAAAGACAATTTCCTCTCTTCATTACGTCCTTTAAGTCACTTATGTCCTTTTGGTCCTTTTCTTGAGAGACCCCCGGGTTTTGTTTATTAACCGGTCATTTCCAGAGCCGCTTTTCAGGTAGAGAAGGAAAGTCCCCAATGGTTAACAATTTCACAGTCATTGAGTCGATTCACGGCAAATTCATTGTGAACAGGCATGGTTCAAGTCAGGCTGAATGTTTGATCAAAACCGGTGCGACCCATATAGAGCATGAGTTAAAGAACATACTGACGATAGCCAATCTTTTGCCTGGCAATTCGGTCGTTGTGGATGTTGGCGCCAATATTGGTTTTGTCAGTATTCCGGTCGCCAATGCAATTCAGCATAATGGCGGCACCGTTCATGCTTTTGAGGTTCAACGATTGCTTTTTTATGCTCTTTGTGGAACGGTAGCGTTAAATGATCTCGATAACATAAGGGTATATCACCAAGGCCTGGGAAGCGCTCCGGGATTGATGAAGGTCCCTTCGGTTGATTATGGCCTTCCCCAGGATTTCGGAATGGTCAGCCTTGTTGACCAGGAGGGGATAACCGGGCACGAAACGGTTCAGATGTCTACACTTGATGAAATCGTGCTGCCGGGACTTGATCTCCTGAAGATTGATGTGGAGGGAATGGAGATCGACGTTCTCAAGGGTGCCAAAAAGTCTATCGAAAGATTTCGACCCTGGTGCTGGATTGAATACTGGATGGTTGAGAATGAGTTGCTGAAACAGCAGTTTGAAACCCTTGATTACGAAATATATGTGATGGATCAGTTGAATGTTCTCTGTGCGCCCAGAGAGAAACTGATATCGAGCGGATTGACCGTAAACGCGTCGACCTTTTGACAGCACTATACCGAAGGGAAAAAAGAAAAGGGACACAAGGTGAAGAAGAGGCAATTACCGTTCTTCATTTATGTCCTTTAAGTCCCTTAAGTCCTTTTGGTCCCTTTCCTTCTTAAGAATCGCTCTTGCGTTGCGCTTCAACCTCCTCAGCCCAAGCCGCATTCCCGGAGTCCCGGCGAAGAGCTTCCTGAAGGCTGATCCGGTGAGTTGCAACGCATCCATTGCCGTCAGGTTTACCAGGGTTTCCAGCGGAGTGAAAACACTTTCAGAGCTTGTCAGCTTTTTCTCGTTGTATGGACAGGCGTCTGTGCAGCGGTCGCAGCCATAGAGCCAACCCTCGGTCATCGCAGCTTCCTGCTCGTTAAACTCACGTTTCAGCTCGATGGTCAAATAGGAAATGCATCGCCTGGCGTCGAGTCGTCCGGCTTCCTTCAGTGCTCCGGTCGGACAGCTTTCGATGCATGCCGTGCAACTGCCGCACGGATCCCATTCCAGAGGTTCGTCGGGTTCGATAGCGAGGTCGAGCAGCAGTTCGCCGAGGAAAAGGCGCGATCCTGCGCCGGGAACGATGAGCAGCGTGTTTTTCCCGGTACGTCCTGTTCCCGCGGCTTCAGCCCACGCTTTTTCGAACACCCGGGCGCTGTCGACGCAAACCATGCCGCCCACTGGAACGATGCTTTTCGATCGGATGTAATCCAGAAGCTCCTGCAGGATTCGACCAACCGTGCGGTGGTAGTCGGGGATGACCGCATGGCTTGAAATTGTACCCAGCGGTTCGTAGGGTTTGGGCCGTTCAGGCCAGGGGAGGGCAACGGATATGACCGTTTTCGCTCCGGGAAAGAGCATTGAAGGGTCCCGACGCTCGTTCATCCCGGATTCGAGGTAGGCCATTTCACCGTGTCTTCCTTCGGCGATCATGTTTCTAAGGCGTTCCATTGCAGCGCTTAGCGGGCGGACGGAGGCGAATCCAACAGCATGGAAACCAAGTTCCAGGGCTTTTTGCCTGACAGATTCTTTAAGGGCTGGAGCGACGTAATCCATCGTGACCGGCAGGAATGGTTGGCGGAACCTCCAATTATTGTTAAATATATTGATTAACTGATTGATCCGCCACGAATCCCCACCGACGACCATCATGCAGCGACGTGAGTTCATCAAACATTACCTGAAGCGAACAGGTGCGGGTGCCGGCGTCATGACGGCTGCCGCCGCCGGTCTTGTAGGGTATTACCAGCCGAGGAAGCAGTATTATGGACCTACGGCAGAGAAAGCGGATGTTACGCTTGCCGAAAAGCTCAAGACTCCAAAAAAAGCTGTTGTGATCGGAGGTGGGCTTGCCGGTATCAGCGCAGCACTCGAGCTTGCCCGCCGGAATTTCGAGGTGACCCTCGTCGAAGCCTCTTCGGCACTTGGCGGAAAGCTGACTGGTTGGGAGATCGATGCTCTCGGACAGCGGTTTCCGGTGGAGCATGGATTTCACGGTTTTTTCGACCAGTATTACAACCTGAACGAGATGTTCGCCTCGGCGGGAGTCAAGAATGATGCCTTCAGGCCATCTCCAGGTTACCCGGTGCTTTTCAACGGCAAGGCGGTTGAAGTGTTCGGACAGACGCCGAAACTTTTCCCGTTCAATATTCTATCTGTCGTGCAGCAGTCCAAACGGCTCGATATCGCCTCGTTCCTGAAGGATTACCCTGGATTGTTGCCTGTCGTCGGGATGTTCCGGTACCAGTACGGCCGGACCTTCCACGAGTACGACCATATCGATTTCATGACCTACTGTCGTCGGGGCGAGGTGCTTCCGGCGTTCGTAGATACGGTGCTTCATCCGTTCTCCGATGCGACCATGAACCGCATGGAAGTGCTTTCGGCTGCCGAAGCCATGCGCTATTTCCACTTCTATTTCATGGGCAGCCCTGAGGGGCTCTCCTTCAGGATTACGACTCGGGACTGCATGAGCGCCCTGATCGATCCCCTGGAGAGGAAGTTGAACGCGATGGGGGTTCGAGTGATGAAGGGGCGAAAAGCCGCCGGCCTTTCCGTGCAGAACGGCAAGGTCGCGACGGTGCATCTCGATGGTTCAGGATCTGCCGTGACGGCTCCTCTCGCCACCATCCTCCGGAGCGAGGTGCCTGAATCGGGATGGCTGCAGCGGCAGTCCGGCGACGGGGTTCCGCTACTGGTTGCGAGGCATGGAGGATCTTGGGTCGCCTATGACGGTCGATGCACCCACATGGGGTGTCCTGTAAAGCCGGCAGATGGATCGGAGGGATTCCTGTGCCCCTGCCATGCTGGACGATTTGACGGGGAAGGGCGGCCCGTAGGGGGGCCTCCAGGCGCTCCGCTTGCGAAGCTCAGGGTCAGGGAAGAGGGCGAGAATCTCGTGCTTGAGCACGAAGCCGGAGCCCCGTTCTCGTACTCCGTTGCAGAGGGATCGCTGACGTGCGATTACTGCATCGTGGCGTCGAACGTCCGGGGAACCCGTGAACTGTTTAAAACCCTGCCTTCCGACAATCCGGAGTTCGCAAAGCGGGTGGCCTCGCTCGGCGAAGCCGATCCCTATGCGGTTTGGCGGGTATGGCTCGACCGCCCTCTCAGTTCCGCTACTTATCCGTTTTATACGGTTTCAGGCTATACCTACACCGATTCGGCCACCATCTATTCGAGTTTCCAGGAGCCGTTCATCAGCTGGGCGAACAAGAGCGGCGGGTGCGTCGTGGAGCTTCATGCATACGCCATCGCGCCGGAGCAGGTAAGGCCTGAATCGGAGATCAGGGACACGATGCTGCGGGAACTGCACGAGATGTTCCCTGAAACGCGGCAGGCGAAGGTGCTGCATGAACTGTTCATGCTTCAGTCCAACTTCACACGCTGGGCGCCGGGAGATCATGCGTCGCGGCCCGGAATCGATACGCCTTATCCCAATCTTTTCCTTGCCGGCGACTGGGTATCTACTGAGGCTCCGGTATTCCTGATGGAGGCGGCGGCATTCACCGGGCGCATGGCCGTCAATGCCATATCGTTCCTGGAGTCGCTGCGCAGGACGCCGTTGCCGATCGTGCCGATGCAGGGTATTTTCGCCTGAGATCGAAATCGAAATTCTTTCCCGAAACATCGGGATCACGAAAATGTCCAGGGTCCCCTCGTTGTGAACGCGATGTTATCCCTGCCTCAGGCATGGTATCAGTTTTTTTCCGGCAGGACGTGGATTGGCGGTCAAAGCTTTTTCAGGTCCTCTTTTTCGAGGCACTCGACGACCGTATCGTGCAGGATGGGCCTGAACTTGCGGATCCTGATGTTCGTTTCTTTTGGCCAGACCCTGTTGCTGAGCAGGATGACGGCCAGCTCCTTTTCCGGATCGACCCATATGCTGGTGCCGGTATAGCCGAGGTGGCCCCAGGATGAGCTTGAGAAGCGGGTTCCCGCCGATGAGCTTCCGCCGGGCGTGACCATGTCCCAGCCGATTGCCCTCTGTGACTCTGATTTCTTCAGGAACATCCTGACCGTCTCGGGGCGGATATAGCTCTTGCCCCCGTAACGCCCTTCGTTCATGAGCATGCGCACCATGGTGCAGAGATCGCCGGTCGTCGTGAAAAGTCCCGCATGGCCAGCCGCTCCGCCAAGCAGCGCCGCGTTCTGGTCGTTGACCAGCGGGCGGGGAGAGGTCAAAGGCCATTTCGCGTCGTGTTCAGTCGGCGCGATTCGCGGCAGGATTTCAGAAGGCGGGTTGAACATGGTAGAGCTCATGCCGAGCGGGTCGCTGAATCGGGCATGGAAGCTGGCAGGGAGAGTGTTCCCGGTCCGGGATTCGATGATCCGTCCGAGCAGGATGAAGCCCAGGTCGCTGTAAACGGTCTTTGTTCCTGGCTGATAGCTCAGGGAGTCCTTTTCGATGGCATTGAATATCTCTTCGGGTGTCCGGCAGGATGCTGAAAAGAAGGTGTGGGCCCTGAGTCCCGATTCGTGCCGCATGAGCTGCTCCATCGTGACTCGACCTTTGCCGGCGGCGGCAAAGCCTGGCCGGTATCGGGCTACAGGAGCTTGGAGGTCGAGGGAATCCCGTTCGACAAGCTGCATGACGATGCTCGTCGTGACGACCGCTTTGGTCAGTGATGCGGCATCGTAGACTGTCGTAGTATCTGCGGGGGCGCTTTTCGGATCGTAGGTCAGGTGTCCGAATGCCTTGTGAAATACCACCTTGCCACGGTAAATGACCGCAAGGCTGGCTCCCGGAAAGACGCTGTCCTTTACTGCCCGGTTCATCAGCGAATCAAGCCGGGGGAACTCCCGGGCCGAAAGCCCTGCAGGAGCTGCGCTCAACAGTGCGGCCAGTGCAAGGAGGGCGGTGAAAATCGTGCGAATTGTTCGCATCGTCCGAGCGGAAAAGGTTAGAACAGCGTGAAGCGAACGTATCTGTTGGGCTGCTTTTTCAGGTCGATCAGCAGTGAGTCCAGCGAGACCATTGTCCGGTTCAGGTTGTTGTAGAGTGCCGGGTCGGAGTTAAGCTTGCCGAGGGATCCCTTGTCGCTGTTGAGCGATTTCATCAGCGTTTCGGTCTGGGCTGCGGCGTTTTTCAGGTTCTGGATCGTCTGTTCGGTGTCGTCGGCCAGAGACTTGTCCTTCATAAGCTTTGGAAGGAGTCCTTTGCCGTTGGAAAGTTCTCCGCTGAAGTGGTTCAGCTCGTTCGAGGTTTTGCGCAGGTTCGCAATGGTCTCCTGCAGATCGGCACCCATCTTCTCGTCCGATATGAGCCTGCCTGCAGGGCCTTTGCCGCCGTTGAGCTGGTCGAGGAGCGTGTTGAGCTTCTCCAGAGTTTTCGTTGCGTTAGATGTCAATCCAGCCATTCCGCCGCTCTCCTCGAGCCTGATGTAATCCCCCTCTTTGACCGGCGCACCGGTTCCTGTCTCGATGTTGACGTACTTGTCACCGAGCACTCCGAGAGAGCGGATAGAGGCTCTCGAGTCCTTGGTAACCAGGCTGGAGAACTCATTGCGCAGTTTCAGGTCGGCCACTACGTACAATGAGTCGTGGTTCATCACGAAATTGAGCTTCGAAACCGTGCCGATTTTTTTACCGGCTGCGGACACGAAATTGTTTTCGGCCAGACCGTCCACATTTTTCGACATGATCCTGATGGTCGTGACGCCGGAAAGGATGCTCGTGTTCTTGCCGATGACTATGCCGAGATATGCGGCAAAGCCGAGGCCGAGCACAAAGAAGATCCCGGTTTTAAGGTCGCTCCATTTAAGTTCTTTCGGGTTTTTCATACAGCGTCTGGATCGGTGGTATTAAATTTCAAGAATTTTATCAGACAGGATGGACCTGATGAAAGGATGTTCAGATTCATGCAGCTTTTCGGTGACGTCATCGAAGATGAACTTGCCCTGATAGAGCACGGCGACATGGTCGGCTATGGCGAAAACATCGTCGATGATGTGCGTTACGAACACGGCACCAAGGCCGTTATTGTTGCGCAGGTCGGTGATCAGGTTCAGGATTTTTCTCGAACTGACCGGGTCCAGTCCGGCCGTCGGTTCGTCAAAGAGGATCATCTTGGGGTTGAAGATCAGCGCCCTGCCGATGGCGACCCTCTTGCGCATTCCGCCGCTCAGGCTTTCGGGAAGCTGGTCTTCGTAACCTTCGAGCCCGGCGAACTTAATTTGTTCACTGACTCTTCTTTCAATTTCATCTTCAGGGAGGCGCAGGTTTTCCCGAAGGAAAAAACTGAAATTCTGGCCGATGGTCAACGAATCGAAAAGGGCGTTACCCTGGAATACGATGCCCATTTTCCGCCTGATGGGGTAAAGATCGATCTCCTTGAAATGGGTGATGTCCACGTCGTCGACAAGAATCTGTCCGCTGTTCGGCTTGATCAGCCCGAGCATCAGCTTCAGGATCGTGCTCTTGCCCACGCCGCTCGGGCCGAGGATCGCCTTGATCGTGTTGTCCCTGACCTCGATCGATACTTTGTCGAGGATTGTTTTTTCGCCGTATTTCAGCGTGACGTTCCTGAGTTCAATCATACAACTACATGTTTTCCAGGACGATCTTCGAGACGTAGAAATTGGCGATCAGCACCAGGCCTGACGAAACGACGATGCCTTTAATGGTTGATCTTCCGACGCCGGCCGTTCCCCCTCGGGCCGAAAAACCGTTGAAACTGCTTACAAGGGTGATGATGATGGCGAAAACGGGCGCCTTGAGGAATCCAACGACGAAATCTTTCGCCACGAGTCTGGGATAGACTGCATTCCAGAATATGCCGGGGTCGATCTTGTGATAATGTTGGGCAAGCAGTGCCGCAGCCTGAAGTCCGGAAAAATCGGCCAGGGCGGTCAGGGGGATGAACATGACGAGTGCGGCTACCAGGCGGGGCATGACCAGTTTGGCGACAGGGTCAGTGCCGAATGCCCTGAGTGCGTCGATCTGTTCGGATATCTTCATTGCGCCAAGCTCGGCGCCGTTTCGCGAACCGTATCGTGCAGAGAGCATGAGTCCCATCAGCAGCGGGCCGAGTTCCCTTATGACCGAAAGGGCTGTCGAGCGTCCGAGCATGGTTTTGGCGCCGAACTCCTCGAGAAGGTTTCCGACCTCGATTGCCAGCAATGAACCGATCGAAATCGAGCTGACCAGCACGATCGGTATAGAATCTGCACCGCATATGGCTGCCTGATCAAGGAAGTCCCGCCAGTACTTCTTGAGTTTTGGCATGGTCGCAAAGGCCCTGACCGAGAAAAAAAAGAACTCCTGCATGGTCAGAAGGAACTCTTTCAGTTGTATGATCGCCCGGTTTCCCTGGGATCTGATGAAGGTCAGTGGCATTGGTTGGGCATCAGTTCTTCAAAAATCATCTATGGATTGGATACGGCAGCTTATAGGTGAGGCAAGTATAGCAAAACTTGAAGCATTCTTTCCACGGTTTACTGATAAAATTCGAGGTGAAAACATTACAAGCTCCGGCAGGATTCGATATCTCCTGGAAGCATGCTGTATTCACACCATAGGGGGTATCCCATAATACGCGCGGTTACGTTTTTTTTGCTGGAGAGAGGCGGCTTTTCATCTTGGTGACCCATTCGTAAGGTATACATACATGACCAAACGTGTCTTCATGATCCTTGAGCCCGTGGTAATCGGATCCTCCTGAAAAGAGCAGGAAGTACTCGTTGGCGATTTCCCGGTAATAGTTCTGACGATAAGTGTCATGCGAAGGGTGGATGATCTCCAGTCCGTCGAGTCCGAAAGAGATAAGCTGTTTTAGAATTTCATCGGGTACGTTCTGCGCAGGATGGGCCAGAAATGAAAGGCCCGAGGCTTCGTTTATCAGCCTGATGACCTCGCCGGGATGCGTTTCGATGCTTTTTACATATGCCGGACTGTGCGAACCGAGATATTTGCTGAACGCCTCGCTGAAACTTTTGACAAAACCACCGTCCTGTAGCACCGCTGCGATATGCGGGCGACCGACGCTGCCGTTCTGGGCCTTCATGATGATCTGTTCGATCTCTATCTTGACGCCCATTTTTGCGAGTTTCTGGACCATCCGTTCGGCTCTTTCAGTGCGCAGACGGCGGCAGTGGTCCAGATAAACTTTCAGCTCTGATTGCTGATAATCGAAGAAGTAACCGAGGATATGAATGTCATATCCCTTATAGGCCGAGCTCATTTCTACACCGGGAATAAGCTCGAGGCCCGTTTCGAGTGCTAATGGCTTTGCTAGGTCTATACCTGCGACGGAATCATGATCAGTTATACTGATGGCTTTCAGTCCGGCATTAACCGCCTTACGCACGATTTCATCCGGAGTGAAGAGTCCGTCCGAACATTTGGTATGTATGTGTAAGTCCGCTTTATCAAAGCCATTATGCCCTACACCTGACGAGCTGTATGGCATGGCCCAAGGTTTAGTTTAATGTGTATTCTTTATGATCATATATAATAAAAAATCCCTCGTCGATCACAGAAATGAGAATCTTTTTTTCAGCATGAAAGTTGCAGAAAACGTCGTCAATTCTTTGGTAAAGATGTCAGGGGAGAAGTTTTCCGGATGCGATCATTGCGAGGATTGCCATGCCTGCAAGCACCCTGTATACGATGAACACATTCGTGGTGTGACGCCGCAGGTAGTTGAGCAGAAAAGCGATGGAGAGGTAGCCGACGACAAATGCGCATAAGGTAGCCACGACGATGTTGGTCATGTTGTCAGTCGAGGCCATGACGTGTGCCCTGGTTTTATATAATTCGTATATACCTGCAGCAAAGACCGAGGGAATCGAGAGCAGGAAGGAGTACCGTGCGGACGTTTCGCGGTCGAGATTGGTGAAAAGTCCGCCGGTTATGGTCACGCCGGAACGGGATGCTCCGGGGATGAGCGCGATGCTCTGTGCAAGCCCGATGACGATAGCCTCTTTCCAGCCGACTTCGGAGATGGTTTTGCCCCTCAGCCCTTGCTGTTGGCGGGTCTTTGTATGTCGTTCGGCCAGAGAGAGCACGACGGCGAAGATGAGCAGCGAGCTGCAGACCCAATACAGCGATCGGAAGGTCGTTTCGATATTGTTTTTAAAAAGCAGGCCGAACACTACGATCGGAATGGTGCCGACGACGATCATCCACCCTGTTTTCGCTTCGTGCGTTTCGAATGGTTTGCCCCTGAGGATCCCGGAGAGGACAGCTCCGGCGATCGAGGCGATGTCTTTGGCAAAATAGATCAGTACCGCCGCGAGGGTTCCGATCTGTATGATGGCCGTGAATGCAGCCCCGGGATCATCCCATCCGAAAAGGGCCGGGACAATCCGGAGGTGCGCCGAGCTGCTGATGGGAAGAAATTCGGTAAGGCCCTGCACTATGCCCAGGATGATCGCCTGAAAGAGATTCATGGGAGGGTTCCTGTTTCAGTTTCGGTTGATGAAATGCCGTATCTGACCAGGATATCACGAATGCGTCCGGCGGCTTCTGCGACGGCCAGGGCACGGTGGCTGATCCTGTTTTTTTCTTCCAGGCTGATCTGGGCAAACGTTCTTTCCATTCCTTTCGGCATGAAGACCGGGTCATAGCCGAACCCGCCTTTACCAATCCTTTCGGTGGTGATCGAGCCTTCGATTCTTCCTTCGGCGGTCTCTTCGATACTCGCAGCATCTCCTTCGGGTGTCGGCAGCCTTCCTTTCATGGCGATGATGGTCCTGAATCGTGCGGATCGTTCGACACTTCCAGACATCAGTTTCATGAGGTGGCGGACGTTGTCTTCGTAAGTCGGAGAATTTCCCTCCGGAACTGGTGCAAAGCGCGCAGAACGGACGCCGGGAGCCCCATTGAGACAGTCCACTTCAAGTCCTGTGTCGTCGGCCAGCACGATCAGCCAGGGAAACTTGGATTCCACCAGTGAAAAGACCGTTTCGGCTTTGAGCCGGGCATTGCCTTCGAGGGTCGGTTCGGTCTCCTCGATTTCCGGCCAGAGCGAAAGGTCGTTCAGCGACCAGACCTTGAGCAGAGGGGAGACCTTGTCGAGCATGGGCTGCAGCTCACGGACCTTGTCCGGGTTGCATGTGGCAAGGACGACGTTGATCGAAAGAGGCCTGTCGGTCCGGGTATGTTGCGGATTCATGTCGTTACCGCCCGATGATGTCGAGGATTTCCCGGACGGCGGCCGGCAGGCCGATAAGTATGGCGCGGGCCATGATCGCATGTCCGATGCTGACCTCTTCGATTTCATGGATCTCCCTGAATGGCGCGATGTTCCAGACGGTCAGGCCGTGGCCGGCTACGACGGACAGTCCGGCACTTTTTGCGAAACGTGCAGCCGAGCGGATTCTGTCGAGTTCCAGGGCTTTCGCATCGTCGCTCGTGCAGAGCGAGTATTTCCCTGTGTGCAGTTCCACCATGTTCGCTCCGGCCCCTAAAGAGAGTTCGATCGCTTCATGTTCCGGTTCGATGAACATGCTGACCCCGATCCCATTTTCCCTGAGAGGCTTGATGAACTCCACGAGCTGTGCGTAATAGGCCTTGATGGCAAATCCGCCCTCGGTGGTCAGTTCCTCGCGTTTTTCCGGTACCAGGGTGACCAGCTCGGGCCGGGTAGCCAGAGCGATCGACTTCATCTCCGGAGTCATGGCCATTTCGAGGTCCAGTTTCGTGGCGATTGCCCTTCTCAGCCTTGCCAGATCGTTGTCCCGGATATGGCGGCGGTCTTCACGGAGGTGGCAGACGATGCCCGATGCCCCGTTCTGTTCGGCAAGGAGCGCCGCTTCCACGGGATCGGGGGTCCCTTCGTTTCTGGCGTTGCGCAGGGTTGCTATATGGTCGACGTTGACTGCTAATCTCATTGGTAGCTCAATTTATTTTTGTGTTACACGATTGAATCGTTCCGTTTGTCCCGATGTGTCGGGATCGGTATCCTTATCTCTTCCTCGAGGCTGTCTCATAAGTCAAGATGATGCCGGTTCATTGCATTGCCGGGAGCGCCAGGCTCCAGCTTGGCATTATCATGGATAA
>DATMYL010000020.1:0-12185 GCA_035560975.1 Chlorobaculum sp. | reverse complement strand
AAACCATAGTTCTCGGGATAAAGCATCGACGAGAAAAGAACCCTGTCAAGCTTCAGCATGCCGGTCTTCTTGTCCAGCTCGTACTTGGTCTTGCTGTCTTTTGAAATTTCGATAATCGCATTCACAACATTCGGACAATTTTCCCCGATCTCGACGTGGTGCCACGGATTGAAATTCATAGTTGCGTGTATTCTGTAATGGTTATGATAAGACGTGTGGGAAAGTAGCATTTATTTTAATAACTCACAGCACAAAACATGAACAAAACGCACTCGTCGGAAGGAGTCTGAAATGTTGATGGAAAAAGAGTAAAGAATGCAGAACAGAATGAGCCTTGCGACCGATTTTGTGCCGCAAGAAGTGGCGTATGAAGTATATTTGCAAAACACCGCAACGATAACATCAGCAAGATTCTGATAGATGATACCGTTCCTGCGCCCCCTGATCCTTTCAGACGTATTGCTCCTGCCCGTCAGCGTCAAACCTGAAACCGGACTTTCGCTGCGCTTTGCCGTGCGCTGCATAGGAACTGATCCCGGCACCTTCTGCGTATCCGACAAATCAGCCAAAAAACTGGCCGAAACAGGATTTTTCGGACGGGACGTTCTAAAGGCGCTGCCAGGATAATCGACGTTTTTGCCAGACTCCGCTACCAGTCGTACCAGGGCTTAAGTAAGGTAACGATGAGTCGTTTTTGAAATTTCCGAGTCAAAAAGAACAAGAGGAGAATCATTATGAGGAGCTACAGCTTCAAAATTGTAATGGCATTGCTGTTCTCATGCCTGAGCCTTTCAGGATGCGGCAAGAGGGAGAAAGTCACCGGGTTACAGCAGCTCGAGGGCAAAGAGTTCGCCATTCCTACCGGCACGGTTGCCGACCAGCTTGTTCTGTCAAAGCTTCCCAAAGCCAGGTTCAAGTATTTCAATACTGTCCTCGATGCCGCGCTTGCCGTCAAAGCGGGAAAAGCTGATGCCGCCGCCTATGATGAGCCCATCCTTCAGAACATAGCTGCAAAAAACGGCGGCATGGTTGTGCTTAAGGAGATGATCACCGTCGACAATTACGGGTTTGCCGTGCGTAAGAATGATCCGGAATTGAAGCAAGCCATCGATTCTGTGGTAAAAGAGCTCAAAAACAACGGCACGACCGATCAGATGATGAAGCGCTGGTTCCCCAAAACGGGAAGCCCTGCTCCGATGCCCAAGATCGCGTCAACAGGAACGAACGGCGTGCTGAGGCTGGGGACGGCGAGTGTGACCGAACCGTTTTCGTTCGTGGACGGATCCGGTGAGATAGTCGGATACGACATCGAGCTGGCCCGATACGTCGCCGACAAGCTCGGCAAGAAACTCGAGGTCGTCAACATGGACTTCGGCGGGATGATCCCTGCTCTGATGTCGGGCAAAGTCGACATGATTGCCGCATGCATCACCATCACGAAAGAGCGGTCGAAGCAGGTTCTCTTCTCCGATCCTTATTATGTCGGAGGCATCGCCGCGCTCGTAAAGGAATAACTGTATCTGACAGCTCCCCGGAACCGGCGCAAGCCCTCCGGAAGGCATGGATGATCAAGCAAGCCGCCGGGACGACACACATGAAAACACGGCGGCTTGTGCATTTCATGGATACGGCATATACTGTCTGCAATTCAGGATGACCGGCCGGGAAAATCGAACTGAAATACACCTTTAAAATTACCTCGATGGTAAAATCGACCGTTAGATATCTGTTGCTGTTCATTCTGGGAGGGAGCATGCTCTTTGCCGCATCTCATACGCAGGGAGAGCAACTGATTTCTGCAGCAAGCCGCGCTTTCCTGCCTGCATCCGCCCATGCCGAAAGCCTGGGTGCCGGAAACCAGACCCCAGGCAGCGCAACGGTTTCAGCGCCGGCATCTGCAGATCATGACAAAACGGAAACTGGTACGCCTGCATTTTTCACCAGCCTCGCCAACAGCTTTCACAGCAACATCATAGAGGAAAACCGATACCTCCTGATCGTGAGCGGCCTGAAAACCACGGCCATAATCGCGGTTCTTTCGACGGTCCTGGGAACGTTCCTTGGCGCACTGGTCTGCTTCATGCGAATGTCCCGCAATCCGATCCTTAATATCCCAGCCAAAGCATACATATTCATCCAGCGGGGAACTCCCCTTCTGGTCTCCCTGATGCTGATGTACTATGTCGTTTTCGCCTCGGTGGACATCAGCCCGGTGCCTGTTTCGATCATTGCATTCGGGATGAATTTCGCCGCTTACGTGGCCGAGATATACCGGGCCGGCATCAACAGCATAGACAAGGGGCAGATGGAGGCCGGCATTGCCATGGGTTTCACGAAATTCAGGACGATCCTGTTCATCATCCTGCCGCAAACTATCCGGCGCATACTGCCGGTATACAAGGGAGAGTTTATTTCCCTCCTCAAAATGACCTCCGTGGTCGGCTATATCGCCGTGCAGGATCTGACGAAAGCCAGCGACATCATCCGCAGCCGCACGTTCGATGCCTTCTTCCCGCTGGTCATGGTGGCAGTCCTCTATATTTTCATCTCCTGGGTAGTCATGCTCGCACTTGAGAATGTCGAAAAGCTGGCGGATCCAAAACTAAGAAGAAAGCAGGTTCAAGGCGCATGATAAAGTTAGAGCATCTTTCGAAAAACTTCGGGCCCCTCACCGTACTGAAAGACATCAACATCGAAATAGGTGAGGGTGAAGTCATCTCGATCATCGGTCCGTCCGGAACGGGAAAAAGCACGTTATTGCGCTGCATCAACCTGCTTGAACGACCAAGCGGAGGCTCAATACGGATCGACGG
Source organism: Chlorobaculum sp. (assembly GCA_035560975.1). GTDB lineage: Bacteria > Bacteroidota > Chlorobiia > Chlorobiales > Chlorobiaceae > Chlorobaculum. The sequence continues at coordinate 9,372 of DATMYL010000020.1, read as the reverse complement.
GGTCGACCTGCTCGACCCGAAGACGAACGTGCCGAAGATACGCCAGAAAATGAACATGGTGTTCCAGTCGTTCAACCTGTTCGATCACCTCTCCGTCATGGAGAACCTGACAATCGCCCCAATCAAGCTGTTGGGCAAACCCAGGCAGGAGGCGGAACGCAAGGCAATCGAACTGCTCACGCTGGTAGGAGTGGCCGAAAAGGCCGGAAACTTTCCGGATGAACTTTCAGGCGGCCAGAAACAGAGGGTAGCCATTGCCCGCTGCCTGGCCATGGATCCGGAAATCATCCTGTTTGACGAACCGACCTCGTCACTGGACCCGACCATGGTCAGCGAGGTGCTTTCGGTCATACGGCGACTGGCCAGGGGCGGCATGACCATGGTGATCGTCACCCATGAAATGGACTTTGCAAGGGATGTTTCACACCGGGTACTGTACATTGACGATGGAGTCATCTATGAAGAAGGGACGCCTGAGCAGATATTCAACAACCCGCAGAAGGAAAAAACGAAAGCGTTCATCCACAGGATTCGAAGCATCAACTATCATATCACCTCACCGGCGTATGACATCTTTACGATACAATCTGAAATAGAAGCCTTTTGTGAGAAGCAGATCCTGCCGGTGAAAACCCGACAGAACCTTTTGTCGATCGTCGAAGAGATGCTGAACATGTACAAACCTCATCTTTCGACCTCCCCTGTCGATATGACGCTCGCCTATTCGGAGAAGAAATCGAGTGTAGAGCTGGTATTCGAAAGCGTGGGTACGGCATTCAACCCCCTCGAAAAAAATCTGCCTGCCGATGGCTCAGAGCCGACCGGCATCCGCAGTATGACTCGAAGCATCGATTACCAGCGACTGAACGACAGAAACAGGTTGACCATGCTGCTCAGTTGAGCCCCTCATGAGGAATTTACGTCGATATACGCGTCCCTTCCCACAAATCAGGTCACTCGTCCCTGCATCGCTTCATGAGCGGTTACGAACGGATGCATAATTCCCTGATGCTTATGCTTGCGGGGATGTCCGTTGTGTATTCAAGTCCGGTAGACCTGTTTTCAGCGGAGGTTTAACGGGACAGTAACCGGTATTAAGCCCGTCCTGCCAGTACGACAAGTGGCCAACTGATGATTCTGCGACAATCCGCTGGACCCCAGTATCCAGAAAGTTGCTTGCCGAGTTGAGATACCGGATCGGTACCATTGACCTCGATAAAGCGGGCTGTCGCCGACCATGTACGGATATAACCGAGTAACTCATGCAGATCCCAGGAGATCCTCATATCGAAAATCGGAACGTCGACAGACTTGAAGGGCAGTAAAACATCTCGATAGCCGGAATCCACAATAGCCCGTTCCGCCGGCCAGAATGGGCCGACAACTTCAGAATAAAAACTCTGCACGATCAAATCGATCTCGTCACCCTCGACGACAAGCGGCCCATAGGCCCAAACCGCAAGGATGCCGTTTTCGACAAGGACACGTCGAGCCTCAATAAAAAATCGCTCCATATCAAACCAGTGAAGCGCCTGTGCGACAGTCACCAGATCAACAGAGTTATCTTCCAGCCCCGAAGACTCCGCAAGCGCTACCCGGTACTCGACGAGCGAATGTCTCCTGGCACTCTGGACCTGGGCCAGACTGGCATCGGTGGCAACCACCCGCTCGAAATAAGAAGCAAGTCCCATCGCAGCCTGACCACTCCCGGTCGCACAGTCCCATGCCAGTCTGCAAGCTGGGGCAACAGAGGCGAGCCATGCGAAAAGGGCATCAGGATATGAAGGACGATAAGCGGCATATTTTTCAGAGACTGTGGAAAAATGGTCAGAAAACGCTGCTTTCGATTCTGCCCCCGTTATCCCGCTACGTTGTATTTTATCCACATCAGATCGGATCATTAGAAATCATTCCCCGGCCGCTCAAAATGTAACTCAGGTTTTGCCTGCCACATCCTCGTCCCACAAATCCGGATGGTCCATGATGAAACGCTTCATGAGCCGTTCGCACTCCGAGTCGTTCAGGAGAAGTACCTCGACGCCGTTCTTCTCGAGGAATTCAATATTGCCGCTGAAGTTCCTGTTTTCTCCGACGACAACCCTCTTGATCCCGAACTGCAGGATTGCGCCTGAACACATCATGCACGGAGATAGCGTAGTATAAAGTGTGACATCGTCATACCGGCTCCGCCTCCCCGCACTCCTTATGCAGTCAATCTCTCCGTGTGAGACCGGATCACCGTTCTGGACCCGCTTGTTATGGCCCAGGGCAATGACTTTGCCGTTTTCAACTATCACAGCACCAACAGGTATGCCACCCTCATTGTAACTATTCAAGGCCTCCTCAAAGGCCAACCTCATAAACTCGATATCGTTTTTCATAAAAATGGTTTGAAGACCTTCACCACCCTGTCGTCCAGCCTGGGTGTGGAAACTCATGCACTGAAGATTCTGGTTCGAAACTGCAAATTCAACCTTATTTGAACATACCCAAGTTTCCTGTGTATCCATAGTTTTGATGTAAATCCAAACCGGAACGCATACGAATTAGAGTAAATTGATCGTATAATATCAGACATTTCCGATATTTTTACTACGCAAAAAAATTATGTAAGTTTTAACTATCAATCCCCCCTCAAAGCAGTTATTGTATTTCCAGGAACAATTATTGAGCTGTTGTTCAACGAACAAAAACACAAAATCATGAAAAAATCAGCACTACTTCTGGCCCTGGTTTTCTTCCTCTCCGTTGCATTCGGTCCGACGAAAACCTTCGCTGCCAACGAAGAGCAGAAACCGGTTCCGGCAAAGACGGATAAGGCGAAAACCGTGAAAAAGGAAACCGCTAAGCCTGCGGAAAAAAAAGAAGATAAAGCAGCTGTAAAGCCTGCCGCCAAACCTGCGGAAAAAACGGTTGCGAAGCCTGAAGCAAAGCCGGCGGATAAAGCTATAGCAAAACCTGAGGCCAAGCCCGCTGAAAAGCCGGCCGCAAAGCCTGAAGCCAAACCGGCTGACAAAGCTATGGCAAAACCTGAGGCCAAACCTGCTGAAAAACCGGCCGCAAAGCCTGAAGCAAAACCAGCCGTAAAGGCCCCCGAAAAACCGGCGGACAAAGCAATCACAAAACCTGAGGCCAAGCCCGCTGAAAAACCGGCCGCAAAACCTGAAGCCAAATCTGCTGTAAAGCCTGAGGCAAAGTCAGCCGCAACGCCTGCGACCGGCGCTGCCGCTCCGCTCAAAAAAGATGGCACTCCTGACATGAGGTTCAAGGCCAACAAGGAAGCGGCTAAAAAGGATTCAGCCAAAGCCGCCGGACCGCTCAAAAAGGATGGAACTCCCGACAAGAGGTTCAAAACAAACAAGTAATAACGCTCCGGCCTCAACGAGCATCCGCGCTTCTACGAAATAGCAGCAAAAGGGAAAGCAATCCCCTCTCTTTTGCTGCTATTCTTTTTTCTATTTCAATTGTCTTATCGCCTCATCTGATTCATTTTTTCGGCATGCTTATGATGATCGGGAATCAACGTGAACTGCCATCATATGTTTCTGCTCGTCACATGCTCACGAATCAGTGACCTCAAATCACAAACCAGTAAAGAATCTCTTCGGGTGTATCATTGTTCTTTCCTCTCAAGAAACCTGCCACCCCCGGCACCGCCACAGGTATAACGCAAATGAAACGCTCTTATACCTTCAGCTTCTGCGATGAGTTTGATATCCGTCTCTTCCTCCGATCCGTGATCACCACAAGGCCAGGAAACGACGGTGGTCGTTCCTTTTGATCGGAGGAACTGCTTCCAGGCATCGGGACTTTCGAGGACAAGGGGGGAATCCGGATGGGCAACGGTTCCAAACGCATGCAGCTTGGGATTTGAGCGCGAAATGCCGACCAGGACAGTCTGGCGATGTCCGCATGGCCCGGATCCTATTTGCAGCAAAAATTCTGTCGAACGGCCGTCATGATCATAATCGGCAAACTTCATGATCCTGACGATCGGTCGGGATTGGACTATTTTGCTGAATCCAGGCGAACCCGCCCGGTCGAAATCTCCTTCATGAACCGGCCATTTAGGAAGCCGGGCAATCGAATCTCCATCGTATCCGAATCTGAACAATGGAGACAGGTGCAGACGCTCATCAGCCATTCCAGGAATGTGACGAACGAGATCGAGCTCCCCTTTTTCACCAAAGGCGAATCCGTCACATGGACAGGTGTACCATTCGTCTCCGGAGGGATCGCACGCGGGTTCAGGAGGTGATTTCCACTCCAGGCACCACTCTTCAGCCTGAGTACCGACCATTACACGTTGCCGTTCCCTGACAAAAGTACCGGATGCGGGGGCTCCGCCCTGACCTGCTGGACGCTCCAGTCCATACAGTGGTGAAAACAGCCCGAAGCAAAGTGAAGTCAGAATGAGAGTCAGAATCCGAAAACGAGGAATTCCCATGGAATAAAACGTTATGAGTATTCAGAAAGCTGTTCAAATCAGTTCTCAGACAATCGGGCGGGACAAATCCCCCGGATTTGATGACTTCAAATATAGCCCATATCATCGAAAAGAGGATTCATGTCGCTGCTCGCCCGGAGAGCCGACACTTGCTGCAAGCAGGAACATGAACGTGACCTGACGGCATATATCCTTGTGCTTTTTTCTTTGGTGATCGGCTCCATACAGCAAACGAAATCCTTGCGATCCACATTTTCAAGAATAACTGCACCCCGCTCGATCTCCCCATATGCACACATGATGCTGGGGCGCCGACAAATCAGCTCCTTGACCTCACGTCATGCAAGAAGCAGTTTTTACTATTACACCCCGCCTCTTTTGCATTAAGAAAAGCTTACCGTACTTTAAAATCTGAATTCGAAATCCTGAAAACACCCCATGAAGCCATCTAATTCAGAAATAAATCGAGATAACCTTGTTTTCCGTCTCTCCCTTCTCACAAGGAGATGCCGTCAGATCATCGATCATGAGTTTTACGATGCCGGCCTGACGGAGGCGACCTGGCGTCCGCTCCTGCATCTCCATAACCTCGGAAACCAGATTCGGCAGAAGGATCTGGCGACATCAGTCGGCATCGAAGGGGCAACGCTCGTTCGTCTCCTCGACACCCTTGTCGAAAAGGGACTGATTCAACGCACCGAGGACCGTTCGGATCGTCGCAAAAACCTCATCAGCCTGACGCAGGAAGGCCAGTCTACCGTCGACAAGCTCCGGAAGATCATGGACCCGCTGCAACACCAGCTTCTCAGCGATTTCAGCGACAATGACATTGCTGCAATCGGTAAATTCATCCGCACACTTGAATCGAATGTGAGTAACATCTGGCAGCAAGTCAAACGATAATCAGGAGTAACCAACGCTGGCGGTTCAGGAGATGAAAACATAGTCCTGAACCGATTTCCCGCTCTGCCGCTCCAACACTGAAACCCTTGCTTATAGAGCTCCAGGCCTTGCCGGTACTGAACCGCCAGCCCTCTCTTCCCCGCTCGACAGCGCTTCCAAAAAACTTCCTGCATCACCACCTGAAGTGTCACGCCATTTTTTTTCTTGCTCTTTTGCATCCTATTCATTAGTATTCTAATGTTTAGAATCACACAGGAGTTTCAACAAAGAGACAATTGCATATAGGATTTCGTGACACAGTCTTTGCGATCAACAGCTGCTTTGTGGCATTGCTTGCACTGTACTTGTCGCAGTCTCTGTACCTGGTCAAACAGAAATGAGCGATGAAGACCGCAACTTACGCGAGGCTCAATGGTTTTGTGGTGAAGGTGTTGAGCGAAAAGCAAAAAACGCTCTGTTGCGAGCAGTGATGGCGTGTGCAGAAGGCGTTGCAAAACTTCTCGACGACCAGGTTCAGCTTTTAGATGCCCTTGGTGGAAGATGATACTAAGGGGTGGATTAATCAGGAGTCAGGCTCGAAAAGCCATGTTTTCAAAGAATTCTGCATGGTGCAGAAATTATAAACAACAAAATCACAAAAAGATGAAAAAGCTGCTTTTAACAATCTCGATGGCGATGGTTTGTTCAACATCCTATGGATTCGGCTTGAGTGATTTGCAGGTTGGAAAATCAACGAAGCACGACGTCGTCGTGGCGCAGTCACCTGCAGCCGCAGTTGTTGTCAGCGACGATCTGTACGCTTATGAGAAACCCGTCAACATCTCTACTACTGCCGGAACCCTGTACACTGTCTATCATTTCAAGGGCGACACTCTGTCCTCAATCGAGAACACGAACGTCAGGCCATAATCATCGAACCTTGCGGCAAATTAAAACGACCCACTAGCCAACCACGCACTCATAATTGAAGAAATCGAGCCGGTTGAGACGCTGAAGTGACTTCAGTACATGAAGTTTCCAGTCGAACAGCCGGCACTCGATTAACTCTGAAACATGAGGCCGCAAGCGTTTATGCAGCTCAATTCAAAGTCTCCTTGCCCGTAAGTCTCATGGCGTAACGGGAAAGGAGATGTGAGCCGGAAAACAGGACGGCCTGATCGGGTTATGAATGATACAGTCCTGCCCCCGTATTATCACATGATGCAGGTTACAGATTGATTGTGTTTCAGACCTCCCTTCATAATACCGCTGTTGCTAATTGGGAATTAACGTGAAATACTGATACATGCATCTGGCCGATGCAAGTTCATGTGTTCATGAACGTTCCGCATCTCCTTGCCATCTTCATCATCCAATCAGATACTTTCTTGCAATCCTCATAACTCCTGAACAGGACATCGTTATCGATTTTCTTCAGTAGGGGCAGTTCGCGAACCGCCCGTAAGAATACAAGCGGACTCCGTCCAGAAACCGGAGTCTCCCGACTCATCGTTATATGATTATTGCTATACCGACAGGTTGGGAGCAAAGCAGCAATCGTGTAATTGCAGCGCCTATTTTAATCGGATGTCATTGCTGGCATCATAGCCGTCCGATTATCCTTTAAAAGGCTTTTTCACAATCAGTTAAGCACAAAACTCGGGATCGGGTTTTTAAAGACGCCTGATTAGAACTATTTTGACCGCACAATATGGGGCGGACTTACGCCATCACAGTCAAAAGTGCCGGGAATAACTATGGAGTTGCAGAAAGAAATAGCCAAGCGGAGAACGTTCGCCATCATCAGTCACCCGGATGCGGGTAAGACTACCCTGACCGAGAAGCTGCTGCTTTTCGGCGGTGCCATCCATACGGCAGGGGCGGTCAAGAGCAACAAGATCCGCAAGACTGCGACCAGTGACTTCATGGAGATCGAGAAGCAGCGCGGCATCTCGGTCGCGACTTCGGTCATGGGCTTCGAGTATCACGGCAAGAGGATCAACATCCTTGACACGCCGGGCCACAAGGATTTCGCCGAAGACACCTACCGCACGCTGACTGCCGTGGATAGCGTCATCCTGGTTGTCGACAGCATGAAGGGCGTCGAGGAGCAGACCGAACGGTTGATGGAGGTCTGCCGCATGCGCCATACCCCTGTCATCATCTTCATCAACAAGATGGACCGTGAAGGGCGCAATCCGTTCGAGCTGCTCGACGAACTTGAGCAGAAGCTCGATATCAGCACCTGCCCGATGACCTGGCCGATCAGCCAGGGGCAGACCTTCAAGGGGGTCTACAACCTCTTCGACAAAAAGCTCAACCTGTTCGAGTCCAGCGCATCGAAAATGGGTGAAAAACTGACCGATCTCAGCGGCCTCGACGACCCGATGCTCGACAAATGGGTCAGCGCCGCATACGCTGCGAAGCTTCGTGAAGACATCGCGCTGATCGAGGGGGTTTACGAACCGTTCGACACGGAACTCTACCGCGAAGGGATGATCGCGCCGGTCTTCTTCGGCAGCGCCGTCAACAATTTCGGCATCAGGGAGCTGCTCGACACATTCATCGACGTCGCCCCCTGCCCGCACGAGCGCGAGGCCTCCGAACGCATGGTGAACGCCTCGGAAGAACCTCTCACGGGATTCGTCTTCAAGATCCACGCAAACCTCGACCCGAACCACCGTGACCGCACGGCGTTCTTCAAAATCTGCTCCGGAAGGTTCGAGAGAAACAAATTCTACCACCACACCCGCCTCGACAAAAAGGTGCGCTTCTCCAACCCGACCCAGTTCATGGCCAACGAGAAGAGCGTCATCGACGAGGCCTGGCCTGGGGACGTTATCGGCCTTTACGACAACGGTATTTTCAAGATCGGCGACACGCTCACCGAAGGCGAGGACCTGCACTTCAGGGGCATTCCGAGCTTCTCACCTGAGATCTTCAAGGTGCTCGAAAACCGTGACCCGCTCAAGACCAAGCAGCTCGAGAAAGGGGTACGTCAGCTCACCGACGAGGGCGTAGCCCAGCTATTCATCCAGTACGGCACGCGCAAGATCGTCGGCACGGTCGGCGAACTCCAGTTTGACGTCATCCAGTTCCGCCTGGAACACGAGTATGGCGCACAGTGTTCGTTCATGCCGCTTCGGTACCACAAGGCTTTCTGGGTCACCAGCGAAAACAAGGCGCAGCTCGACGAGTTCCTTCGCCGGAAATCGACCGTCATCGCCCTCGACAAGGAGGACCACCCTGTCTTTTTCGCAGAAACGGAATGGATGCTCAAGATCGCAAAAGAGGACTTCCCCGAGATCGAGTTCCATCTGACCTCCGAGTTCAAGACCGAGGGCAGCAACTCGTAAAGACTTCGATTGTCGAACGATAAGGACGTGACAACGGGAACCTTTGCCTGCCGGCACCGGTAGTATTCTGCAGTGACATGATAACCTATCCCGGAACATGACCAGCAAAACCTATTCGGTCAAGGGCATGCATTGCGCGAGCTGTGCGGCCATCATCACCAAAAAGCTCTCGGCTGTCGAGGGTATTGAAAAGGTCGATGTCAATCTTGCCACTGAAAAAGCGAAGCTCGAATTCGACGACGGCGGCATAACGGAACAGGCGCTGAACGACGTGATCGGCAAATACGGTTACGGACTGGTCGAAGAGGTGGCCCCTGAGGCTGAAACGCCTTCAGAAATAAAGGCTGCAACGAGCGTTTCGCAACGCAAAGTGGAGAAACTCGAAGAGCTCAGGCAGCAGAAAAACCGGGTGCTGGTGGCATTGCCTGTTGCGCTTCTCTTCTTCGCTGCCATGATGTGGGACATCGCCGCCAAGGTGACCGGCGCAGTCCCACCGCTACCGATCGACATGGAGACGTTCGACGCCATCGCCCTGCTCGTCTCCTCATATATGGTGTTCCGCATGGGGGCGCCGTTCATTCACGGTATCGTGATGTTCGTCAGAAGCGGCGCTGCCAGCATGGACACGCTCATCGGCATCGGCACACTCGTAGCCTGGTCATACAGCACCTTCGTCACCCTCTTTCC
>DATMYL010000019.1:0-5639 GCA_035560975.1 Chlorobaculum sp. | reverse complement strand
CAGGGTGAACGTGTTCGTGCCGAAAGAGGTCTCCGGCAAAGACAAGGAGATGCTCAAGGAGTTGAAGAAATCCCCTGAAATCACCCCGGTCGTCGGCGATTCCGACAGCGAAAAGAGCTTCTTTGAAAGGGCGAAGGATATTTTCGGATAACGGGAATGTCCTAAAGAACGTATTCCTGATTCTGAATCGGGCGTAGCTACACATCAAAGAGGCTGTCTCAAAAGTCAAGTTGAGGCAGCCTCTTTGCATGGTAAGCCGTGAACCCCTTATGTCTTTTAGGTCCCTTAAGTCCCTTTGGTCCCTTTCATCCTGTTTGGTTCTTGCAATTGTATGCAAAAACAGAAAAAGGCTGTCTTAAAAGTCAAGATGATGCCGGTTCATTGCATTGCCGGGAGCGCCAAGCTCCAGCTTGGCATTATCATGGATAATCAAAAAGACTCCGCATCAACGCTGCCAGACATCATTTTTACCCTTTCTTTGTATAACATGGAGCTCGCTTATGAATTGCCGAGCTGGAGCTCGGCGTTCCCAGGGTTTTGGCGTTCTTGATTTTTCTTTTGAGACAGCCTCTTCATCGTTTTCAAGTCGTTTTCGGGTTCAGAACCCTTGGGGGCTGGATCTGGCTTCGTCGAGTACTTCAAGGGTGATGACCTTTATGCCGTTCTGCTCGGCATAGGTCGTCAATGCAGCCCTGATCTTGTTGGCGAAGAAAGATGGCATCTGGTCAAGCATTTCCGTTGCCTCGTCGCTCCATTCAAGATCGCCGCCGCGCTGCTTGAAGGTTTTCCTGTACGCCTCGTCTATCTCGTCCACAAAATCACCGATGACGTCGGGATCGGTCATCTGGTGCGGGGCAAAAATCTTTTCGGCAAGGATCCTGTTCCTGATCAGGTGAATCTTCAGCTGCGGCAGATAGAGTCCGAGCGCCAGGGCTTCCGGGCTGCCGCAAGCTACGAACAATGCGACATTTTTGTTCTTGAGGCACTTCTTGAGGTTACTCTGGACCAGTGCCCCGATCAGCTGCGACGAGACCACCAGATAGTAGACCGGGGCGCCCATGATGACGAGGTCGAAATCCTTGACGAAACTGTAGTCGGCGGTTGCCTTGCACTTGGCTTTTTCGACGTAGGCCCCGGTTTCGGCCAACTGCTCGCCGATCATGTTGATCAGTTTATCCGTGGAGCCACCGCTCGTCCGGCTGTCGTAAAGGATGATGGCTCTCATCTGCCTGTCGTTGTCTCGGGACATAAAAAAATCGTTATGGTTTTACCATGTTGAGTCAGCAGCTCCTGCCGAAAGCCTCGGAGATGTCGCTCACAAAATCAGCGACGGCTGCCGGATCGGAGACCTGGTCCGGCGAGAACACTTTTTCGACAAGGATTACTGGGTTTTCCAGATGCATTTTGATTTGCGGCAGGTACAGGAACTGCGCCATGGGTTCCGGGCTGCCGCAAGTGACGAATAACGCCACTTTTTTTCCTTTCAGGGCCTGTTTCAGGTTGCTTCGTGAGAGCGCTCCGCTAAGCTGGGAGGCGACGAGCAGATAGTAGATCGGTGCGCCAAGGACAACGAGGTCGAACTCTTTGACGAAACTGTAGTCGGCGTTCGCCTTGCACCTGGCTTTTTCGACATAAGCCCCTGTTTCTGCCAGCTTTTTGCCGATCGAGTCTATCAGCCTGTCGGTCGATCCGCCGACGCTCTGGCTGTCATAAAGGATAATGGCCTTCGTGGACTGATTGATATTGCTGGTCATAAGCAGTACGATTTGGTTGCGCCGGAAGGGGAATGTCATTTAATAATAAGACATAAGACGTTCATGGCAAAATCTCAAATCGTACTGTCTCATCGGCGGGCCTGAAACAAAAGAGGGTGCCTTTTCGGGGCACCCTCTTTCTGGTAATTCTCCAAGAGAAAGATCAGACGAACTTCGAGTAGACGTTCAGGAGATCGACGACGCGTGAAGCGTAGCCAAGCTCGTTGTCGTACCAGCCGACTACCTTGACCAGGGTGCCGGAGCTCATGGTCAGCGGAGAGTCGAAAACGCAGGAGTGCGGGTTGCCGACGATGTCCGAAGAGACGATCGGGTCGGTGCTGTATTCGAGAATGCCTTTCATTTCACCTTCTGATGCGGCTTTCATCGCAGCATTGATCTCGTCTTTCGTGGCAGCTTTTTCGAGGATGACCGAGAGGTCGGTGACCGAACCGTCCGTCACAGGAACCCTCATCGCGAAACCGTCGAGCTTGCCTGCCAGTTCCGGGAGCACTTCGCCGATCGCCTTGGCGGCACCGGTCGAGGTCGGGATGATCGATGCAGCAGCAGCACGTGCCCTGCGCAGGTCCTTGTGGGGAAGATCGAGGATGTTCTGGTCGTTCGTGTAGGCGTGCACCGTTGTCATGAAGCCTTTGACGATGCCGAAATTATCGTTGAGCACCTTTACCATAGGAGCGAGGCAGTTGGTGGTGCAACTGGCGTTGGAGATGATCTCTTCCTTGCCGGTGATAGTGTTACTGTTGACGCCCATGACGATGGTCGCGTCGATCTTGTCCTTGGCAGGAGCTGAAATGATCACTTTTTTTGCGCCAGCAGCGATGTGCTTGGAAGCAGCTTCACGGCTGGTGAAGATACCGGTCGATTCCACGACGAGGTCTGCGCCGAGGGCAGCCCAGGGGAGGAGCGAAGGATCTCTCTGTGCGCTGATGGCGATAGTCCTGCCGTTGACGACGAGGTTGTCGCCCTCGATGCTGATCTCACCCTTGAACTTCTTGTGGGTTGAGTCGTACTTCAGGAGATATGCCAGGGTTTTTACGTCGGTCAGGTCGTTGATACCGACAATTTCCACGTTCGGATTATCTACGGCCTGTCTGAAAACCAGTCGGCCGATACGGCCAAAACCGTTAATACCTACTTTTACTTTCGCCATAATGCGTTTTTCGGAATTAGTTTATGAATGCTGAACCGTTTCTCTGCGGTTCAAATACAGCTTACTTATTAATGTCACAAGATAGAATATCGCAGATTAAATCTTTATGAATTTTTTTGAAAACTTTCTGACAGCAGTTCCTTCAGGTTGCTGAAGCTTCCGTTGCTCAGCAGAACGACGACATCTCCGGGCTGAAGTGAGGCGTTCACGAAATCGACGATGTCTCCCGGATACTCCCTCTCACCGGCACCTCCGGTAAAGACGGTTTTTCCCCTTGATTCAAGCTGGCTCGCCAGAAGGGCTGTATCGAGCCTCTCTTCAGGAGCATAGCGCTCCGGGCGGTTTACCTTGCCGAACACGACGACCGACGCGTCGTCGAAACACTCGGAGAGTTCTCGCTGGAAAATGTTGCGGCTGGTGGTGTTTGAACGGGGCTCGAAGCAGGCTATGATGCGCCTTCCAGGATAAAGCCCGGCGATGGCGCCGAGAGTCAGCCTGATTGCCGTCGGATGGTGTGCGAAATCCTCCATGACGGTGATGCCGCCGGGAAAGTCGCCGACAAGCTCCATCCTGCGTTTCGGTCGTTTGAACGACCCGAGGCCTCGAACGATCGACTCGAAACTGACGCCGGAATGCATCGCGGCGGCCGTCGCGGCCAGTACGTTCATGACGTTGTAGTTCCCGAAAAGAGGCACGGAGACCCGGCCTTCGGGTTTGCCGCCGCGGACTATCGTGAAGGAGGTCGCGGAGGGGCCGGTGGTTATGTCCGTGGCAGTCCAGTCGGCATCGCTGTTCAGCCCGAATCGTTCAATGCGGCAGAGCGCCTTCGACGAGACGTCGAGCGAGTCGGGGTCGTCGCCGTTGACGAGCAGGAGGCCGTTCTTCGGTACGAGGTTGACCAGCAGGCGGAAGCTTCGCTTGATATCGTCGAGCGAACTGAAAATGTCGGCGTGATCGAATTCGACGTTGTTGACGATGGCGATGTCCGGCCGGTAGAGCAGGAATTTGCTCCGCTTGTCGAAAAAGGCCGAGTCGTATTCGTCGCCCTCGGTCACGAAGAAACCCGGTTCGGTTAGCGCGGACGGCCGGCATCCTTCGCCGAAGTTTTCGGGGATGCCGCCGATCAGGAATCCCGGCTTGAGGCCTCCAGCCTCGAGCAGCCATGCCGTGATCGATGTTGTCGTGGTCTTGCCGTGTGTGCCGGCGACCACGATCGACGTATGGTGCCCTATCAGCTCCCGCCTGACGAGATCCGGCATCGAGATGAGCTCCAGACGGTTGTCCAGCGCATACTCGAGGTCCGGGTTGCCCCGGCTGATCGCGTTGCCCACGACGACCAGATCGGGAGCGGTCCCTTCCAGGTTCTTTTCAGAGAACCCGTTGAAATACCTGATGTTATGGTTTTCGAGATAGGTGCTCATCGGGGGGTAGAGCTGAGTGTCCGAACCGGTGATGGCGTGGCCCATATGGGAAAGCGCCACGGCAACTGAAGCCATGGCCGTACCGCCGATGCCGATGAAGTAGATAGAGCTCATGGAAGGCAGTCTGCAATTGGTTAGGTAGACGTCGATAGACGCCATTATAATTATATGCCTGTTAATAGTACGCAAAATCGGCAGGAGGGCAAAACGGTCCGAAAGCGGTGTTCCGCGCGGGCAGGCATAATGAGCGTATTGCGCATTGAGGGAATGAGGGGTGGAATCCGTATTTTATTTAACAGCGTTTTCCAATCACCATTTATGCACACCTATGCAGTTCATCGACCTGATTACCCAGAAGAACCGCATCCGCACGAGCCTCATGCAGCGGATCGAGGCCATCGTCGACCACGGCCAATACATCATGGGACCCGAAGTACTCGAACTCGAAAAGCAGCTCGCAACCTACGTCGGTACGAAGCACTGCGTCTCGTGCTCTTCCGGGACCGATGCGCTGCTCATGCCGCTCATGGCAAAGGGTATCGGACCCGGTGACGCCGTACTGACCACTCCGTTCACCTTCGTGGCCACGGCTGAGGTGATCAGCCTCGCTGGTGCCACACCGGTTTTCGTCGATGTCCTGCCCGGTACTTTCAATATCGATCCGGACCTTGTCGGGCCGGCCGTAGAGGAGGCCCGCCGCAAAGGGCTCAACCCGAAAGCCATCATTCCCGTTGACCTGTTCGGCCTTCCGGCAGACTACGATCGCCTCGAAAGCGTCGCAGCATCGCATGGCCTGTGGATGCTTGAGGACGCCGCCCAGGGATTCGGCGGCACCTTCCGCGGCAAACGCACCGGCAGCTTCGGCCTCGTCGGCGCAACATCTTTCTTCCCGGCAAAACCGCTCGGATGCTACGGCGACGGCGGGGCAGTATTCACCGATGACGACGAGCTCGACAGGCTGCTCCGTTCGGTAAGGGTGCATGGTCAGGGAGACGGGGACGACAAATACCAGAATGTACGCGTCGGTATCAACGGCCGACTCGACACCATACAGGCTGCCGTGCTGATCGAGAAACTTGCCATCTTCGACGACGAACTCATCGAGCGACAGCGTGTGGCCGACGCATACTCCAGCCGACTCAAAGGGCGCGTCCAGGTGCCTGAAGTGCCCGAAGGCTACACCTCCTCCTGGGCCCAGTACTCCGTGCTCACCTCATCGACTGCCGAACGTGAAAAGATCATGGGCGCGCTGCAGAAGGCCGGTATCCCGTCGGTAATCTACTACCGGATTCCGCT
>DATMYL010000018.1:0-29124 GCA_035560975.1 Chlorobaculum sp. | reverse complement strand
TGCGGCCTTGTCAGGACTTTTCCTGTTCAGCACGGTCGCCGTATCGGGACTCGCTGCAGATCTCCTGAAATTCATCTTCGGAAGGGCCAGGCCCAAGATGCTGCTTGAACAGGGCATCTACGGGTTCGGTTTTTTCCATGCTGAACATGCCTGGACCTCGTTCCCCTCAGGCCATTCAGCCACAGCCATGAGCGCAGCCCTGACGCTGTCGCTGATCCTTCCGCGTTACAGGCCCGGATTCTTCGCCGCAGCCGTCCTCATCGCCGCCAGCAGGGTCGTGCTCGACAAGCACTACCTGAGTGATGTTGTGGCCGGATCGATGCTCGGCATAGTGACTGTCGTCATGCTTTACCAACGATATTTCCGAACTGCACTCGATGAAACCCGAACCATATAAGCTGAGCCGCAACACCCTCCTCCTGGGACTCGGCATTCTTATTTTCCTGAGCTTTTTTGCCGGACTCGGTTCAGGTCCTCTGTTCGATGTGGATGAAGGCGCATTCAGCGAAGCCACGCGTGAGATGCTCGTTTCGAAAAACTATCTGACGACCTACCTGAACGGGCTGCCCCGTTTCGACAAGCCGATCCTGATCTACTGGTTGCAGCTGCTTTCACTCAAAGCGTTCGGCATCAACGAATTGGCCTTCCGGCTACCGTCGGCTGTGTCGGCAGCCGTATGGGCCATGACCACATACTTCTTCGTCCGAAGGGAACGCAACGAAAACGAGGCCCTCCTGGCCACGGCCCTGCTGGTGCTTTCGCTTCAGGTCTCGATCATCGCCAAAGCGGCCATCGCCGACGCATTGCTCAACTGCTGCCTTGCCGTCAGCCTTCTGGCCATCTTCCGGTACTGGCGCGACAAACGGAGATCCTCGGTCTACATCGCTTTCACGGCCATAGGGCTCGGAGTCCTCGCCAAGGGGCCCATCGCCATCCTCATCCCGGTTGCAGTCTCATTGCCGTTCTTCCTGCTGCAGGGGGAGCTGAGGAGCTGGTTCAGGGCCGTTCTTAACCCTACGGCCATCACCCTTTTCCTGGTAATCGTGCTGCCATGGTATACGCTCGAATACATGGACCAGGGACAGGCTTTCATCGACGGTTTTTTCATCAAGCACAACGTTGGCCGGTTCAGCGGGTCGATGGAGGGACACTCCGGATCGCTCTTTTACTACCTGCCTGTCGTGCTCGTCGGCATCATGCCCTCGACGGGCTTACTGGTCGCGGCCGTTGCAAGGTTCCGGTCGAGGCTTGCCGATCCGCTCTATCAGTTCTGCCTGATCTGGTTCGGTTTCGTGTTCGTCTTTTTCTCGCTCTCAGGCACCAAGCTTCCACACTATATGATTTACGGCTACACCCCGCTGTTCATCATCCTCGGATCGGAACTGTCGAAATCGCAGCGCCCCTGGCTGCATGCCCTGTGGCCCGCAGGGATGCTGCTGGTTCTTGCTGCCGTACCGTTTGTCGTTGTAAAGGTTATGCCCACGATCGCCAGCCTGTTTGTCCGGGCCCAACTGCAGGGGCTGCTGGATCAGATGGCCGCGAACGGGTTTTCCCTGCTCATGGTCGGGGCTGCGATCCTCTGCCTGGCTATCCAGGCGATACCTTTAATCGCGCCTTCCCTGCGGTTCATCCTTGGTGGAGCTCTGCTGACCTTTTCTTTCAATTTCATCGCCATGCCGATGGCCGCCAGGGTGATGCAGGAGCCGGTCAGGGAGGCTGCGTCCGTGGCCAGGAAGAGCGGTCTCAAAATCGTGATGTGGAAAGTCTATTACCCCTCTTTTTTAGTATATTCGGGATCACTTGCCGAACGACGCCGCCCGGAACCGGGTGAGGTGATGCTGACCAACATCGATCACATCGACGATTTTGGTCCAGGCGAACGTCTGTACGGGAAGTATGGAATAATCCTGGCCAGAGTGCCAGACCAAAAAGCACCCCGATGAAACTGTCTGTCGTCATTCCGGTCATGAACGAGGCCGAAAGCATCAAACCGTTGTTCGATGCCCTCGCCTCTTCACTCTCCGGTATCGACCATGAAATCGTCCTGGTCGACGACGGCTCGACGGATGCGACGGTCGCCGAGATCGAAAAATATGCCCCGTCGAACGCCAGGCTTGTCGTGCTGAACAAGAACTACGGACAGACACCAGCCTTGTCTGCAGGTATCGATCAGGCCCAGGGAGATCTGATAGCCACCATGGACGGCGACCTTCAGAACGACCCCTCAGACATTCCGATGATGATCCGCCTCCTCGAAGAGAGGGGACTCGACGTCGTTGCGGGCCGACGGGCCGGAAGGCAGGACGGAATGCTACTGCGCAAGATCCCCAGCAAGATCGCCAACGCCCTCATCAGGAATATGACCAACGTGCACATCAGGGACTACGGATGCACCCTGAAGGTGTTCAAAAAGGATGTCGCCAAGAACCTGGGCCTTTACGGGGAACTGCACCGGTTCATTCCTGTGCTCGTGCAGCTTTACGGTGGAAAGATGGAGGAGGTCGACGTCAAGCACCATGCGAGGAAGTTCGGCAACTCCAAGTACGGCATCGACAGGACCCTGAAAGTGATGAGCGACCTGCTGTTCATGGTCTTTTTCCAGAAGTACGGCCAGAAACCCATGCACCTGTTCGGCTCGCTCGGGTTCTTCACCCTGTTTGCAGGACTCGGCATCAACATCTACCTGCTTGTGGTCAAAATCCTCGGCCAGGAAATCGGCGGACGACCGCTGCTGAGCCTTGGGATCATCCTGACTTTTATCGGAATCCAGCTTATCACGACGGGGTTCATCGCTGAGTTCATCATGCGAACTTACTACGAATCGCAGAACAAGAAACCCTATATCATCCGACAGATCGTTGACAAAGAGTAGCAGTTTACAAGGCAAATTTCTCAAGGTAGCGCTTCAGGTCCTGCTTACCGTGGCCGCACTGGCCATCGTGCTGAGCAAGACCGATATTCCCCGGCTGACGGAGATCATCCGCAATGCGAATCCCTGGTATCTCCTTGCGGCGGTACTGATTTTCAATATCTCCAAGATAGTAAACGCACTGAGGCTGAACCGTTTTTTCACGGCGATCGGCCTGCAACTCTCGACCTGGTACAACCTGAAGCTTTACTATCTGGGCATGTTTTACAACCTCTTCCTGCCCGGAGGCGTCGGAGGCGACGGATACAAGATCTTCGTCCTGAGGAAAAACCACGATATCACGGTACTGAACATCTTCAATGCAGTGTTCTGGGACAGGATCAGCGGGATTTTCGCGCTGGTGTTCCTGGCGGCGATACTGCTTGTGCCGAGCTCCTTCGCAGTCCTCTATCCGGGCCAGGTCCATTGGGTATGGCTCATCGCCATACTGGCGTATCCCCTGTCACTGCTCCTGACCAGGCTTTTCTACCGGCAGTTCATGCCGGTATTTCTCATAACGGCCATCGAATCGATTGTGATCCAGGGCACCCAGGTGATCTCGGCCTGGTTCATCCTCATGGCCCTGTCGGCCACGACGCACCAGATCGATTTCCTGGCTATCTTTCTGATCTCGACCGTCGCCACAATCCTTCCGCTCACCATAGGAGGCGCCGGAGCCAGAGAGGTCACGTTCTATTACGCCCTCAGCCACCTGGGACTCGACACGAACACCGGAGTCGCCCTGTCATTGATTTTCTTTGCCATTTCGGCCATCTCATCCCTGGCAGGCATCCTGACAAAAATCAGGCACGAAAGCACCGCTGACATAGCCGAAGATCCACCTTCAGCCTGACAAGCGCGTCGAACGATCGTCGTGTATTATCGTTGAGAAACAAACCGGCAGGAATCAAGGCCTGACTGCGTGACAAACGATTCGGCGTGAGAGGATTTCAGACGAGCGCCATGTCCTTGAGGCGAAGCTGAACGTACTCCCTCCCGTTCCACTGCTTCCGCTCCGGAGTGCACACCAGCGCCACACGCGGAGTTCCTTCATAACGTTCCAGATCGGAATAGATATCCGGTCTGTCGAAGCCGATGACCTCGAAAGAGGGGCTCCGATCTCCCTGAACCATGAACTTGACATGCCGGTCCTTGAGCAGTCTGGGTTTGCCGACCAGACGGCACGCCTTCGTGACGAACAGCGGTTCGCGGTTTCCGAAACCGAACGGAGAAAACTGTTCGAGAACTTTCAGGAATTTCGGGGTGATGTCGCCAAGCGACAGTTCGGCATCGATCAAAAGCTCCTTCTGCCGCTGCTCGACCGGGAGCAGGTCACGGCAAACCTCGTCGAACCGTTTCCTGAAGGCCGACAGGTTTTCCGGCCTGAGGGTCAGGCCTGCAGCCTGGTGATGTCCCCCGAACTGTTCGAGATGATCGCGACACTCATGAAGAACGTCATAGATGTTCAGGTTGTCGACGCTCCTGACCGACCCTTTGATCAGGCCGTTCATCCTGCCCATGATCACCGTGGGCAGTGCGTATTTGTCGATGATTTTCGATGCGACAATCCCCAGCACTCCGAGATGCCACTCCTCGTCGTACAGCACGATCGAAGAACAGAAGCTCGCGCAATGCCCAGCCACCATGGTTTCAGCTTTGGCCGTGATCCCTGTATCGATTTCGCGCCGACGCGTGTTCATCTCTTCAAGTTCGGTCGCATAGCGGCGGGCCTCTTCACGATCTGACGAAAGCATCCACAGCATGGCCGTCGTGGCCGATTCCATCCGACCTGCTGCATTGATGCGGGGAGCTATCCCGAAGGCGATATTCATCGTGCCGAGATCGGCCGGACTGACCTTCATGAACGAGACCATTTCGATGAGGCTCTCCCTCGGTGATGTCCGCATAAGCTGAAGCCCTTCGCTTAGATAGGCGCGATTCTCCTGCTGAAGCGAGACAAGGTCGGCGGCGGTCGCGATGGCGACGAGATCCAGATACTTCGCCCAGCCCTGCCGCTGGCCGCCCTCCCTTTCGACGATAGCCTGGATGAACTTGAGGGCTACGCCACAGCCGCAAAGCTCCCTGAAAGGATAACCGCTTCCTTCTACCTTGGGGTTGAGAATGGCATAAGCTGCGGGAAGCTCATCGGCTTCATGGTGATCGCAGACGATGACTTCGATGCCCTTCCCGGCACACTGCCGGACCTCGGCGACTGCCCGGATGCCGCAATCCACCGTGATGATAAGCGTCACCCGGCGCTCTTCAGCATAGACGATGCCGGCTTCAGACAGGCCGTATCCCTCTTTGAAGCGATCGTTGATGTAATGGCAGACGTCGGCCCCCCGTTCGCGAAGGAACAGTGAAAGCACGGCTGTGCCCGTGGTCCCGTCGACGTCATAGTCTCCGTAGATCATGATCCGTTCACCCTCTGCGATCGCTTTGAGTATGCGTTCCACAGCGCGCTCCATGTGCTGGAACAGAAACGGTGAAGGGACATCGTCAAGCGATGGACGGAAATAGTGGCGGGCATCTTCGTAGCTCGAAATGCCGCGATTGCAGAGTGCAGCCGCAATGGGAGTGCTGACGTTGATCGCCTCGGTAAGGCCTTGAACCAGAGATGAGTCGGGCTCAAGACGGGTCCATCGGTATCGTTTCATGAAGAGAGTCCTTGAGTCGTGGATACGGGTCGATGAATGTAAAGATTATTTAAGCGTTTCTGTACGAAAAAACCGAATCGCCGTTTTGAAAGGTCGCTTGGCTTGAAATACGATCAGAAATACCATAAATTTGAAGTCTACCCATAAGGGCATTACCTCGGAATACAACCACTCTGAACGACCATACGATGAACAAGCTCACAACCATCGAAAGCCATTTTCTCAAGCAGCAGCAACTTTACCCTGAAGTCAACAGCGAAGTGACCGACCTTCTGAACGACGTCGCGTTCGCTGCCAAACTGGTGCGGCGCGAGGTTGTAAGGGCAGGACTGGCAGACATACTCGGACTGGCCGGATCGACCAACGTACAGGGTGAGGAGGTCAAGAAGCTCGACCTGTTCGCCAACGAACAGATCATCAGCGCCATCGGCCAGCACGGCAGGTTCGCCATCATGGGCTCTGAAGAGAACGACAGCATCATCATTCCGCCCCAGAACGAAACCGGCCATTACGCATTACTGTTCGACCCGCTCGACGGCTCATCGAATATTGATGTGAACGTCAGCGTCGGAACCATCTTTTCCATTTACCACCTCAAGGGCAGCGATCCCGGCAAGGCAAGCCTCGCCGACTGCCTGCAGAGCGGTGCCGAGCAGGTCGCTGCGGGCTACGTCATTTACGGTTCGTCGGTAGTACTGGTCTATACCACCGGCCATGGGGTGCACGGCTTCACCTATGACCCGACCGTCGGTGAGTTCCTTCTGTCACACGGGAACATCATGACCCCCGAACGCGGCAAATATTACTCGATCAACGAAGGATCTTGGGCGCAGCTCAACGACACCACCAAACACTACATCGACTACCTCAAGGAAGAGGACGAAGAGACCGGCCGTCCATACAGCACGCGCTACATCGGCTCTCTGGTCGCCGATTTCCACAGGAATCTCCTGACCGGCGGAATCTTCGTCTACCCTGCAACAAACAAGCACAAGAACGGCAAGCTCAGGCTGATGTACGAAGCCAACCCGCTGGCCTTCATCTGCGAACAGGCCGGAGGACGTGCCACGGACGGTGACCGAAGGATCCTCGACATCAAGCCGGAAGAGCTGCACCAGAGGACACCGCTCTACATCGGCAGCATGAATGACGTCCTCACTGCTGAAGAGTTCGAAAAAGGGCTTCGGTAAATCGCAGGAAATCGATACAAAAACAAAGAGGCTGTCTCAAAAGTCAAAGTGAGGCAGCCTTTTTTTCATGGCAAACCGGGAAATGAAAAAGCGCTGCCGCATCATCATTTCCTGTTGAACCCGTTATGTCCTTTTGGTCCTTTACGTCCCTTTGGTCTTTGCAATTTTATATAAAAAGAAAGGGCACCCACACGAGCGCCCTTTCTTTTTGCCTGTTTAGGCTTTACTCCTTCGGAGCGGCCTCGAATTCCGGATAGAATATCCTTTTGATGGATTGCGTTTTGCCGCTTGAAACGTCGAGGGTGAGAAGCACAGCCGAAAGGTGCACGTCGTCGGTAGCGCACTCGTATTTATGCGGCGTCTGGTAAAGCATCCTGTCCACGGCCGATTTGACCTGCATGCCGATCACCGACAGGTGCGGGCCGGTCATGCCGACATCAGTCAGGTAACCGGTGCCTTTTGGAAGAATGCGTTCGTCAGCCGTCTGAACATGGGTATGGGTGCCGATGATCGCGGAAACCTTTCCGTCCAGATACCAGGCGAGGGCCAGTTTTTCAGCAGTGGCCTCGGCATGGAAATCGACCACAACGACCTGTGACTGCTCCTTCACCTGTTTGAGAACCCAGTCAGCCGTGCGGAAAGGACAGTCGATCGGGGACATGAAGGTCCTGCCCTGAAGGTTGAGCACTGTGATGTTTCCGAGCCCTTTCGGAAGTTTGTAGACTCCGTACCCCTTGCCGTAGGTCCCTTTCGGGTAGTTCTGCGGACGCAGCACCCGCTCGTGGGTTTTAAGCGTATCGAAAAAATTGAAGTTGTTCCAGGTGTGGTTGCCGCCCGTCACGACGTCTACGCCGGCCTCCATCATCAGGTTCAGCGCTTCGAGGCTCATGCCCTTACCGTTATGGGCATTCTCCCCGTTACAGATCACAAAGTCGACCTCGTATTTCGAAATGAATCCTTTGAGCATCCGGCTGACGATCTGCAGGCCGGGTGTTCCGACGACGTCGCCGATAAAAAGGATGTTTGCAGTTTTTGTTGTCATGGCAAAGGCTAAAACGTTAACAGTCAGCATATCTTCGACAGAGCTAAGGTACACAATGACCCGCTCATTCTGAAGGAAGATTCCGCCGCCGTATATTGAAAAGAGATCGTCCAGACAGACATAATCGCGAACCAACAGAAACCAAACTGCACTGCACATGCGTAAAGGCGCCCTCACCATCTTACGCGCCGTCTCCATTGCGCTTCTCATGCTTCTGCCGCTCATGGTCACGGCTCTTCTTCGCGACTCCGGTCACCTATCCGAAGAGGCGGTCGTTGAAGCAAAAGCCTCACTCGAACAATACGTATCGCAACATCCCGGCCAGACACCGCGCACTCTTGCAGTCGTGGACTTCTCCCGGCCCTCATTCCTGAAGCGGATGGTGGTCATCGACCTGCAAACCAACCGACGATCGACCTACCGGGTTGCTCACGGAAAAAACAGCGGCGCGACCCTGGCCCGGAGCTTTTCGAACATTCCGGAATCGAACATGAGCAGCCTTGGTCTGTTCCGCGTCGGCCAGGCCTATTACGGCGACCATGGCCTCGCGCTCAGGCTGGACGGGCTCGACTCGCTGAAGAACAGCAATGCCGGCATGCGCGACATCGTGCTTCATTCCGCCGGCTATGTCTCTATACCCTATATCCTTCTGAACCTGTTCACTTTCAACGGCCCCAGGATAGGCCGCAGCAACGGCTGCTTCGTCGTCTCGCGCAACGACGTCGCCCCTGTCGTCCGACAACTCGTCAACGGAGGATTCATCTACGCCCGGGCAGGCAAAGCCGAATAAAAATTTCCAAAGCGCCAATCCCGGGAACGCCGAGCTCCAGCTCGGCATCTTCTGTTCTCTCGCGCTCATGCCCGAAGATGCAGTCATGATGATTCAGCGATGATTTCTCAGCTTTGATTTATGCCAAGCTGGAGCTTGGCGTTCCCAGGCTTGCTCATGAAAAATCATGAGATTCACCGACATAGGCGCTGGACCCTCTCCACTGTTCAGGTATATCACAGAGACCTGCCTTTACAGGATTATCATGGATATATTTTATCGTTTGTTGAAAATGCTTTTCATTTCGGATAAACCGATCCCAATAATCCCGCATCCAGAATCGCTCCATCCCCGATACGGAAACATCGACACAGGGAACAAGGATATCCAACTCGGTAGCTATCTTCCTCCCCTCACGACCGGTATATGACTTCCAGGACTGCACAATCGATGACAGCGGAATCATTGGCACAATGAGAACATGAACATGATTCGGCATAATGCACCAGGCTATCAACCGGTAACGCTCGCCATCAAATCGGAAAAGTGCATTCTGTACAAGATATGAGATGGACGGATGAGCAAGAGCACAGGAGCCCATTCCAGCATCGAGCCACTGTTCTATCGCTTTTCGCCGTTTCTTTTCAGCTTCAAATATCGGAATACGGGCAAGCTCCCGTTCCAGAGTCCTCAACTTGTCCTGCGGAAGAGAGTCTGCAAGGCGGAAAGTAACGAACTGTATGGTATCGCCGGAATCGCAATGCGGCAAATATCCCCGCGAACACCACCCTTTGAAAGCACCGGCAGAGCCCATATTCATATCAAGACGGAAGTGTGATTGAAGAATAGCAACTATCTGGTGCGTCCCCGGGAACGCCAAGCTCCAGCTTGGCATCTTGTATCACATGACAACGATAAACATCTGAATTTTACGATATAATTACAACACAATCTAAAAATTTCCGCATGGGAACACACGCATCAGAGGATTCCCTGGGAGCATGCCGGAAGTGCTGAGCGGGAACTCGGCATCTTCTCTTTAACTAAGCATTTGCATACAGGAACTGCCAAGCTGGAGCTTGGCGCTCCCGGGGGTAAACAGAGAAGCCCGGCTGAACCGGGCTTCTCTGTTTATTTTTCTCAGCTCAATACATACGATTACAACGCGTCGATGATCGCATTGAACGTTGCGCTCGGGCGCATCGCGTTGGTGGTCTTGACCTCGTCGGGATGATAGTAACCACCCATGTCGACAGGACTGCCCTGTGCTGCGATGAGTTCGGCGTTGATCTTCTCCTCGTTCTCTTCGAGCGCCTTGGCAACGCCGGCGAAACGGGCCTGGAGCTCCTGGTCGGCGCCCTGGGCGGCCAGCGCTTCAGCCCAGTAGAGGGCAAGGTAGAAGTGGCTGCCCCGGTTGTCGATCTGGCCTACTTTCCTGGCCGGAGATTTTCCGTTATCGAGGAACTTGCCGATGGCATGGTCGAGCGTGTCGGCCAGAACCTGGGCCTTGCTGTTGCCGAAGGTCTGGGCAAGATGCTCAAGCGATGCTGCAAGTGCCGAGAACTCGCCGAGGGAGTCCCACCTGAGGTAACCCTCTTTCTGGAACTGCTGCACGTGCTTGGGAGCTGAACCGCCTGCACCGGTTTCGAACAGGCCGCCGCCGTTGAGAAGCGGAACGATCGACAGCATCTTGGCGCTGGTACCCAGCTCGATGATCGGGAAGAGGTCTGTCAGGTAATCACGAAGCACGTTGCCGGTAACCGAAATGGTATCCATCCCTTCCCTGAATCGGCCGAGGGTGAAGTTCATGGCGTCAACCGGAGAGAGAATCCTGATATCGAGGCCGGTAACATCGCTTTCCTTGAGGTAGGCGTTGACCTTCTCGATGATCTGGGCATCATGGCCCCGGTTGCTGTCGAGCCAGAATATTGCCGGTGCGCCGGTAAGCCTTGCGCGCCTGACGGCCAGCTTGACCCAGTCGCGGATCGGTTCGTCTTTGGTCTGGCACATCCTGAAAATATCACCGGTCTCGACCTTCTGCTCAAGAAGCACAGAACCGTCTGCGTCGACAACACGAATGACGCCGTTGCCGGCTGCGTAGAAGGTTTTGTCATGGGAGCCGTACTCTTCGGCTTTCTGGGCCATCAGGCCTACGTTCGGTACGCTGCCGATGGTGGAGGGATTGAATGCACCGTTCTTCCTGCAATCGTCGATGATCGCACCGTAGATGGTTGCATAACAGCGGTCGGGTACCATGGCTTTCGTATCGTGCAGCTTGCCGTCGGGTCCCCACATTTTACCGCCGTCTCGAACGACGACAGGCATGGATGCGTCAATGATGATATCGTTCGGCACGTGGAGGTTGGTGATGCCTTTGTCGGAATCGACCATGGCCAGAGCCGGACGCGTTGCGTATACCGCCTGGATGTCAGCCTCGATCTCTGCGCGTTTCTCTTCCGGAAGGCTCTGTATCCTGTTGTATACGTCGCCGAGGCCGTTGTTCAGGTTGACGCCGAGCTCTGCGAACAGGGCTGCATGCTTGTCGAGCGCTTCCTTGTAGAAGACGGCTACGGCATGGCCGAACATGACGGGATCTGAAATCTTCATCATGGTGGCTTTCAGGTGCAGCGACAGCAGGATTCCACTGTTTTTTGCATCCTCGATCTGGGCGGAATAGAAATCGCGCAGGGCACGCACGTTCATCGCCGAAGCGTCGATCACCTCGCCATCCTTGAGCGGGGTCTTCTCTTTCAGTACGGTAACGTTGTTTGCGCCGTCGACATATTCGATCCTGACGGTAGTCGCCTTGCCGACGGTAACGGACTTCTCGCTGCCGTAGAAGTCACCTGAGGTCATGTGCGAGACATGAGCCTTGGAATCGGTGCTCCATGCGGCCATCTTGTGTGGGTTCTTCTTTGCGAACTCCTTGACCGAAAGCGGGGCGCGACGGTCGGAGTTGCCTTCACGCAACACCGGGTTGACGGCGCTGCCGAGCACCTTGGCATATCGGGCCTGAAGTGCCTTTTCGGCATCGTTCGAAGGCGCTTCCGGGTAATCGGGCAGATTGTAACCGTGATCCTGAAGCTCCTTGATGGCGGCCTTCAGCTGCGGAATCGAGGCGCTGATGTTAGGAAGCTTGATGATATTGGCTTCCGGTTTGAGGGCGAGTTCGCCGAGTTCGGCAAGGTAGTCCGGAATCCGCTGGCTTTCGGTCAGGTTCTCAGGGAAATTGGCGATGATCCTGCCGGCCAGTGAGATATCACGGGTTTCGACCTCGACGTCGGTTCCCCGGGAAAAAGCCTGGATGATCGGAAGTAGCGAGTAGGTCGCCAGTGCAGGCGCCTCATCGATCTTGGTGTAGATGATCGTCGTTTTGTTTGCCATATCTGTGAAAGTTTTGGGTCTTGTATGAAAAATCATGATAAGAAAACGAAAACCGGACACCCCGATCAGGAGCGGACACCCCCCTGTCAGGCTGAAAAATCGCGCCGTCTTGAATGGTCAATGCACCGGAAGACGGTAAACGACCGCTGTCGATGAACTGCTTGCGCCGGATAATGCGCCAATTTTCTGTTCACAGTCAACCTCGCCTCGCAGGGCGCAAAAAATCTTCTGGCCTTCGCTGGAAAGGCCGGTATACTGCCGACGCTATGGGTGGAATACGGAAGGCCGGCGGAAAACCGGCACTCCCTTAACACTTACTTGGATGGAGACTGTTCATCGAGACCTACCCTCTGGGCAAGTTCCTTGTCATGAAGCACTTCATGGGCGAGCTTGATCATGGGAATGGTAGCCCCCATGGAGCTGTAACCGCCATCATGGAACAGGTTCTGCATGGTCACTTTGCGGGTCAGGTCGCTCAGGAGGGTCATGCTGTACTCTGCACACTCTTCAGCGCTGGCATTGCCGAGCGGTGACATCAGGTCGCTGTATTCGTACATCTTCTCGAATCCGGGAATACCGCTGCCTGCCTTGGTGTAGGTCGGGCTCTGGGAAATGGTATTGATCCTGATGCCGCGTGAAGCGAGGCGAGGGCCGAAACTGCGTGCGATCGATTCAAGCAGCGATTTGGCGTCTCCCATGTCGGAGTAAGTCCAGTAGTTGCGCTGCGATGCGATGTATGAGAGCGCAAGGACGCTGCCGCCATCGTTGATTGCATCGTTTTTCAGTGCGTAAGCGACAAGCCTGTGGAACGATATGCCCGAGACGTCGAGCGTCCTCAGGAACCATTCGTAGTTCAGGTCCTCGTAAGGGAGCTGCTTGCGGATGTTCTGAGACATACCGATGGAGTGTACGATGAAATCAACGGAACCCATTTGTTCCTTGAGTTCCTTGAAACAGTTGTCTACGTCTTCGTTTTTCGAAGCGTCGCAGATAAGAACCGGCGCGTTGCCGCAGGCATCGGCGAGTTCCTGAAGGTTACCGAAACGAATAGCTGTCGCGATATTGGATATGGCGATCTGGGCTCCTTCCTGATAAGCATGCAAAGCTATCTGCCAGCCGATGCTGCTTTCGTCCAGGGGACCAAAAATAATTCCTTTCTTCCCTTTCAAAAGGCCATAGTGCGCTTTCTCGGGCATGGTGTAATCTGATTCTTTTCAGAAATAGGGGTATTTAATACCCGTTTGATGATCATTCAAAGCAGTCAAGATACAAGTTTCCCACGAAAACTTAAACAGCTCCCTCTAAATTTATCCTTTCAGGGCAATCAGATAGGGCTGTGGAACCAGCTCTATATCTTCAGACGTCGCATCGAACGGAGCTTGTCGAGCACATTCTTGTTGACGTTGAGCTCCATGCTGTCCTTCTCGACCGGAACTTCCTTGAAGACTACCTTGAGCAGGTTGTCCTCCCTGATGAAGCGCTCCATTTCGAGGCTGTACAACGCCCTTGGAAGGGTGATTATGCGCTGGGCCCGGTCGACGGTGACAATAATGTCGGTGCCCATGCGTTCCACCTTGACCTCTTCGGCATCTTTGAGGAAAGGCACCTTGATGCAGAGAATCTCCCGATGGTCGGCCGTGACCTGGTTCGTCTTGCTTTCGATCCAGAAGTTCTTGCCCGAATAGAAAATGGTGTCGGCTTCCTGTCCGGGGAATACCAGCTGGCTTATCTGGTACAGCGCATCGGGTCCGATAGGCTCTGTGCGCTGCAGGTGGCACCTGAAAACCGGGGTCGGATAGAACGAATTGTCGATCTCCATCAGATATTTGCTGTGCAGATCGGCCCAGAACTCGAAATATTCGCCGACAGTCTTCGTGGTCGGCAGGATCTTGTTGATGACGATACCGTCGATGTTGATGCCGTAGAGGTGTACGAAGGTGTAGGCCCTCTTGGTTTCGAGGATCGAAAGCTTCTCCGGGTTCAGCACAAGCCTGAAGGTGACTTCAGGGCTCAGGATGAAGCGGTTGATATCCTCCATCTGCTTGAGCAGCACGTTGATCTCGTTGAAGAAATCGTCGTCGGGAATGGAGTTGCCTGAAAGAGGCCTGGCCAGCGATGACATGCTCTTGTAGAGCTTGAAAAACTGCTTGCCCATGTTGCCGCCGATGATGATCTCGGGATAGGCCAGGAGGCGAAGCGTATTACCGGTCGGGGAGGTATCGAGCACGACTACGTCCCACTTGCCTGACTGCGCTTCGTCGACCAGCCTGCTCAGTGCGAATATTTCGTCGAGGCCCGGCTGGGTTGTCAGTTCCGAAGCTATGCCGGTGTCAAGCCCCTGGTTCTTGTAAGACGAATTGACGAACTTCTGGAAGCCCGACATGTTCTTCTTCAGCTCGTAAATGGTATCGACTTCAAGACCATAGAGATTTTTTTCGATCTTCAGGGGGTCGTTTCTGCTGATCTGCACGTTGAATACGTCCGAAAGCGAATGCGCAGGGTCGGAAGACATGATCAGTACCCTTTTGCCCTGACGTGCAAGGGAAACAGCCGTTGACGAAGAGATGGTGGTTTTACCCGTTCCACCCTTCCCGGAATAGATGATGACCCTCGGCTTAGACTGGTTTTCCAATAAATCCCTCGAAAGCATTACGTCACGCTCCTTTTGATGCGGCTTTGATAACTGAACCGAACACTACAGAATTAACATAGTACTACATTTCCCCTGTTAGATAAAGAGAATCTTTTTGGCAAGAGCCGTTTCGAGCTGCGCCATGTAATCGTCATGAGCGATCTCGACGGCGCCGAGCATCTCCAGGTGGGGGTTCATGATCTGGGCGTCGAGCAGCAGATACCCTCTTTGCCTGAGATGGGCGACGAGGTAGGAGAACGCGACCTTCGAAGCATGGGGTCGCAGAAAAAACATCGATTCTCCGAAAAAAGCGCCGCCTATAGCCATTCCGTAAAGCCCGCCGGCCAGCTCCCCGTCCTGCCAGCTCTCGACGCTGTGGGCAAGCCCGAGCCGATGGAGCTTGATGAAAACATCAATGATCTCTTCGGAAATCCAGGTGTCCTTTTCTCCGGATCTCGGCATCGAACAGGCTCTGATTACCCCTTCGAAATCAGCGTCGATCCTGACGGTGAAGCACTCCTGGCCGATGATGCGCCTGAGACTCCTCGACGGGCGGAAGGTATCGATGGGAAAAACCGCCCGGTGGTAAGGCTGGCACCAGCTGACCGTTCCCTCGCGGGACTCGGCCATCGGAAAGAAGCCGTGCCTGTAGGCGCGGAGTACATCTTCTACCCTTATCATTCACTGCTCCCGGAGGCGCTTCGCTGTCACGAGCACGTCTTCGACCTTCCTTTTCGGGACATGATGGATGCCATGGCGGTCTCGCCAGTACCTGATGTCTCCTCCGGCATCGATCAGGTCGATCACGACGGTCTCGACAGGCTTGCCAAGGGCGATCACCATGAGCACCGTCCATGATTGGGGAATATCGAGCTCCATCATCAGGCGATCACGGTCGAGTGCTCCGACGATGCATCCGCCCAGCCCGATTCCGGCGGCGCCGAGCATGATGGTCTGTGCTGCAATGCCGCTGTCGCAGGCAGCACCGGAAACATCCTCATTGCGGCAAAGCATGACAAGATATGCGGAAGGCCTCTCTCCGGGTTCCGGTCCCGGCCACTCCTTGAGGTAACCGGCCCACCGCAGGGACGGAAACACCTTTTCAACAGCTTCAGATCCGGTCACAGGAAGATATCGGAGGGGTTGCCTATTGGCTGCAGAAGGCGTGAAACAAACCAGTTCGACCAGTTCTCGAATCACGCTCCCGGACACTTCGAAATGCTCATCGAAACGCCGGATGCTGCGGCAGTTTGTAACAAGGTCTCTGAAATTCATCGTTCAATGCTCCTCGAATCGATGATCTTTCCACGCGGCGTCAGTAAATGTCCGAAGGTCGTCCCATCGGCCGGAAGCGATCCATTCCGCGATGTAATCGACAGTCCTGGAGTAATTGAGCGGGGTACCTCCCGGTCTGTCGAGCCACTCCTTCAGGACTGCAGGGTCGAGGTGGTGCATCGCCATGCCGTAACCGAGTTCCACCATGGCCAGCGCGTTCGACTCCTGCTCTATCTGGCCGTCAAGCGGTCTGAGAAGCATCTTTTTGCCGAGGTGCAGAGCCTCGCCGGGAAGTTCGAACCCGGCGTTGCATACCACCCCTCCGCACTCCATGAGGTCATGGAGGAAACCTTCCCGGGAATAGCTCCTGAACGAGAGATGCCCGTCTTCACGATCCTCGGGAACCTTGCCATAAATGAAAAAACGGTATGCGTCGAAAGGCCGGAGAAGCGCATCGATGTCATCCACCTCTTCGAAGGGCAGGTAGACGAGTATCTTCCGGGGATCCTCGTCAGGCCTTGACGCCCGATAAAGAGACTCTGGAATGACCGGAGGAAAAATCGGCTGGTTGAAATGGTGCCAGTGCAAGCCGGCATTGTACCGCGCCGGAGCGAAGTTGAGAAGGGTATACTTTTCGAAAATGCTTCCCCGGGCTAACGGGATGTGGAACGGAAAGGCATACTGATGGCCGAACCCCACGCTGACGATGCCCTTTATCCGGGCAGCCATCGAGGTGACCGGCTCGAAATCGGTTATCACCAGATCCACGCCGGCCGTATCGAGCGTGATGACGTCGGTCATGAGACGGACAAGATCGAGCTGGAACATGGTCTCGATATAGTTCATCCTGCCACGATGCGTCGCCAGGGTGACTCCCTTCAGGACAGTGTATGGGGCGAAAACCTCGATCTCCCTGAGCTCCTCCTCTTTCCGCCCGCTGATGACGACCTGGAGGTCGTGACCGTCCTCTTTGAGCTTCCTGACCAGCTCCCTGCTGCGGCTGATATGGCCGTTCCCCGTTCCCTGAACACCGAAAAGGATCTTCATGCACTACACTGTTTAATACCTTGTGCTCCTTATGCCATACACCCTGTTCATCCGTTGAAGAAGTCGACTTACAGGTAGACCTATATTCATAAAATTACACATATTACCGGAAAAGCAGAAAAAGCTGGCTCATGAAGCTGCTTCAAAAGAGGCAAAACACTGCTTTAATGATTCGTTGCCGACAAACGCCGGTAACGCTCGCAACCATATGGCAACCCATTATCGCAGGATCGTTTATACCACGATGCTGCCTCTGACAAGTCCTGCTTCACACCCTGGCCGTATTCATACATATGCCCGATATTGCGCTGAGCTTCAGCATTACCTTGCTCGGCAGCAAGGCGATACCAAAATATTGCTTCACGATAGTCCCGGCTTACGCCATGCCCCTCATGATACATCTGACCGATATTGTATTGGGCTTCATCTTTTCCTTTGGCAGCAGCGAGAAGATACCACCTCAAGGCCTCGACATCGTCCTTCGGGACTCCCAGTCCTTTATAATACATAAACCCGATATTGAGTTGCGCATCGGCCAGGCCTTGTGCAGCCGAAAGACGATACCACTTCATGGCCTCAACATAGTCCTTCGGAATTCCCTGGCCTTTATGATACATCAACCCGACGTTGAACTGCGCGAACATGTTGCCACTATTCGTAGCCAGCAGGAACCGTCTCATGGCTTCAGCGTAGTCTCGCGGAACCCCGTGGCCGTATAGGTACATTTTACCAACAGCACAGTGTGCATCAACCAAACCTTGCCGTGCAGCGAGGAGATACCACTTCATGGCTTCAGCATAATCCCTACTGACACCAAGGCCATCATGAAACATCAAGCCGATATTGTATTGTGCTTTTGCGTCGCCATCTGCAGCCGCCACACGCCATATCAACACCTCTTCAGGAGAGGGGACCCTTTCGCATTTTGCCTTGACAGGCACAAAAATCAGCGTTGCGAGCAAAACAGCGATAACAACGAGTCTCAATTGGCCGGGATATTTATAAGGTTGCCTTCTCATTCGATTGTACTCTCCCGATAATCGCGACAGCATTTTCGAAAAAGTAATTATAACGCAATATCGACAAGAAAGCAACAATCAACTTGGGCCGCAGAGGTCTCGATCATTGCACAATTTTGAGGTTGGCATATTGCACCATGAGGGTCTTTTCCCCTGCGGTGCGGAACCCGATTTTTACTTTCTGCTTTGTGCCGCTCCCCTGGACTTCGAGCACCGTGCCGGGGCCGAAAATGGCATGATGGACCCTGGTGCCGACTCGTAGCGCGCTTTTCGGGGCGGAAGCCGACGACTGCGGCTGCGGCTGGACCGGTCGCTGTGTAGGAACGCCGGGCCGCGGTGCCGGCGGAGAGCCGAAAACCGGACGTCCGGCCATAGCGGAAGCGGCAACCTTTTTAGGGCGCTCCGAAAGCTTGTGCCCGCCTTCGGTGCAGATGATGTCGGGATCGATCTCGTTGATGAAGGTCGAACGCAGGCACATCTGCGGCTGGCCGTACTGGTAACGGCTCTGGGCCCACGACAGGAAAAGCTTCTCGCGTGCACGGGTGATGGCGACGTAGAACAGCCGCCTCTCCTCTTCGAGCTCGCTGGCCTCATGGCAGTTGAGGGGAAACAGCTTCTCCTCCATGCCGGTGACGAACACCACGGGGAATTCGAGCCCCTTGGCTGCATGGACCGTCATGAGCGAAACGTAGTTGTCCGAATCCTGCGCCTCATCGTAGTCGGAGGCGAGCGAGATGGTCGAAAGGAAATCGCCGAGCGTGGAAGCATCGGGATTGTGGTCGGAAAAATCCCTCGCCATCGACAGCAGCTCCTGGAGGTTCTCGTTGCGGGCAAGGGCTTCAGGGGTATTCTCCGCCTGAAGGAGCGAACTGATGGCGGTCATTTCGAACAGCAGCGAGAGCACGTCATAGGCAGTGCCTTCCGAAGCCCTGCGCTTGAGAGTTTCGATCAGGGTGGCGAACTCCTTCAGCGCATGGACGAGCCTTGACTGGAAACCGCCCTCGTCGGCACGGCGGATCGCCTCGTAGAGCGTCATGCCGCCTGTTTCGGCAAATTCCTTCAGTTTCGAGATGCTGACGTCGCCGATCTTCCTCGGAGGAAAATTGATGACCCGCAGCAGCGACTCCCCGTCGCGGTCGTTGAGCACCAGCCGCAGGTACGCCACTGCGTCCTTGATCTCCTTGCGCTTGTAGAAGGAGACGCTTCCGAAAATCTTGTAGGGAATCCGGTTCTGACGCATGACATCCTCGAGGACCCTCGACTGCGCGTTGGTCCGGTAGAAGATCGCGAACGCACGGTAATCAATCCCTTTGGTAAGCCGGATCGAACTGATGTACTCTGCGACCTTCTCGGCTTCCCGCCGCTCGTTGTATGCCTCGATGAGCGTCAGCGGATCCCCGGTGCCGGCCTTGGCGACCAGCTCCTTCTTTATCTGGCGCTGGTTGTTCCTGATGACGTCGTTGGCCGCCTGCAGGATGGTTTTGGTGCTCCGGTAGTTATCGACCAGCTTGAACAGCTGCGCCTCATGGTAGTCGTCCTGGAAGTTGAGCATGTTGCTGATGTCGGCCCCTCGCCATGAGTAGATCGACTGGGCGTCGTCGCCCACCACGAAGATGTTCCGGTGCCCTGCCGAGAGCATCTTGGCCACCAGGTACTGCGCCTTGTTGGTGTCCTGGTACTCGTCGATCAGGAGGTATCGGAAATACTGCTGCAACTGTTCGAGCAGGGCCGGCTGCTCACCGAACAGCTCGATCGGCTTGATAAGCAGGTCGTCGAAATCGAGGGCATTGTTCTCACGCAGTTTCTGGACGTAGCGCTCGTAGACCAGTGCCGTCTTCTGCTGCTGGTAATCCCCTGCCTTGCGGTGAAACTCCGGAGGAAGAACGAAACTGTTCTTGGCCTTGCTGATCATGGAATGGACCAGATTGACCGGAAGGGTATCGGGCGACAGGTTCAACTCCTGCATCGACTGCTTGATGAGGCTTTTGCTGTCGTCGGTGTCGAAAATCGAAAAGTTGCGGTCGTAGCCGATGAGGTGGATATAGCTGCGCAGGAGCCTGGCAAAAACCGAGTGGAAGGTGCCTATCCAGAGGTCGCCCGTACTCCCCCGCTCGAGGATTCCGTCGATCCTGTGGCGCATCTCTTTGGCCGCCTTGTTGGTGAACGTCAGGGCCAGGATGTTCTGGGATGGTACCTGGACGTTCCTGATGAGGTGGGCGATGCGGTAGGTGATCACTCTTGTCTTGCCTGAGCCCGCACCGGCAAGCACCATTACCGGCCCTTCCGTGGCAAGGACGGCTTCACGCTGGACATCGTTGAGTTCCCGGAGAAAATCTGTCAAATGTACTGATACTTGGGTGTTGAATCAAGTTACCTCCGATTGTCGAAGGAACCCTGGAAATTTCCGGGATTAAGTTCGCACAATTTCCCCTTTTTACAAACCCCCGGCGGTTTTGCCGCCGGGGGTTTGTAAAAAGGAGATGCAGGGATTCAAAGGCGGTCGGTTTTGGAAGCCATGATGACGTCGTTGAGATGGATCCCGCCGACGGCGTGGGTCCACCACGAAATGGTCACCTTTCCCCATTCGGTCAGGATCGCCGGATGATGCCCCTCGGCCTCGGCAAGCTCACCGACCTTGACGGAAAAACCGATGGCCTCCTTGAAATCCTTGAAGGTAAAAAGTTTGACCAGTTTCCTGGTTCCGGATTCATCGAGGACCTTCCAGTCGGGAATGAACTGAAGCTGACGCTGGAGCTCCTCTTCGGACATCGGAGCTTCGGCCCCCGAACAGGGCACGCAGTGCTGGTTTTGCGGTTGTGTCATGACTGTTCCTCTGCTTGTTTTTCGTTATAAACGGGAAATTCACATAGGCGCAGGGGGAGGAGTATTCATGCATCTTTGCATGAACTCAACAGCACAAACGTGATCAGAGTTGCAGTACCCCGCACTGGAATGAGCGAAAACCGCAAGTTTTGTTTTTTCATTGCTATATTTATTCGAAAATTGAGAAAAATTCAGAGATATCTTCCAAGCTCAACCGCTCTCCCAATGTTTCCTCTTGTTTACGAAATCAACACGAGAGTCTGGCTGAAAGAACTGTCGATCAAGCTTGGACGCACAATCACCCTGGGCGAGATTCCTGATGAGGAGTTCGGGATTTTCAGCGAAAGCGGTTTTGATATCGTCTGGTTGATGGGTGTGTGGAAGCCGAGCCGGTTCAGCGGGGCGATCGCCTCTGCCCATCGCGGACTGAGATCGGAATTCCTCGACCACCTGAAAGACCTGCATCCCGACGACATTGTCGGATCTCCCTACGCCATACCCTCTTATGAGGTGAACGAAGCGATTGGCGGCTGCGCCGGACTGCTGACGTTCCGCAAACGGCTTGCCGATATGGGAATCCGCCTTATGCTCGATTTCGTGCCGAACCACATGGCGCTCGACAATCGGTGGCTGCCTGAACATCCCGACCTGTTCATTTCGATATCGAGGCACGAACAGTGTCAGGACCCTCGATCCTGTTACGAATATGTAAGGGGCAAGTTCCTCGCCCACGGCAAGGACCCCTATTTCCCGCCATGGACCGACACCCTGCAGCTCAATTACGCCAACCAGGCTACTCATGAAATGATGCTCCACAACCTGTCGCACATCAGCGAACTGTGCGATGCGGTGAGATGCGATATGGCCATGCTTGTGCTCAAGGAGGTATTCAACACTACTTGGGAAAATCTCGGTGGAAAGATGACCGAGGAGTTCTGGCCCAAGGCGATCCAGTCAGTGAAGAAAAAGCATCCCGGATTCCTGTTCCTTGCCGAATCCTACTGGAACCGAGAATGGGACCTGCAGCAGGTGGGTTTCGATTTCACCTATGACAAACCCTTTTACGACTACCTCGGCAGCTCCCCGGTCAACGTGCCGAAGCTCAGGGGCCACCTTCTTGCCGACTGGAATTACCAGAAGCGGCTCTGCCGGTTTATCGAGAACCATGATGAAATCCGTGCTTCCGAACGTTTCGGCCCGAACCACGCCGTAGCGGCGCTCGTCATGCTCACATCGCCAGGAATGCATCTGGTCCACCAGGGACAAATGCTTGGCCTGAAGAAAAAAATACCTGTGCAACTGGTCAGGCATGCCAAGGAACCGTCCCACAAGGCGCTCCTTCACCTTTATCTCAAACTGTTCGCTTTCAGATCGGAAGCGGTGTTCCATGAAGGCCGTACAGAGTGGCTCGAACTGAACGCCGACGGCGAATCGCTCTGTTTCGGCTACTGCAGGTCCGTACCCGGCCGCTTCGCCTTCGTACTCGCCAATTTCTCGGCGACCGGAATCGACACGCGGTTCAGCCATCCAGCGCTCGCGGGACTTGACGACTCAGCCATAACAGCATTTTCCACCCGTTTTCCCGAGCCGCCCCACGAACGCCAGATCAGCGATTCAACCATGAGCATCCGTCTTGCAGCCCATGAAGGCGTGCTCCTCATGGTGAAGACCGACTGAAGGAACGGTCAAGGTCTTACAACTCCAGTGCAATGACTTTATCAGGGTCAGTGCCGACTCTTTTTTCATTTTAATTTTCCCTACCGACTGCATTCATGAAGTTCCATATCTCCACCATATCTTGCCCGACGAACCTCCCGATCGACATCATCGACATTACTGAACAGGTGCGATCGGAACTCGAAACAACGGGACTGCGTGAAGGAACGGTAACCGTGCTCAGCCGCCACACGACCGCCTGCATCAATATCAACGAAAAAGAGCCCCGGCTCGTGCAGGACATGACCACATTCCTGAAAAGGCTCGTACCGAGAGACGGAGACTACCTGCACAACCTCGAACCGGTCGACGGCAGGGACAACGCACACTCGCACCTGCTCGGCCTGTTCATGAACAGCAGCGAAACCATCCCCTTCTCTGAAGGGCGCCTGCTGCTCGGCGAATGGCAGTCGATTTTCCTCATCGAGCTTGATGGACCAAGAACTCTCCGGCAAGTCATCGTACAGATCCAGGGAGAATGACAATACCCGGAACTGTAAGCAATTTCATGCGGTTACAGAACAACAAGTCCGCTTGAACACCCATCCCCATATACCTATGGAAGATCATAATTCCTCTTCGGCACTCCAGGCCTATCCGTTGCTCTCGGCAATCAACTCACCTGCCGATCTCAAAAAACTCAGTGTGACCGAACTCGAACGTGTAGCCGCCGAGTGCCGAAAAAAAATAATCGAACTGGTTTCTTTGAACGGAGGGCACTTCGGTTCGAGCCTCGGCGTCGTGGAGCTGACCGTTGCCCTTCATCATGTCTACAACAGCCCGACCGACAGGATCGTCTGGGATGTCGGCCACCAGGCTTACATTCACAAGATCCTCACCGGCAGGATGGCGCAGATGGACACCAACCGCCGCTACAATGGATTGGCCGGATTCCCCAAACGCAGCGAAAGCGCTCATGACGCCTTCGACACCGGGCATGCCTCGACGTCGATTTCAGCGGCTGCCGGGCTTGCCGCAGCCCGTGACCTGGCCGGGAGAAAAGAGAAGGTCATTGCCATCATTGGAGACGGCAGCATGACCGGAGGAATGGCATTCGAAGCGATGAACCACCTGGGCGACATCAAGTCGGACGTGCTGGTGATCCTGAACGATAACCAGATGGCGATTTCGCCAAGCACTGGAGGGCTGAAAAACCATCTTGTCAATATCACCCTCAACAAGACCTACAACAAGCTCAGGAAGTTCGTCTGGGACAGCATCTCCATATTGAACAACGAGTTCGGGGACACGGCGAAAACCGCTGTCCACCGTCTTGAAGACGGCATAAAAGCAGCGTTCACGCCCGGCGCTTTTTTCGAAGCACTCGGATTCCGCTATTTCGGGCCGATCGACGGGCACAATATGGAACAGATGGTCAAGGCGCTTCGCGAAATGCAATCGCTTCCCAATCCCAAGCTGTTGCACGTGATCACCACAAAGGGAAAAGGGTTCAAACCCGCCGAGGACAATCAGGCCAAATGGCATGCGAGCAGCGGAGGGTTCGACATTGAAACCGGCAAGAACATCGCTGTGGCCGGCAAAACGGCGCCGCCCAAGTATCAGGAGGTGTTCGGCGAAGCCCTGGTCGAACTGGCCCTCAAGGACAACACCATCACGGCCATTACGGCGGCCATGCCGAGCGGCACTTCGCTCGACCTCTTCCAGAACGCAATCCCTTCGCGGTTCTACGACGTCGGAATCGCCGAGCAGCATGCCGTAACCTTTGCGGCCGGACTGGCAGCAGGAGGGTTCAAGCCGGTATGCGCCATTTATTCCACATTCCTGCAGCGCGCCTACGACCAGCTTATCCACGACGTGGCCCTGCAGAACCTGCATGTGATCTTCGCGATCGACCGGGCAGGGCTTGTGGGCGAAGACGGGCCGACCCATCACGGAGCCTTCGACCTCTCGTTCCTGCACGCCGTACCGAACCTCGTGATCATGGCGCCGGGAGACGAACAGGAGCTTCGCGACATGCTCTATACGGCACTCTACGAAGTCAAGGGACCGGTAGCCATCCGCTACCCGAGAGGCGGCGGCAACGGAACGAAGCTGAACAAGGAGTTCACCCCGATACCGGTCGGCAAGGGGCGCATGCTCCGCGACGGCGATTCTGTCGCGCTGCTGGGCATCGGCACCATGGCCTGCAGGGCTACGGAGGTCGCTACGCTGCTCGAAGCACAGGGGCTGAACCCGATGGTCTGCGACATGCGATTCCTCAAACCGCTGGATACGGAGATGATCGACGCTGCCGCTTCGCGCTGCGACTGCATCGCCATCATGGAGGAGAACAGCGTCATCGGCGGACTTGGCAGCGGCGTCGTCGATTACCTGAGCCGCAGGCATCCGGGCGTCAGAAGCATTTCGTTCGGCCTGCCGGACGCATTCGTGACGCACGGAAGTATGGCCGAACTCTACCGGGAGATCGGTCTCGACGCGCAGACGCTTTCTGAAAAGATCCTGGAATTCTACAAAGACAAGCCGTAAGGAAACAGCGGAAGCACGGCCATAATCACACGGAGCGAAAGGTTGGCCAGTATTCCGGCCAGCACGTCGTCAGCCATGATGCCCCACCCGCCCGGCAGCCGCTGTGCGCGATCGACCGGTCCAGGCTTGAGAATGTCGAACACCCTGAACAGGATGAACGAGAACAGTACCACAAGCGGGTGGCCAGGCAAGGCCAAAAGGGCGATCCACTGACCGGCGACCTCGTCGATGACCGCAGACGATGGGTCCTGGCCGAACTCCTCTTCCATCACGCCACCGGCCCAGACGCCGAGCAAAGTCGACAGTACGATCAGCGGCAGGAGAAGCTGGAGATTCTGTGAAGCTGGAATGAAAAAGTAAAAAAGGGCGGCAGCCAGGCTCGCGAAGGTTCCGGGAGCGAATGGAAGGAAACCGATACCAAACACGCTTCCGACGGCTTTCGCCACACCACGGGCCATAGGTTCAGCGCCCCCCTTCGGGGTTCCGGAGGCCGACGTTCCAGTTGCTCACGAGGTATGAAATACCGGTGTAGACCGTAAACGCAGTGATAAAGAACATCACGTAATCGAGATAGCCTGAAATGAGGATGGCGTTCATGGTTGCGGCGACCTTCTTTCCGAAAAAGAGATCCTCCTTCAACAGGATGAACAGCATCATGACATAGGCGAACACGTTCTGGGCAAGCGTCTTGTACTTGGCCTCCCTGCTGGTCACGACGGGCCGGTTCATGAACTCGGCATAGACCCTCAATCCCGTAATGAGGATGTCCCTTCCAGCCACGAGCAGCACCATCCAGAGCGCCAGGTATCCCTGCCAGACGTAGAAAAGAAAAGCCGCGGTGATGAGAAATTTGTCAGCAAGCGGGTCGAGAAAAGCACCGAGCCTGGTTATCTCGCCATATTTCCTTGCATGGTACCCGTCGTAAATGTCGGTAAGGGAAGCTACGGCAAAAACAATGACACCGACCAGCTTGAGGTAGGGGTCTTTCTGCATGAGCAGCATGACAAATACCGGCACAAGGATGATCCTCAGTGTCGTAAGCTGGTTGGAAAAGGTCATTTCAGTTCGGAAACCTGTTGAAAGCAACGCTCCGCAGAACGCTAGTCAGGGCACAAGATAAAATATTACATGCTCTTTTTCAACGGAAGCAGCACTCCATAAATCGCGATAGTAACTTCTCTGCTATTGAATCTCCACGATCGTCACCCCGGCCCCGCCCTCCGACCAGTCGCCGAGACGGAAACTGCCGACGTGACGGTGCTGCTGGAGGAACTCAGCCGTGCGCTGCCTGAGTGCTCCCGATCCCTTGCCGTGGATGATCGTACCGGACGGCATCCGGTGCATCACCAGTCCGTCGATAAACCGGCCGATCTCGGCGATGGCCTCGTCGCCGGTCATTCCCCGAAGGTCGAGCCTCGTAGACTCAAGTTGCGACGACTGCACAGTCCAACTCTGTTTTTTCACCGGAGCTGACTCCTCTTTCCTGAGTTTGCGCTCGCCTGACTTCGAAATTTTTTCGAGCCCCCTGAGCGAGGTAGTCAACCTGAAATTACCGCACCGAACCACGACGGTCTCGCCCTGCAGCGAATCGACCTCCCCTGTCGTATTGGTGTCAGTCAGGCGCACCAGATCACCTGGACGGATGGTCACATCCACAGCCGGCAAAACCTCCCGGTCCAACGCCTCCTCCTTCATTGCCGTGTCATGCTTCATCCCGGACAACCGTTTTCTGGCACGAAGCAGCGCATCCTGATCGGCAGGATGCTCTTTCACCTCACGCACAAGTTCGCGGATCTCCTTCCGG
Organism: Chlorobaculum sp.; assembly: GCA_035560975.1. Classification (GTDB taxonomy): domain Bacteria; phylum Bacteroidota; class Chlorobiia; order Chlorobiales; family Chlorobiaceae; genus Chlorobaculum. The sequence goes on along the minus strand of DATMYL010000018.1, from coordinate 2,371 downwards.
GCATGTTCCAGCTCCCGGTTCAAATCCCGGAACCCCCTGGTTTTCAGCTCCTGCCGCAGTCGCCGGGCTTCGGCCATCTCGGCGTTGACCGATTCGCGAAGAAGTTCGATCTGCCTGCGCTCCTGTTCGAGAGTTTCGCCCAGCGTACGGTTGCGCTCAACCCCTGCCCTGAAGTCCTCGATCATCTCCTCCAGGCCCGTGTGGCCGGTCGTCAGCAATCCCGATGCCCTGCGTATGACCGATCCGGAAAAGCCCATGCGCTGCAACATGGCAAAAGCGAAGCTGTTGCCGGGAACCCCTTTCAGGAACCTGAACGTCGGCATGAGGCCGTTACGGTCGAACTCCATGGCGCCGTTCACCACCCCTTCGCGACGATGAGCATAAAGCTTGAGTTCGCCAAGGTGGGTGGTCACGATCGTTTTGACGCCTCGTTCGAGCAGCTCCTCGATGACTGCCCTGGCAATGGCGCTTCCCTCCTCGACATCGGTCCCTGAACAGAGTTCGTCGATCAGTGCGAGGCTTCCCGGGCCTGCCTGCTCGAGGATGTTGCGTATGGCAGAAAGATGTGAACTGAAAGTCGAAAGGTCGTTCTCGATCGACTGCTCGTCACCGATTTCGATGAAGATCCCGTTGAAAAGGGGAAACACAGAGCTTTCGCTGCAGGGCACCAGATAGCCGTGCTGAAGCATGCAGCTCAACAGCCCGACCGTCTTCATCGCCACCGATTTGCCTCCGGCGTTAGGCCCTGAAATAACCAGTACCTTATCATCGGCGTCGAGCGCCATGTCGAGCGGAAAAACCTTATCCTTCGAAAACTGGTGCGAAATGAGGAGCCAGGGATGGTACCCTTTCACGATCTTCAGCCTCTGACCGGATGAAATCCCGGGCAGGTTCGAGCCTGTCTGGACGGCGAGCCGCGCCCTGGCATAAAGCGTATCGAAAGCGGCAAGGATCTCCTGGTTGTGCCGTACATTGGGCAGTTCCTGCCTCACGACGTCCGAAAGCGCCTTCAGGATGCGCTCGATCTCCCTGCGTTCAGAGATTTCGAGCTCCTGGATCCTGTTGCTGATCTCGAGGGTTTCCGCCGGTTCGATGAACACCGTCTGCCCGGTCTGGGAGTAATCCTGGATGTAACCCTGGATCCGGTACTTGTACTCGACCCTCAGGGCCAGCACCTGGCGACCGTTCTTGAGTGCCACCGTATCCTCCATGAGCCATCCCTCTCCCTGGCATCTCCGGAGAATGCGCTCCATCCTGCGCCGGAGCGAGCCGCGCGCTTCGTCCAGCTCTTTCCTGATCGAGTACAAGCCGTCACTGGCCGTATCCCTGACACGCGCCTGCTCATCGAGAGCCTGGGTGATGGCAAACTGGATGCTTTTTTCGAGCCAGAGCCTGATGGTGAACTCGTTCAGCTCCGGGTAGAGTTCGCGATTGCCGAACATGTACCTGCGAAGCTGGACGGAACTCTGCAACAGGAAATAGATGTCGAGCAGTTCTGCAGGTTCGAGCCAGCTATCCAGCACGTCGAGCTTATCGAGCAGACGGCGGGTATCCGGCAGCAGGGAAAAGGGTAACGGGCTGCCTTCGAGCAGAAAATTCTTCAGCTCAAGGACACGCACGAGCTCACGTCCGACCTCTTCCTGACTTTCCGGCGCTTGAAGAGACCAAATGAGATCCCTTCCCATCTGCGAAATGCAGAAGCCTGCCGCGTGGGTAGCTACCTTGTCGAATTCAAGCTTTTTCAGTACGGAAATGTCCATGCTCCTTTTCTCATTGATTCCTACCGACCACACATCGAGGTCGCCGTGCCCGGTCAAGATAAAAGATAATCCGTAAATCGTCATAACCCTCCGGGCCACTTCAGGCCACTGACTCCCGCCTGCTTTTATTTTCGCCTTTTTTGCCCGATCTTTCGATTACATGGCAAAATTGAACCGAGCCATGCGAAACAGCCATAAATCATTAAGGCACAACTATTTATGTCGCAAGCGGATCAAGTGCGATGACTGTGGAGCACTGATACCGCTACCATCAGGACACCCTGACCGGTATGACGGACAGTCAATGTCTTTCATTTTATATTCAGTTGAGGCTGTCTCAAAAGAAAAATCAGGAACGCTAAAGCCCTGGGAACGCCGAGCTCCTGCTCGGCAATTCATAAGCAATCTCCGGATTATTCAAAGAAAGGGTAAAAATTATGTCTGGTAGCGTTGATGCAGAGTCTTTTTGATTATCCATGATAATGCCAAGCTGGAGCCTGGCGCTCCCGGCAATGCAATGAACCGGCATCATCTTGACTTATGAGACAGCCTCGAGGAAGAGATAAGGATACCGATCCCGACACATCGGGACAAACGGAACGATTCAATCG
>DATMYL010000017.1:0-15738 GCA_035560975.1 Chlorobaculum sp. | reverse complement strand
CACAAGGATTTCTCGCAGATCGTGGAACTGGCAAAAACCTGCCCTTCGCCTACCCAGATAGAAAACGGCGAGATCGTCGGCGGCTTTGCCCATACCCAGGTGCTGGCGCTTGCCGACAAGGTGGTCGACGCTGTCAAGTCCGGCGCGATCAAACGGTTCGTCGTCATGGCTGGTTGCGATGGTCGCCATGCGACCAGGAATTACTACACCAACGTGGCCGAATCGCTGCCGGATAATACGGTCATCCTGACGGCAGGATGTGCCAAGTATCGTTACAACAAGCTGCAGCTCGGTGATATCGGAGGCATTCCGCGTGTGCTCGATGCCGGTCAGTGCAACGATTCATATTCGCTTGCCGTGATTGCCCTCAAACTCAAGGAGGTGTTCGGTATGGAGGACATCAACGACCTGCCGATTTCGTTCGATATCGCCTGGTATGAACAGAAGGCCGTCACCGTGTTGCTCGCCCTTCTCTACCTTGGCGTCAAAGGCATCAGGCTCGGGCCGACGCTTCCGGAGTTCCTTACCCCGAACATCGCAGCAGCACTCGTGGATAAGTTCGGAATCAAGCCCATCGGGACAGTCGAGGCTGATGTAGAAGCCATGATGGCCGGTGCGTAATCCCGGATAGAGAACATGCAGTGAAAAGGGTGGATGAAAGTCCATCCTTTCTGCGTTTATTTACCTTCCATTTCTGTCGTTTACTTCATCTCCTGATAAATGACTTTTCCGCGCAAACGGATACAGTGAGAACAGCCGCACTTTCTCAGAAATAAACCTCGATATTGCTTATATTATATATGTAATTCCTGTTGATGTATATTGTCCGTATGTCTCAGCAGAGGCCCTATCTCTTTTTCGCAGTTCTTGATTCAGGCCTTCCCAGGGTTCATGCATTGCGCATTCAAATCAAGCCGGAGTAATTCATGGCGTTTTTCAAGAATATCTGCCTTATCGAGGCACCCCAGGTAGTCGTCACTCCGTTTCCCCGGTTCATCACCGATTGTATCGGTATCTGTTATCTCGCGGCGGCGGTTGAGGATATCGTCGACAGCCTGGTAATCCCTGAAAACTATTACAACGAAGGTCTTTTCGACAGCTTCAGGAGCCTGCTGAAAACACGTACGATCGATCTTGTGGCCATATCTTCGATGACCGGCGGTTTCAACAATGCAGTCCGTCTTGCCCGGATTGCCAAGGAGCACGGCAAGTACGTCGTAATGGGAGGGTTCCATCCTACGTCGCTGCCCGAAGAGGTGCTTAGCCTGGACTGCGTCGATCTTATCGCCATTGGCGAAGGGGAGGCTACCTTCAGGGAGCTGGTGCAGCGCGGTCCTTCGCGAGATGTAAAGGGACTCGCCTGGAGGGAAAACGGCGAGAGCGTATACACCGGCCTGAGGGAACTGATCATGGACGTCGATTCCATCCGTTATCCCTTACGCACGCTCCGGCCCGAGCGGTTCGGCGAAAAAGGGGGCGACTATACGATCGACACCATTTATACGTCTCGTGGATGCCCCTGGTCCTGCTCTTTCTGCGCCAACGACAAAATGCACAAGCAGTGGCGCGGTCGAAGCCCGGAGAACGTCGTGAATGAGATCGCACAGCTTCATGATCCGAAGAAAAAGAAGCTGATCAAGATCTGGGATGCCAATTTCCTGACCAACATCAAGCGAGCTGAGACGATCTGTGACCTCATGATCGAACGTGGGCTCACCAATTTCAGGATCATGACCGAGACCCGGGCCAAGGATGTTGTTCGGGCCGAAAAGATCCTCGGCAAGCTTCGCAGCATAGGGCTCAAGAAAGTGGGGTTGGGCATCGAGAGCCCGAATCCGCAGACACTCGAGCTGATGAACAAGAAGAACTCACTCGACGATGTCTCTAAAGCTATCGGGCTTCTGAACAGCCATGGTATCGGCGCTGAAGGCTATTTCATCATCGGCCACCATTCGGAGACCGAACAGGATACCATGACCTATCCGGAGTTCGCCAAGTCGCTCGGGCTCAAGCAGTCGCTGTTCATGGCGATGACTCCTTACCCCGGCACGAAGATTTTCGAGGAGTATCGCAGCGAAGGCAATATCACCTCCAGCGACTGGGACCTGTACAACAACTTCACTCCTGTCATCAAAACCGCCAGTATGGACACCGCTGCCCTGGTGAGGATGCTGGCATACTGCAATGTGGCTTTCTGCAATTACCGTTCCCTGCTCAAAAGGGAGAGCGAGCGAGGGGTTGTCATTGTTTTCCTGAGGGATCTCTTTCAGCTCGTGTTCCTTCTCAGGGTTAACAAGGACCTCGACCAGAAGGCTGTCGGCAAAATCGTTTTCGATGCTTTTGTTCGCTATCTCGAGACGAACCCGAAGATCGAATACCGCAACTCTCCGCCTCCGCCCGTACTGAAGCAGCCTTTTGCCGTGAGCCTCGAACACTCCTCAGGTCAACGCGTCGATTGCATTATCCGGCAGCAGGGAGACGGCAGGGTGATGACCATGAAGAAGGTTCCAGCAAGCGAACCTGCAACCGGTCCGGTGATCAGTCTCGATGAAGTGGTTACTGCCGCCTGGTCTATCTCTATGGACATTCTCATGAGGATGCTCTACCGTAATGAACTCATTCGCAACAATCCAGGCCTGACCGGCAGACAAGTGATTGCGCTTCTTGCCGATCGCGATATCCGCAACGCAGGTTTCAAACTGGCAGGCCTCTACCGCAGCTGTGTTCAGAAAAAGAGCAAGTTGAGGACGAAGCAACCGACGGGTGTGCCGGCATAAAGGGACGCTCAGTAACATAGATCCCGACATACCGGATCGAATCCAGTAAAGAGGCTGTCTCAAAATTCAGGATGAGGCGGCCTTTTTTCGTAGAGCCCCCTCCTGCGTCACGATTCAAAATCTGCCATTAAAAATCACAACACTTGAGGGCGCCTCTGTTCATTGTCGTGAATACGAGGCTGTCTCAGTTTTGCTTCTGAGACAGCCTCATGCATATCTACTGATACCCTATTCAGCAACGAAAGAGCCAAGCTGGAGCTTGGCGCTCCCGGCAAAGGCTTTCTTCATATATACCCAGCCCTCTGATCTTCCTGATCCTGACCCTGGGAACGCCGAGCTCCAGCTCGGCAATTCATAAGCGAGCTCCGGATTATTAAAAGAAAGGGTAAAAATGATGTCTGGTAGCGTTGATGCAGAGTCTTTTTGATTATCCATGATAATGCCAAGCTGGAGCTTGGCGCTCCCGGCAATGCAATGAACCGTCATCATCTTGACTTTTGAGACAGCCTCATTACATTCAACGAGATTCAGGAAATCGAATGGCGGGCAGGAATGTCCGCCCTCCTTTGGTTGACTATCCTTTTGAGGCGGCATTACGAGGTTTCTCCACGCTTTCCGTTTTTTATGCACCTTGACTCAATGTTCTCCCTTGGGACCTCTTTCCCATTGTTTATCTTTTTCAGGGCCGGAGCAATTCAAATATCACAATCAATGCACAATGATCGAAGCGGTCTTATGGGACAATGACGGACTCCTGGTCGACAGCGAGGCGCTGTTTTTCGAGCTGACCAAGCGCTATTTCGCCGAAGCGGGAGTGGTTCTCGAAGAGGAGTTCTGGGGTATCGAGTACCTGGGTAACGCGAAGCACAGTTTCGAAATAGCCCTTGAGCTCGGCCTGTCCCCGGAGCTTGCCGCACCGTTGCTCGACCGGCGCAACGAAGCTTTCATCGATCGTATCAGGCGCCCGGTGAACCTCATGCCAACGGTGCGACAAACCATAGAGTCGCTTTCCGGCCAGGTCCGGCTCGGCATCGTGACGGGAAGTCCGCGTGACAAACTGGAGCTTATGCATGGGGCCAACGGCCTGCTCGACCGTTTTGATGTGATTGTCACGGACGACGAGGTGAAGAACCCCAAGCCGCATCCTGAGCCCTATCTGAAAGCGCTCGAATCGCTTGGCATCGAGCCGGAACAGTGTCTTGCTGTCGAGGACTCACGCCGTGGCCTGGATTCGGCGCATGCAGCAGGGATCTCCTGCATCGTGGTGCCGAATGCCCTGACCAGGGTGCAGCGCTTCGATACAGCCTACGCAGTGGAGCCTGATGCATCGGGTGTCCTGAAGCACCTTCGCGCCTTAAACGCTTCTGGAGGGAGACGTTGAGTTACGTTGATCTACTCCCGGGATCTCAATAACGGTTTTTGCCGAACGGATCCGGTCCGATCAATTTGTCGTTTACAAGACGATAGGAGACCGACTTGCCCTGCCCCTCGCAATATTTTGCATTGCTCACCTCCACACGGATCAAGCCTGTTTCTGCCAGTTTTCCCGTTCTGGGATCAGGAAGTACGGTTTTTTCGATCTTCGCGTCCATGATTTCGGTTCCTACCCCGAAATAGCGGGTGGCGACATGGATCGGCACTCCTTTGACGTCAAGGACGATGGCGATCTCAGACGCCTCCAGATCGTCCTTCATATGGTAAAGAATGACCACTGCATCCTTTTTCCCATCACCGTTGATGTCGCCGAAGATAACTCTCCCGGTCTGCAGAAGTTCGTAATCCAGGTCTACATTTTTCTGGCCTTTTTCATAGATACCGTTGACAAGCCGAACTGATCGGACTTCCAGCTGATCGGAAGATTTCCAGATTGCGGGATGATAGGAGATGTTCTTCACTGATTGCTGCGTAACACCAGGTGCTGCTGTGGCAATAATTGAAGTCAGTATGCAGATGATCGAAACGATCAGGGATATCAGCTTCCAGTTTCTCATAGTTACCGGTATGCCGGTGAACAGCAAAGGCATAAGCGTGTCGGTTACTGTATGACGATCGATCCGCATCTGTTCACGAACGAACGAAATAATCATGGATAGGCGCTTGCAACCATGTTGTCCTTTACCGGAATCTGACGATCAACGGCAAAAGGTCAGGGAGCTCAGGATCTGTGGGCCGGTGCCGACCGACTGTGACGAACTTATCGGGCAAGTGCAACAGTCATTGAAAGCGCGTCAGACGAGCGGTCGAAGGGTCGATTTAAATGTATTCATATTTCCCGTAACTGTTCGATGAAAAAGCAGCGGAAGACTGTGGGCATTCGGCATCGGGACGCCTGATTTCCGACGTGACGTCAGGGATAAACAGATCGCCGACACATCGTCTTCGCCTGAGTATTCAACCGTCGCCTCCGGGATGCTTCACGAGTTGCCCAGCACCCTGTTGATTGCTTTGATGAAATCGTTAATGCCGAATGGTTTCCGTATAAAGTTAACGCCCTCTTCGAACTGTTTTTCATGACTGATATTTTCGGGGGCGTAGGCTGACATAAAGAGGACCTTCAGTTTTGGATTATCCCTCTGGAGCAATGCGCTCAGTTGTACACCGTTCATCGCAGGGAGAACGACGTCAGTAATAACCAGATCGATCCCTGGCGAGCATGTTCTGTTGATATGAATGCACTCCTCGGCATCTCTTGTCGTGAGAACTGTGAATTGGCAGCTTTCGAGAATGTCCTTGATCACCTTGAGTATGTAGGGCTCGTCTTCGACCACAAGTATCGTCTGCCTGGCGTCCCGGATGGCAGGCGCTTTGGCGTCAGACTCTTTTTCGTGCACTGACCTGTTGTGTCGGGGAAGAAAAATGTCGAATGTCGTTCCTTTGCCTGGTTCACTCCGGCACTCAATGAAACCGTTATTCTGCACCAGAATTCCGTAGACTGTCGACAGGCCGAGTCCGGTTCCCTTGCCGATCTCTTTTGTGGTAAAGAATGGCTCATAAATATGGGGAAGGACCTTCGCATCGATACCGCAGCCCGTATCACCGACAGAAAGCCTGATATAGTCGACTGGTGCAAGTCCTGAACGCCTGACGTGCAAATCGGCTATTTCAAAATGGGCAAAATCACACTCGATGTGAATTTTGCCGCTCTCTTTGATGGAATCGCGAGCATTGATGAACAGGTTGGAAAGGATCTGGTCGAGTTGGGTTGGATCAAATAGGACAACCGCCTTGCTTATGCAGGGGTGCCACTCGAGCTGGATATGGCTGCCTGTCAATCGGCGCTGTAAAGTGATGAAATCCGCAATGAACTCGTTCAGATCGATTGCTTTCGGTAACGGTACCTGTTTTCGTGCGAACGCAAGGAGCTGGCGTGTCAAATTTGCGGAACGAGTTGCCAGGGTGTGAATGTCACTGATATTATCGACAAATGGAGATGTGCGGTCAAGCTGGTCGAGAACGCGCTCCGTGTTGCCGATGATGGCCGTGAGGGCATTATTGAAGTCATGGGCAATTCCTCCTGCAAGCTCTCCGATCAGCTCCATTTTCTGATACTGCAGCAACTGGGCCTGAAGCATTTTCTGTTTTTCTTCAGCCTGTTTCAGTTCAGTTATCTCTGTGACGACGGCGACTATGCATGGCTGGCCCTCGATGACGGCTCTTTTGGCACGCATCGTCGCCCATTTGTATGGAGGGCCGTTTTTATGGAACATCCTGAATTCGGCAGTTACTTCGATATTCCTGTTCATGGCATCGTGGAACAGCCTGTCGGTAAGATTGGATAAATCATCTGGATGGACACGGTCGAACGGGTTTACGCCGCACATTTCCTCATCGGAAAGACCGTTGATGGTATCGCGGGAAAACCGGTTCCAGCCGATGAGGCGCATGTTGGCATCGATGATGATGACCGATGCGGCTATAGTGTCATACAGCGCCTTGATAGCGGCCAGATTCTTATGACCTTCAGTTTCTGGCAGTTTTGCCCTGTTGCCATCCTGAACTGCAAGAAGAAAATGGGTGACGGCACCCTCGAATGGCCGGATGGGAAAAATGGTGAGTATCCGGGCGACGTCGTCATGCAGGAGTTCGAGGCTGACCGGTTTTCCGGTGCTCAGTACCTCTTCAGCCATCAGTTTCAGTTTAGCGACATCATGGAACAGGTAACGGTGAGCGTTCGACAAAGGTCGGTTATGTCCATCGGCATCGAGGCACTTGTCAGGATCCAGGGAGAAACTATCTGTAAATGAACCTTCAGCATTGAGGATTCTGCCGTTCAGATCCATTATGAATACAGCTTCTGCAAAGTCCCGGAAAAAGTCGGATATGAAATATTCTGAAGGATTTCCAGCAAGCGGAAAATCTTGCGTGAGTTCAGTCATGAAAGTCGAATTATGCCGTTGTGGCATCGTTACTGCATCAGCGGGCAGGGGGTGTCAGGTCTGATAAATGAAAATAGTCATTGAGACCTGTTAATAGAACAGGATTGCAGGAAATATTCCTGTTAGTCATTTAAGGCGAGGTGAGTACTCTGCTGACAGCTTTTATGAAATCGTTGATGTTGAACGGTTTCTGGATGAAGTCCACACCTTCCTCGAACTGCTTGCCCAGACTGATATTTTCAGGGGCATGGGCGGACATGAAGAGTACCTTGAGTGTAGGATTATCCCTCTGGAGCATCGAGCTCAGTTCAACACCGTTCATGGTCGGTAACACGACATCGGTTACAACCAGGTCGATCCGGGTCGTGCATTTCCCGGTAACATCGAGGCACTCTTCCGCATCTTTGGCGGTAAGGACCGAGAATCCGCGGCTTTTGAGAATATCCCTGACGAGTTTGAGTATGTAGGGCTCGTCTTCGACCACAAGTATCGTTTGACTCTCATTCGGAATGGGCGGCGCGCTTGTGTCAGACTCTTTATCCTGTTCCGATGCCTTGTACTCCGGCAGATAAATATCGAATATCGTTCCTTTGCCCGACTCGGTCCGGCACTCTATAAAACCGTTATTCTGGATCACGATTCCATAGACGGTCGACAGGCCGAGCCCGGTTCCCTTCCCCACCTCTTTGGTCGTGAAGAAAGGTTCGTAAATATGGGGGAGAACCTTTGCATCTATACCGCTGCCCGTATCACCGACAGAAAGTCTGACATAGTCCCCTGGAGAAAAGCCGGACCGGCTATCCGTGCAATCAGCATTTTCGAAACGGGCAAAATCACAATCGATGAATATTTTCCCATCCTCGTTTATCGCATCGCGGGCATTTACCAACAGGTTGGAAAGAATTTGCTCAAGCTGGGTTGGATCGAGGAGAACGACGGCTTGCTTTTTGCTCGGAAGCCAATTGAACTGGATATGTTCACCGATCAGACGGCGATGTAAAGGGATGCACTCCGTGACCGCCTCGTTCAGATCGATAACTTTCGGCAACGCCAACTGCTTTCGGGCAAATGCGAGAAGCTGGCGGGTCAACTTTGCTGAACGAGTGGCTAATGCGTGAATATCTTTGATGTTATCGACATAGGGGAGGGAAGAGTCAAGTTTATTGAGCACAAGCTCCGTGTTGCCGATTATTGCCGCGAGGGCATTGTTGAAGTCATGGGCAATTCCTCCTGCAAGCTGTCCGATCAGCTCCATTTTCTGGTACTGCAGTAACTGCTCCTGGAGTTTTTCCTGCTTTGCTTCGGCTTCTTTCAGTTCGGTGATTTCAGTGACGACGGCAACAACGAACGGCTGGCCGTCGATGACAGCTCTTTTGGCACGCATTGTCGCCCATTTGTATGGCGGGCCGTCACCGTGGTACATCCTGAATTCGGCCGTTTCTTCGACATCTTGCTCGAGGACTTTGTACCCCTTTTTGAGAAGGTCGGGAAGATCTTCGGGGTGTACTCGATCCATGGGATTGATCCCCATCATTTCACTTTCGTGCCGGTTGTTGATCCTTTCGCGCGAAAACCGGTTCCACCCCATAAGATGCTCATGGGGGTCAATTATAAGGATCGATGCCGGAATGGCGTCATAAAGCGAAATGACGGCGGCCAGGCTGTTATCCCCATTACCTTCGGGCTGGTCCGTTTTTGTAGCTTCCTGAACGGTTAGCAGAAAATGGTTGACACTTTCATCGAAAGCCCGGATCGGCTGGATGCTGTATATCAGCGTAGAGTCGTCCTGAACGACTGAAAGGCTTACAGGTTTGAGTAAGCGAAGAGCCTCTTCCGCCATCTCTTTTCTTTTCGCCGAATCGATACCGACAGTTTTTCTGCCATTATTGAATTCATCAGTGAAATGGCCTTCGGAGTTCAGGAGCCTGCCGTTGATGTCCACTACGAATACATGACCCGAGATGTCCATCAGTAAAGCATCTTTGGGACTTTTGTCTGGCGTTGCGCCAGACGGAATGTCTTTGGGCTTTTCCAGCATGGGACTCGATTTAATTCATGGTGGCAACGGAATTGCCGGTGCCAGGCCGGGGTGATAAGGTCTTTGGATATCGAAATCTCAATACGGCTTTCATCAGGTGGAACTTGGCGCATGTCTACTTTAAATTTATGGTTTTTACATGCGAAAACGCAGTAGGATATAGGTTTTTATAGTGGTTGATGGTTTTTTTCCGAAATAATCGAAGTACTTTTAATTGGCTTAAGCCGTAAATCGTAAGCTGTAGAGCGGTCGGTTCATCGTGCATAGACACAAGATTCGGTCAGCGGCCGGCATGATTATAGATGGTGGTCATTGAGGCAAGTTGGTGATGCGTAAATCCGGTTCGGCAGGCCCCGGGACCTTTCGGTATCTCGCGGTTTTTGCCGGATTTCCTCAGGGTGTTAACGACGGGGGTGACCGAATCCGAAAAAAGTCTTATTATGGTAAAAGTCTAATCAGCTGATATGGCAGGAGTTATGGCCGTACAAGCTATAGCCCCTTACCGTTGTTACCGGCTGTGTAATCGATACCGTTATTTCCCCATGCAGGAAAAAGATCATGCAAGCATACGCGACGTACTCAGTCTGCCGGTCATCGTTGCCGCGCTGGGCTACTTTGTCGATATTTACGATCTCGTGCTCTTCAGCATCGTCCGTGTGCCGAGCCTCAAGGCGTTCGGTCTTCAGGGAAAGGCGCTGATCGACTACGGGGTATATCTTCTCAACATGCAGATGATCGGCATGCTCGTCGGCGGCATCCTCTGGGGATGGCTCGGTGACCGCAAGGGCCGTCTCAAGATCATGTTCGGTTCTATCCTTATCTATTCACTGGCCAACTTCGCGAACGGACTTGCGAGTTCATTGCCGGCCTATGCGGCGTTGCGGTTCATCGCGGGCGTAGGCCTCGCAGGAGAGCTTGGTGCAGGCATCACGCTTGTTTCAGAGGTGCTGCATACCCGCATCCGTGGATACGGCACGATGCTGGTCGCCTCGATAGGGGTATCGGGCGCAATTCTCGCCAACATAGTTGCCAGCACTTATGACTGGCGAAACGCGTTTTTCATCGGCGGCGTTCTCGGCCTGCTGCTGCTGCTCGCCCGTATCCGGGTCGCCGAATCGGGCATGTTTCAGACTATGGAGGCAAAATCGGGTGTCAGCAGGGGAAACATGCTTGCGCTGTTTACCGACAGGGAACGGTTTTTCCGTTACCTGAATTCGATTCTGATCGGTGTGCCGATATGGTTCGTTGTGGGCGTGCTCATCACCTTCTCTCCTGAATTCGCAACTGCACTGGGAATCTCCGGCCCGGTGACGGCAGGCAATGCGGTGATGTTCTGCTACCTCGGACTCGTATTCGGAGACCTGTCCAGCGGACTGTTGAGCCAGTTCTTGAAGAGCCGCAAGATAGCTGTGTTCACCTTCATGCTCCTGACCGTCGGATCTGTCGCGGTTTTTTTCCTTCAGGGGCCTGCAACTCCCCAATTCTTCTACGGCGTTTGCGTTGCTCTCGGTTTTTCCGTAGGGTACTGGGCTATATTCGTAACTGTGGCTGCTGAACAGTTCGGGACAAACCTCCGGGCGACGGTCGCAACGACCGTGCCGAATTTTGTAAGGGGGATGGTGGTTCCTATTACGATGCTGTTCCAGTTCACCAAGGGGCGTTTCGGCCTCGAAAACGGTGCGCTGATCGTCGGGGGGATCTGCATGGTCCTGGCCCTCGCGTCATTGTCTGCGCTTGCGGAGACCTTTCACAAGGATCTTGATTACTTCGAAGAATTTCTCTGAAAATCTGATGTAACCGGGGTGCCGGCTTCCGCTTTCCTTACCCAGCTTGTTCAGCTTGTGGGAAGCGGGGCCGGTTCAAACCGGGATCGCCTTCATTGCTCTCCGGTTGCAGGTCTCATGAACCGATTATACTCTCCCGCCCGTTTCTCCGGAATTTCAACGACTCTCACCTGATTATTTCTGTTGAGGGCACCCTCTATCCCAGGGGAGCTGTTACTGCCTTGCCGAATCCTTCACTTCGCCGATTGTCGAACCGAGGTTTTCCATCTCGATCCTGAGGAATCGTCCCGTATGTGAATCCTCTCTCCGTGCTATCTGCTCCGGAGTGCCTTCAGCCACGATCACGCCGCCGCCGTTGCCGCCTTCCGGTCCGAGATCGACAACCCAGTCGCTATTCCTTACGATGTCCAGATTGTGCTCGATGATGATGACCGTATTGCCCTTGTCCACAAGCCGCCGCAACACCTCAAGCAGGTGCTGGATATCCTGGAAATGCAGGCCGGTCGTCGGTTCGTCGAGGATATACAACGTTTTGCCTGTCTGGATCTTGGCCAGTTCAGCCGAGAGCTTGATGCGCTGTGCCTCGCCGCCTGATAGCAGGGGAGAGGGCTGGCCGAGCTTGAGGTAGCCCAGGCCGACGCTCTGCATTGTGGTCAGGATCCGCCGGATACGCGGGAAATCAACAAAGAACTCTGCGGCCTCCTCGATGGTCATCTCGAGCACATCCGCGATCGATTTGCCCTTGTATTTGACCTGCAGGGTCTCCCTGTTGTACCGTTCACCTTTGCAGTGTTCGCAATGCACATAGACGTCAGGCAGGAAGTTCATTTCGATTTTTCTCGTGCCCGCTCCCTGGCAGACTTCGCAGCGGCCGCCCTTGACGTTGAAGCTGAACCGTCCGGCCTTGTAACCACGGATCTGCGCTTCCGGCAGCCTCGTGAAAAAATCGCGGACGAAGGTGAACGCTCCGGTATAGGTCGCCGGATTCGATCTGGGAGTCCTGCCGATGGGAGACTGGTCCACATTGACCACCTTGTCGATGAGATCGATCCCTTCTACGCCGTCGTTTGACAGGGACAGCAGCTTCGATCGGTAAAAGTGGCGCGCCAGGATCGGGTAGAGCGTTTCGTTGATAAGCGTCGATTTACCGGAACCGCTGACTCCGGTAATGCTGATGAGGGTTCCGAGCGGGAAGGCCAGATCGACGTTTTTCAGGTTGTTTCCCCTGCACCCTTTGATTTTGAGGTATTGCCGTTCACTCTTGTCGTCGCTTTTTTCCGGAGGGAACGAGACCGAAACCGTGCCGTTCAGGTATCCTGCCGTGACCGACTTCGGACCGAGCTTGTCTGCCGGCCCCTGGGCGACGACTTCGCCGCCGTACTCTCCGGCCCCTGGACCGAGGTCGATGATCTCGTCAGCTTCGAGCATCGTGTCCTTGTCATGCTCGACCACGAGCACCGTGTTGCCCAGGTCCCTGAGCCGCTTGAGCGACTCGATGAGCCGGTGGTTGTCCCGCTGGTGAAGGCCGATGCTTGGTTCGTCGAGCACGTAGAGCACACCGCTGAGCTGTGAGCCGAGCTGCGAAGCAAGCCTGATGCGTTGGGCTTCACCGCCGGACAGGGTCAGCGAGTTCCTGTCGAGCGACAGGTAGCCGAGCCCGACGTTCATCAGAAACTCGAGCCTTTTGGCGATTTCGTGAAGCACTGGCGTCGCTACCAGAAGCTCCTTCGAGTTCAGACGGCCAGGCAGGGCCGTGAAGAACTCGAGCGCTTCGGGCAGCGGCATCGATTCCACTTCGGCGATGTTGAGGCCGTCGATCCTCACCAGGAGGCTCTCCTGCTTCAGCCTTGCTCCGCCGCATAAAGGGCAGGTCTGCCTTATCATGAAGCTTTCTGCCCACTCCCTGAGCTTTGGCGTACTGGCGTTCAACCGTATCTCTTCGACATAGGGCACCGCCCCCTGGAAGGTCTGGGGATAGAGATGCTCCCTCCCGGAGTAGGTGTAGCCGACGTCGAACGTTCTTGTTCCGGATCCGTAAAGCAGGATGTCGATTGCCTCGACCGGTACGCCGGCGAGGGGTGTCGAGAGGGTGAAGTCGTATTTTTTTGCAATGGCGCGGATGACTTGCCAGAGGTTGCGCTTTCCCGGTTTTCCAAAAGGCTCGATGCCGCCTTCTTCGAGCGAGCGCTTGGGGTCGGGCATCATCAGCTCTGCGGAAAGCTGCATGATATCGCCGAGTCCGTTACATTCCGGGCAGGCTCCGTAGGGCGAGTTGAAGCTGAACTGGTTCGGCGCGAGGGTGTCTACCGGCACGGTGCCGTCGGAATAGGCATACTTCGTGCTGAAATACATCTCCTTATTCTCGTCATCCGTGTCGCAGATGATCGTCGTTTTGTGCTCAGACAGCGAGATCGCAAGCGAGACGGCCTGTTTCAGGCGATCCGCGATGGTCGGCCCGACTACCAGCCGGTCGATGACCAGTTCGATAGCATGGCTTTTATAGCGCTCCAGCTGCAAGCCGGGAGTCAGCTCCGTGTACTCGCCGTCGATGCGTGCGCGGAGGAAGCCTTTCTTTATCAACCGTTCGAACAGCTCCCGGTAATGCCCCTTTCGGCCGCTGACCAGCGGAGAAAGGATCTGGATTTTCGTATCGGCAGGAAGCTCGAGGATCGCATCGCAGATGCTCTCTTCACTCTGTTTCTGCAGCATCTGCCCGGTAACCGGATCGTAACGCCTTCCGGCTTTCGCATACAGCAGCCTTACGAAATCGTGGATTTCGGTAACAGTGCCCACCGTAGACCGGGGAGAGCGGTTCGTGCTTTTCTGGTCGATCGAGATGACCGGCGACAATCCTTCGATGAAATCCACGTCCGGGCGCTCTATGCTGCCGATGAACTGGCGGGCGTAGGGCGACAGCGTCTCCATGAAGCGGCGCTGACCCTCGGCATAGATCGTATCGAAAGCAAGGCTCGATTTTCCTGAGCCGGAGATGCCGGTGATAACGACAAGCTTGTTTCGGGGAATATTGAGCGAGATGTTCTTGAGGTTGTGAACCCTCGCTCCACGTATGGTGATATGGCTGAAATCCATTGATGACGTTTAACTATCCTGTACTGCTATAAGACTGTATGACCAGACTATTTGTTTGTTCCGCGCTCCGGGTTCCAACATCCGTATTCCTCGAACCCATGGGCCAATAAATGTGGCCTGTATTATAATCTATGAATGTTCCGTCAATCGGCAACGGCCATGTCCAGTTAACGGGATCAACCGGTCGCGAGACGATAAGGTTTCACCTTGCCGAAAAATCTTTGAAAATCGAAGGAATGCACTATATTTTCCCCCGCGTTCGAAAATATGGACGCGTTTACCGGCACGAATATGTATCGACGTGCCCCATGTATCATAACCGATAAATCTCGTACTACGACCATGGAGATTATGTACAAGCAGAAGGCTGAGCCCGGCAAGCAGTGCCAGGACTGTCAGAGCTTCACCATCAACACCGCCAACCCGGCTGTCGGCACCTGCTTCGGCAAAGACGTCGTTTCGGAAGGCGGCTGTATGTTCTTCAAAAAGAAAGAAGAAGAGCAGAAGTAAACCGGTTCTCACACCGGATACATAAAAAAAGGCGGCCGACGGTCGCCTTTTTTCTTTGCCTCTTTACCGGATTTCTCAGGAATCCTCCATTCTCGGACAATTACTTCATCACACTGGCGACAGGCTTTCAGTCTGGAGTCGTCTCTGCATTCATTTCTTTTTCCTGATTCGTGCGAACACCGGGTAAAGTTTTGTTTAACGGAGGGTTACGCGGAGTGAGAAAAAAAGATTCTTTTAAGAGAACGAAAGAATTGGTACTCGGCAAGCGTAGTTATAAATGTGGATGGGTCGACGTATGTTCCCCCTGATACGGAAAGCTGATTTGATCTATGAGTAAGTTTTAAATGTTAAAGCAGTATTCATGAAAAAACAGATTTTGTTGGCAGTGGGGGTTGCAGGCCTGATGACGTGACAGCCTCAGCCTGAAGCATTTGCCGGCATCAAGATTTTGGGCGTCCGTATTTCGGGTGATCCTAAAATCCATTTGACAGCCAGGCCCGATTTCGTCTATCTGAATGATTACGGCTTCTCGGTTTCCTATGGAGCTCCATATGACGTCATTTACTACGGGGATGACTTCTTCATTTTCCGTGAGGGCTCCTGGTACCGCTCTCAAGACTACAAAGGACCATGGCGCCTTGTCATGAGTCTGGATCTTCCGCCTGCGATAAGCCGTCACCGTCTGGAAGAGATCAAGCGGTACCGCGATGCCGAGTACCGCCGGCATGACCGCAGGTACTGGGACGACAGATTCAGGCGTGACCGCGATGACTGGCGTGGCCACAACGAACGCCACGAGCGCCCTGAGGATCGACGCCGTCCAGATGATCGTAGAGGCCCTGATGAGCACCGTGGCCCCGACGACCGGAGAGGTCCTGATGAACGCCGTGGTCCTGACGGGGGTCGCGATCTTGACAGGCGAGACGTGAGATAATCCCGGTATTTCCGAGATTTTCAATACACTTCGAGTCTGTCTCAAAAGGATAGTCGAGTGCAATCTTGACCCTGGGAACGAGGCTGTCTCAAAAGAAAAATCAGGAACGCCAAAACCCTGGGAACGCCGAGCTCCAGCTCGGCAATTCATAAGCGAGCTCCGGATTATTCAAAGAAATGGTAAAAATGATGTCTGGTAGCGTTGATGCAGAGTCTTTTTGATTATCCAT
>DATMYL010000016.1:0-13983 GCA_035560975.1 Chlorobaculum sp. | reverse complement strand
CTTCGTCGGCCAGACGGAGTACGAGTCGGGACTCTATTCGCTGAAAAACCTCGTGACCTCCGAACAGACCTCGCTGTCGCTCGATGCCGTCATCGAAATCCTGTCCTCTCCCCCGGGTTGAAACCCGGGGCAACTGAAGAGGATGTAAGATTTTAATGTCCGCAGGGTTAAAACCCTGCTGAATGTGGGATGTTCAAACCCGGCTTACCGGGAGAGAATTCGGGAAATGGATATTGAGATTGTTTGATTCTCAGACATCCTGCATTCCAATTTCCCCAGACATCAGTCTGCCAAATTCAGTCGGGTTTCAACCCGACGGACAGTCAGGCGTTTTACATTGAGTTTCCCCGGAAATCAGTCTGCCATATTCAGTCGGGGTTCAACCCGACGGACAGTCAGACATCCTGCATTCCAATTTCCCCGGACATCAGTCTGCCAAATTCAGTCGGGTTTTAACCCGACGGACATTAAGACATCTTACATTCCAGTAGCCCCGGACTTCAGTCCGGGGGAGAGAATGCTCCCCCCATCATCGGGCTTTAGCCCAAGATCTTTCACTGTTTCAACGAGTATCACTATAAACTTGTTGAAGACATTGGACTGAACTCCGTAATATTTAATTTAATCAGTCATCCCCGGGTTGAAACCCGGGGCAGCTGAATAGAATGTAAGATGTTAATGTCCGCAGGGTTAAAGCCCTGCTGAATGTAAGAGGTTGAACCCCTGGACTGCTGGAAGAAAGATCGATTCTGAGAGGCATCTATCTTACACTCCAATCGTTTGCAATGAATTTATGGATGTCCCCATGAAACCACAGGTGATCATATACGGAAAGCCGGAATGCTGTCTCTGCGACGAGGCCATGGAGGTCCTGGAGCAGGTTCGCAAGCATATTCCGTTCGACATGGAGAAAAAGGATATCACTGACGACCCTGACCTGTCCGAACGCTATGCCTACAGCATTCCCGTCGTCATTATCGACGGTCGCATGGCGTTCAAGCACCGCGTGGAAAAGGAGCGCCTCATTTCTATCCTCAAGGGCAGGTAAGCTTTTCCAGAACCTGTTACAAAGCTCTGTTCCAGACCAGGCGAACCGGTGCATTTGGATGTCCCGGACCGGTTGCGTAATATCCGTATAGCCCCTGAAATACGGGCTTATATGGATTTATTTAGGATTGGGAGCTGTTACAAAGGTTGACCATGTTCATGAAATACATTCTTCTTCTGATCGTATTGTGGATGGCTGTTCGTTTGCTCAGGCGCATCGTCAGGTTTTCTTTCGTGTTCAGGCGCGATCAATCGGAAACCCGGCACTCCACCATCCCGTCTTCCGGCACCAGGGAGCAGGTTCAGGAGGCTGAGTACGAGGTGATCGAGAGCCACATAAAAAAGGATGAGTGAGTTAACCTGATGCTCGAAGAGCTGTTTGACTTGTGTGCAGTTTTTTTGTACATTAGTCGCTGATTGGAGTAGTTGCCCGGAGAAACGGTTTCTGAAAGTGGGGGATCCCCACTTTTTTGTTTTCGGTAATATGAGTTGCGTAACGCATGGATGACAGGATAAGAACAGCGATCGATGAAGCTATGGCCGAAGTATCGGCTGGAACCGGACAGGAGATCTATCTCGTCGATGCGGTTGTCCGCGGCGGCGGCAGGACTATAGAGCTTACCGTCGATACCGACAAGGGAATCAACATCGACCAGTGCGCGAAGGTGAGCCGGAAAATCAGGGCCCGCCTCGAAAGTTACGAGGATGATATCATGCTGGCCGCTGGTGATTTCGACCTTCTTGTCTCTTCGCCCGGTATCGGCGAGCCGATCACGGTGAAGCGCCAGTATCTGAGGCATCTCGGGCGGTTGATCAGGATCTCCTTCATGGATGCCGACGGGCAGCGGCAGGAGATCGACGGACGGCTTCTCCAGGCGGCTGTAGCGGACGAGGATGAGCCGTTTATCGTTTTCGAACCCGTGATGGCCGGAAAGAAAAAGAGAAAGGCGGATGTGCCGCCGATGACATTGCGTCTTGCCGATATCGTCAAGGCGGTTGTCCAGACGGAACTTTAGTGGCTGTTCTGTATAGTGCAGTACCAATCGCAGACTATTTTATAATAACAAGGATCACACAGCGATGCCAAGAAAGCAAGTGAAGGGCGAAACTATTGATCGGAAAGCGCAGATCGCAAGTGCTTTTGGAGAGATTGAGCAGTCGAAGGTGTTTCTGGACAAGCGTTCCGAGAGCGCAGCAGTCAAGATGGACATTGCCGACCTGCTCAAGGAGATCATCCTGAAGCAGCTCAGGAAGGACTACGATCCCGAGGTGGATGCAAACATTTTCATCAATCCGGAACGCGGCGATTTCGAGGTTTACATCCTGAAGAAGATCGTCGACGAGGTTGATCTTCCGACCATCGAGATCGGTCTTGACGAGATTCGCAAGATCGACGATTCACTTGAGCTTGGCGATTTTTACGAAGAGGGTCCGATCAAGCTGGACGACTACCTGACCAGGAAATCGATCCAGATCATCAAGCAGTCTGTCCAGAAGAAAGTGCGTGACCTCGAGCGCCTCGTCGTCTACGAAGACTGCCTGGAGAAGGTCGGTGAAGTGGTCGCCGGCGAGGTTTACCAGGTAAGGCCGAACGAAGTGATCTTCACCTACAACACATCGAAGGACCATCGGGTCGAGCTGGTGCTGCCGAAGGCTGAGATGATGAAGAAGGACAATCCGCGCCGCACGCCGAGGATGAAGCTTTATGTCAAGCGCATCGAGCGGGAGAAGGTGAAGCTTCGCAACGACGATGGATCGGTCGTGGAGCGGGAGAAGCCGGACGGCGGCATGAAAGTGATCGTTTCGAGGGTTGATGATCGTTTCCTCTACAAGCTTTTTGAAAGCGAGGTCCCGGAGATCCTCGATGGCCTGATCGTGATCAAGGGCATTGCCCGCGTGCCGGGCGAACGGGCCAAGGTTGCCGTCGAATCTACCAGTTCCAGGATCGACCCTGTCGGCGCGACCGTCGGATATCGCGGCAAGCGCATACAGAGCATCGTCAAGGAGCTGAACAACGAGAACATCGATGTCATCTATTACACCGATGAACCCCAGATTTTCATCGCCAGGGCTCTCCAGCCGGCCAAGATCGACCCGATGACTGTTCACGCCGACATGAAGACCCGCAAGGCGAGAGTCATGCTGAAGCCTGACCAGATCAAGTATGCCATCGGCAAGAACGGCAACAACATCCATCTTGCTGAAAAGCTGACCGGTTACGAAATCGACGTGTACAGGGATGTGATCGACAAATCGCTCGAGGATCCGAACGACATCGACATCATCGAGTTCCGCGAGGAGTTCGGCGACGACATGATCTACCAGCTGCTCGACGGTGGGCTCGATACGGCAAAGAAGATCCTGAAGGCGGGTATCGACGAGATCGAAGAGGCGCTGATCGGGACCCAGAAGACTGAAGAGCTGTTCGTGTTCAACAAGGGACGCAAGCCTGTCAAGCCGAGGGAACGCAGGGTGTCCGACGAGGAGAAGCGGTACTGGAAGAAGATTGCCGAAACGATTTACCGGACGGTTCGGGAGCAGTTCAACGACGAAGATCTCAAGTCACTTCTCGACGACAGCCGCGACAGGCTTCTCATGGGAGATGGCCTGTTTTCGGACCACAGTCGTGATGAAGAAACAAATTGAGAATTACTATGGCATTGCTGTGAAAAAGTCGAGCGCTACGATGAGCGCGAAACGGCAGGATCGCTGAAAACGGCTGGTCCAGACTAAGCGATCCAGACGCGCAAAAGGCAACAGGCATAACAGGAATGCCAACAAGAGGATAATAATCCAGGGAGAAGAAGATAATGGCCATCGAGGAAAAGCAGATAAGGTTCCGAATCAGTGATATTGCCAGGGAGCTGCAGGTCAGCCCTCAGGAAGTCCTGCTTTTTGTCAAGCAGGAAGGGGGAAAGGTAGCTTCCACATCCTCCATGGTGGAAGAGAACATGCGCGACATGATTTTCGGCCATTTCAGCCAGGAAAAGAAGCAGGTGGACGAAACCCGCAAAATCAGGGCTGAAAAGCAGAAACGCCTGACCAGGCTCGAGGAGCAGTCGAAGAAGGCCTACGAAAAGGAGCAGCAGCTCAAGGAGAGCTTGACCACTGTAGCTCCGGTACATGCTCCCGAAGCAAAAAAAGAGGTGTTTGCCGATATATTCCAGCAGGTGCCTCCTGTTGTTGCCCCTCTGCCTGAAGCTGTTGTCGAGCATCCTGCTGCTCCTGCCCCGGCTCCTGCTCCCGTTTTGGCCGAGCCTGAGCCTGAGCCTGAGGCTGCTGTCCTGGAGCCTGTCGTCGAGAAGGAACCTGTCGTTGCCGAACCCGTTGCGGTTGAACCGGTCCCCGTAGAAGTGCAACCCGAAATCTCCACTCTCCTGGTGCAGACCTTGCCCGACTCCATGCAGACCTACGAGTCCCCTCAGATGATCGGCGGTTTGACGGTGCTTGGCACCATCGAGGTGCTGAGTGAGGCCGAGAGAAAAAAGAAAGCCCGCAAAAAGAGCTTCAAGGAGAATGCCGATGAGCTCAAGGGCGAATTTGTAACTACAGCGGCTACTACAACCGAAGAGGGTGACGAGGTCAAGAAGAAGGCCGCGAAACCTGCCGGTGAAGGCGAGGCTGGAACGACAGCCGCCACCGAGGACCAGTTCGGCGCAAAGAAGAAGGGCAAAAAGAAAAAGAAGCCGGCGGTTGACGACAAGGTCATTTCGCAGAACATCAAGAACACGATCAGCGGCATGGATGAGAGTGGTACCTCGGGTTCACGCCAGAAGTTCCGCAAGATGCGTCGTTCTGAGCGCGAACGCGAGTACGAGGCCGCCGAAGCCATCCGCGAAGCCGAGCGCATGATCGTCAAGGTTACCGAATACGCCTCTCCCCACGAGCTTGCCGAACTTATGGGCGTGACTGCCAAGGAGATCATCCAGAAATGCTTCTCCATGGGCAAGTTCGTCACCATCAACCAGCGACTCGACAAGGAGGCTATCGAACTGATCGCACTCGAATTCGGGTTCGAAGCCGAGTTCATTTCTGAAATCGAGGCGACCTCGGTTATCGTACAGCACGACAATCCGGAAGACATGCAGATTCGTCCGCCGGTGGTTACCATCATGGGTCATGTCGATCACGGCAAGACCTCGCTGCTCGATTATATCCGCAGAAGTAACGTGGTAGCCGGCGAATCGGGCGGTATCACCCAGCACATCGGCGCCTACGAAGTCGAGGTCGACGGGGAAAGGCGCATTACCTTCCTCGACACTCCGGGTCATGAAGCCTTTACGGCCATGCGTGCCCGTGGCGCGCAGGTGACCGATATCGTCATCCTGGTTGTAGCGGCCGACGACAGCGTCATGCCGCAGACCATCGAGGCGATCAACCATGCCAAGGCGGCTGGAGTTCCAATCGTCGTGGCGCTCAACAAGATCGACAAGCCTGAGGCCAACCCCGAGAAAATCAAGGCGCAGCTTTCCGAAGCAGGCGTACTTGTCGAAGACTGGGGCGGCGAGAACCAGTGCCAGGAGATTTCTGCAAAGAAGGGTATCGCCATCAAGGAGCTGATGGACAAGGTGCTGACCGAGGCTGAAATCCGCGAGCTGAAAGGCAACTATTCGCGGGAGATACCTGCTACAGGCATTATCGTCGAGTCTGAGCTCGACAAGGGCAAGGGCGTCGTTTCGACCGTGCTGGTACAGCGTGGATTCCTGAAGGTCGGCGACCCGTTCGTGGCCGGCAATACGATGGGCAAGGTCAGGGCGCTCATGGATGAACGCGGAAAGCGTATTCCTGAAGCCGGACCGTCCAGGCCTGTGCGTGTGCTCGGGTTCGAGGACCTGCCGCAATCGGGTGACGTGCTTACCGTGATGGTTTCCGACAGGGAGGCTCGCGATGTCGCACAGAAACGCCAGGTGATCAGGCGTGAGCACGAGTTCCGCCGCAGTACCCGCGTCAAGCTCGACAGTATCGCCCGCCAGATCAAGGAGGGCCTGAAGAAGGAGCTGAGCGTCATCATCAAGGCCGATACCGACGGTTCGATCCAGGCGCTGGCAGACGGCCTGATGAAGATCCACAACGAAGAGGTGAAGGTGCAGATCATCCACCAGGGTGTCGGCCAGATAACCGAAACCGACGTGCTGCTTGCCGCGGCTTCCGATGCGATCATCATCGGCTTCAGGGTCAGACCGAACGTGAACGCCAAGAAGCTTGCTGAGAAGGAGGACCTCGATGTCCGCTTCTACAGCGTCATCTATCATGTGCTCGAAGATGTCGAAAAGGCACTCGAAGGCATGCTTTCTCCGGAGTTGCACGAGGAGAGCCTTGGTTCGATCGAAATCCGGCAGGTGTTCCGGGTTCCCAAGATCGGAAACGTCGGCGGCGCCTATGTGCTCGAAGGCAAGGTGTTCCGGGACTCCAAGATCCGCCTTCTTCGCGACGGCGTGCAGATATTCGACGGTCAGCTCGATTCGCTCAAGCGTTTCAGGGATGATGTCAAGGAGGTCGATGCAGGCTACGAGTGCGGCCTGAGCATTAAAGGATATGACGATATAAAGGTCGGCGACGTGGTCGAGGCCTATAAGATCGTCGAGAAAAAACGCAAACTTTGAGCTCAAAAGGGGTGACAAATGTCCATCCGGACTGATAAAGTATCGTCGCTTCTTATCAAGGAGCTGAGTGATATACTGCAGAAGGAGCTGCCTCGCAGCGGTCCTCTGGTAACAGTTGCCGAGGTAAAGATCACCCCGGATCTCGGCATCGCCAGGGCCTATATATCGATCATCGGCTCGGACGAGCAGCGAACTGAGGTTATGGAGCATCTCCATGCCGAAACGAAAACCTTTCGCAAGCTGCTATCTGCGAGGATTCGCCATCAGTTCAGGCGGATTCCTGAACTCGAGTTCTATGAAGACCGCCTTTTCGAACAGGCCAATCGAATCGACCAGCTCCTGAAATCGGTCAGGAGCAGTTCGGAAGACAAGGAATAACCACATGTGCCCTTCCGGTAGTATGCTTACCATGGCAGCAGAAGGCCGCATGTCAGTCATCAGTGAGGATGGAGATTATCTGCTGGTCGACAAGCCCCTCGACTGGACCTCGTTCGATGTGGTTGCAAAAATAAGGGGTGCCTACAAGAGAAACGGATTAAAGCGGAAGGTCGGTCATTGCGGCACGCTCGATCCGAGGGCGACCGGTCTGCTGATCCTTGCGACCGGAAAAAAGACCAAGACCATATCTTCACTCGAAATGCTCGACAAAGCCTATGACGGGGTAATCAGGCTCGGAGCAAGGACGGTGAGTCTCGACACGGAAACCCCTGAGTACGCTTGTTGCGACACGAGCCACCTGTCTGAAGAGGAGATCATGGAGGCTGCGGATTCGTTCGTCGGTTCCCGGCTCCAGCAGCCGCCGATGCATTCTGCGGTCTGGCACAACGGGCAGCGTCTGTATGAACTTGCAAGGAAAGGACTGGAGGTTGCGGAGCGGAAAACCCGCATGATCGAGGTTTATCAATTCGAGATCACGGCCATATCCCTGCCGTATGTCTATTTTTACATGAAGGTATCCAAGGGTGCCTATATCCGCGTTATTGCAGACGAATTCGGTGAATTGCTTGGTGTCGGGGGCTATCTTGATTCGCTGAGGCGGGTTTCGATCGGCCAATACGATCTGGCCGGAGCGATGAGCGTCAGCGGAATCGTCGATGAGATCTCCCGTACGGCCACCATCCAAGAGTAAACAGCTATAGGTATGCGCGTCGTTGCATTGCATGGCAATACAGTCTGCGACTTTCTCAGCGGCATGCCGGTGCCGCTGCCGCATGTCCCTTCCGTGGTGACCGTAGGGTCGTTCGACGGCCTTCATGTAGGCCACAGGAAGATCATCGGTACCATGATCGATCAGGCACGCGAAAGGAACCTGAGAAGCGTCGTGGTCACCTTCGAACCTCATCCGAGACTCGTGCTGGACCAGAGCGCCGAGTGCCCGGTCAGGCTCCTGACCACTTTTGACGAAAAGCTCAGCCAGTTCGAGGCAATGAAGATCGATCTTCTGTTCGTCGTTCGTTTCGACCGCCAGTTCGCTTCGAGGAGTTCAGAATCGTTCATTCGTGAGGTCCTGGTGGAGATGCTCGGGGTTCGGCACGTGATCGTCGGCTACGACCACGGATTCGGCAGTAAACGGAGCGGTAGCGGCAGTACGCTTCATTCGCTCGGGTCTGAATGCGGTTTTACCGTCGATGTGGTCGGCGAAGTGGTCGTCGGCAGCGAACCCGTATCCAGCACAAGGATCAGGGATTTGTTGCGTTCAGGAAGGGTAAAGGATGCCAACGTCTGCCTGGGAGCTCCTTACATGATCAGCGGGACTGTCGTCGAAGGTCGGCAGCGTGGCCGGAATATCGGGTTTCCGACGGCCAATCTCAGTATTCCCGAGCCCTGTAAGCTTTTGCCTGCCCATGGAGTGTATATCGCGAAGGTCCAGCTCGACGGACGTTTCTTTCCGGTCATGATGAACATCGGCAGTCGGCCGACTGTGTCCCAGGACGGCGAGGTCACGGTCGAAGCTCATATTATCGGCTACACCGGTGACCTTTACGGAAGGTTCCTGGTGTTGCATCTGATCGATTTTATAAGGGAGGAGAGGCGGTTCGATTCATTCGACGAGCTTCGGCAGCAGTTGGAGCAAGATAAAGTGAGTGTGCTTTTATATCAGGAATAATGTTATATTCAAGGTCACTTTTTTTACGGCATTTTTATTAACGTATCATACGAGCAACCATGGGTCTGACAAAAGAACACAAGACTGAGATTATCACGAAGTTTGGTGATTCTGCGACGGATACCGGAAAAGCGGAAGTTCAGGTAGCCCTGTTCAGCCGCCGGATCACCGATCTGACCGGTCATCTTCAGCAGCATCCGAAAGACAAGCATTCACGCCGCGGGCTGATGATGCTTGTAGGCAAGCGCAAGAGCGTGCTGAATTACCTGAAAAAGGTTGATATCGAGCGCTACCGCAAGGTGCTCGTCGAGCTCGATCTTCGCAAATAATCTGCCATAAAGCCGCATTATTACCTGAAGCTTGCGGGGCTGAGGCTCCGCAGGCATCTTTTTGAAAGAATATGTAACGGGGTGAGAGTATGTTGGAAAGCATGACCGGCTACGGCAGCGCAGAGCGCATCGAAAACGGTATCAGGGTGCTTGTTGAGCTTCGCTCAGTTAATAACCGTTTTGCCGAAATCGGTGTCAAGCTCCCCAGACAGTTGCTGTCACAGGAACTGGAAGTCAGGGAGTTGATCCGTACCAATTTCCAGCGAGGCAAGATTTCAGCTTTCGTCCAGCTTCAGCTGGAGGAGGCCGAACAGCTTCCGGTGACAGTCAATCCCTCAAAAGTCAAAGGCTACAAGGCTCTTCTGGAGACGGTCCGGCTTGAAGCCGGCATCGATACTCCGGTGACGCTCGACCATGTGCTCCGTTTCTCGGAGATATTCGAATCTGACCATACCATCCTGGAGCGGCCTGACGAGATATGGCCCATCACACGTCCGGCTATAGCCGAGGCGATCGAAAATCTCAAGGAGATGCGCAGGAAAGAGGGCGAGGAGCTTGCCAGTGATTTCACTGCAAGGATCGCCGAGATCGAAGAGACCCTCAGGGTGATCAGGGAAATCGCTTCGGACAACCTTGAAGCTATCCGCAAACGGCTTTCAGCCAAGATAATCGCCATTGCCGGGCGCGACGTCGAGTACAGCAGGGACCGGCTCGAAATGGAGCTTGTCATGGCTGCCGACAGGCTTGACATTACCGAAGAGTGCATAAGGTTCAACAGCCACAACAAGTTTTTCCTCGAAGAGCTGCACAACAGCTCCAGCGGTTCCGGCAGGAAACTCGGTTTCCTTTTGCAGGAACAGCTTCGTGAGGCCAATACTATTGCTTCCAAATCCCAGAATGCTGACATCTCCCAGAAGGTGGTCCACATCAAGGAAGAGCTCGAAAAAGTCAGGGAGCAGCTGCAAAATATCGAATAGGGTTTATGGCTGCTGATCATGCTTCGAAAGAGGGAAAACTGATTGTGTTTTCCGCCCCCTCCGGGACCGGGAAATCCACGGTGGCCCGTCTGGTAATGGAACGCCTCGGTTGTCTCGTATTCTCGGTCTCCGCGACGACTCGCACCACCAGGCCAGGTGAAAAGGATGGTGTGGATTACTATTTTCTGAGCCGCGAGGAGTTCGAGAAAAAAATAAGCGAAGGCGGTTTTATAGAACATGAGTTTTTTTTCGGTAATTATTATGGTACACTGCTGGATAAGACCAGGGAGGCCGTCGATTCCGGAAAACATCTTTTGTTCGATCTCGACGTCAAGGGCGCGCTGAACCTCAAGAAGATATTCGGTGACCGGGCACTGCTGATTTTTCTCAAACCTCCGAGCATGGAGGTTCTTGCCCAGCGACTCCAGAGTCGGAAAAGTGAGAGTCCGGAAGCGCTGAAGGTTCGCCTTGAACGCGCAGCAATGGAGCTGTCCCATGCAGACCAGTTCGATTACGTAGTGGTCAACGACGATCTGGAGCGTGCCGTAGATTCGGTTGCGTCCAGGATCAGTCAATTTCTTCCACAATCATAACTCAATGTTGAAATGTCGGTCAAACCTGTAGATCTGAACAAGCTGAGAAGTACGCATGCCAACCTCTATGAAACCGTCGTGGCTATTTCGAAGAAAGCGAGGGAAATTCATGAGGAGGAGCGCTCTGAACTCGAGGAGAGGCTTCTGCCCTACAAGGAGATGATCAGGAATCCTACTTCGGAGTCTGAATCCGAAAAAGTGTTTCCCGAGCAGATCGCCATCAGTGTGGAGTTCGAGTGCCGTGACAAACCTGCCCTGCAGGCTGTCGCCCAGTATTTTGACGAGAAGTACGATTATATCATGGAAAAAACCTCCGAAACCAAGGCTGCAGATTCAGAGGAAGATGATGAAACTGACGGGGATTAACCAGATCACTCTTCGTGTCAACGACGTACGGTTGTCCGAAGAGTTTTATGCCGGCATCCTGGGCTTCAGGGTGGATCATCGAGCCGGCGCAAACATATCTTACCTTCGCCTCAATTCGGACCTTCTCGTGCTTGTCAAGGCAGAGACTCCGGGGACTGCCGACGCGAGGGACATCAGGGTGGACCATTTCGGGTTCAGGCTGTCCTCGGATACTGAAGTCGACGAGGCCGCCATCTATCTTGATGACCGAGGCGTCCATCTCCTGACCCGTCCTGCGCATCGTCGCGAAGGCCGGGCTTTTTTCGTGATGGATCCGGACGGCAACCTCATCGAGTTCTACTCCATGCACTCCGAGGGACTGCAGTCGGAATCGTCTGCGGTCGATACCCGATCAGCCAGCGAAATCGCTTCCGATTCGCGCAAGGAGAATGCGGAACTCAATGATTCCAAAAAGCCGCGGCGTTCAAGGAAATAATACTTTCTGCAACGATTGAAGGGGCGACTCCTCATGAATATCGGCGTTCTGACCGGCGGGGGTGACGCGCCCGGAATCAATGCGTGCATCAAGACTATCGTGACAATCAGTGCCGAAGAGGGGTACCGGGTGACCGGTATCCGCAGAGGGTGGAACGGCCTTCTGGCTCTCGATCCCGACAACCCGGCGAGCCGAGCCGAGCATGTCCTCGATCTCGACAGCGAACTTGTCCGCAAAATCGACCGGACCGGCGGAACGCTTCTGCACACCAGCCGCATCAATCCCGGCAACCTCAAGAAGAACGAGATCCCGCAGTTTCTTCGCAATTCGTCGACCCTTATGCGCTCAGGGTTGCTTCAGTCCGGAAATTTCGATCTTACCGACCATGTGCTCAGGAACATCGCAGCGCTCGAACTCGATGTCATTCTTGTCATCGGGGGTGATGATACCATAGGTTACGCCGAGCATCTGTCCAAAAAGGGCATAAAGGTGATCGCTGTGCCGAAAACGATGGATAATGACGTGTACGGTTCCGACTACTGTATCGGGTTCGGTACGGCTGTTACCAGAAGCGTCCAGTACATCCATCAGCTTCGAACCAGTTCGGGGTCTCACGAGCGGATCACCATCGTGGAGCTGTTCGGGCGTAACACCGGTGAGACCTGCCTGATCAGTTCCTACCTTGCCGGCGTCGACCGTGCGCTTATCCCTGAGGTGCCGTTCGATCCTGAAACCCTGGCTGACTTTGTCCTCGAGGACAAGGCGTCAAACCCGAGCCGATACTCCATGATCGCCATCAGCGAAGGAGCCAGGATGATCGGGAGCAAGATGATCGAATATTGCGGACACCGGTATGACGAAAACGGTTCCCAGCCGGCCGGCATCGGCCAACTGACCCGGGAAACGATCTCCATGCTGACCGGCAGGGATGTGATATGCCAGCCGCTCGGCTACCTGATGCGATCCGGTATTCCTGATGCACTCGACCTCATGGTGGGGTTCAATTTTGCACAGCTTGCCGTAGAGCTGATCAAGAAAGAGACTTTCGGCGTCATGGTGGCCCTTCAGCACGGCATCTACACCTACCTGCCGATCGAAGAGGTTTCAGGCAACAGCAAGCAGGTAGACATCAAAGAGCTCTATGACGTGCGCCACTACCGTCCGAAGATGAGGAGCGTCCTGGGCAAGCCGATGTTTTTGTATTAGAAGAGGGGAGAGGAATTCAAGGGACCAAAAGGACGGGGGAGACGACCTCAAGGGACCAAAAGGACGAAAGGGACATAAAGGACCTAAGGGTAAGAAGTTTTTGGACTGTTAGATTCTGATTACAGCGAACCTGGGTGGGTCTGTTCGGCTCTGTTCAGAAACCTGTGGGTCTATTCGGGTCTGTTGGGTCTGTTGGGTTTGCTCAGAACACTGTGTAAACGGTCATTTTTATAACTGAACTCTATCCTCGAATTTAATAGCTGGCTGATTGATTCCGGCGAGGCTGTCTCAAAAGTCAACATGATGCCGGTTCATTGCATTGCCGGGAGCGCCAAGCTCCAGCTTGGCATTATCATGGTTAATCAAAAAGACTCTGCTTCAACGCTACCAGACATAATTTTTACCCTTTCTTTGAATAATCCGGAGCTCGCTTATGAATTGCCGAACTGGAGCTCGGCGTTCCCAGGGTTTTGGCGTTCCTGATTTTTCTTTTGAGACAACCTCCTTTTTTTTGTCTCTTGAGTTCTTTTTCCCAGTCCCTGGGGTTCCTCTCCTGCCTCACATTTGCCCATTTGCCTGACACGAAGGCAATTATTTTACCCCCCAGAAAAAATATTTTTGATTTTCTAAACTACGTTGCATCATTGGCGCCGTATTTCCGGATAGTCCAGATTACTCTGCTCATTTCACCGCCAGTCAGTATCCCCAGCTTCTGAACCTCCTCTTTCTCTACTCCATATTCCTCTCCTGCAATGGCTTGATTGCCTTCAGGCAAAACGTAGTCAGTTTTAGTTCAATTACATCACTTGCATCAGCGGATAGCTGATTGGCGTATATGTATATACTTTGCAAAAAATAATTGCGTAAGCAATTTTATTATATGCAAATAGAGCGTTTTTTGAAGAATGATGATTTATGTATAATTGCGAGAAATGATGGCGAATATATAAATCGATATCCATCCTGCGATAAGCTCATGAGCGGATCGAGTGCCGGGTATGAGCATGAAAGGAGAGCTTGCCCGGGCTGACCAGCCAGTTGAAGCACCAGACTGTTTCGCAGGGATCCCTTCATATCTGTCGTTTAATCGTAAGGTCATAAAACAGAATGTTTTCCCTCACCCCCATGAAATTGCGGCGTGCGATCATAGCGGCAGCTCTGTTTGCGCCATCGCTCGCTTCACCGCTTCTTGCCGATCCTTCGTACGATGCAGGACGAATTCTCCGGGAACAGCAACCACAGCGACAACTTCCGGAAAGAACAACCCTGCCGGAACCGGA
>DATMYL010000015.1:0-45031 GCA_035560975.1 Chlorobaculum sp. | reverse complement strand
CCGATTTTTCCATAAAACTCCAGTCCACATTGAACAGCGGCCTCATATATCACCATCAGCCATGATCACCAGCGTGCCTTTCTCAGATCGTAATACGTGATCTTTCTCTGGCCGCTCAACTGGCCATTGATCAGATCGGTCAGATTCTCGAAAGTGCAATGATCCGTAACCTTACCCGATACCACCTCTCCTGGATGAACCATCAGTTCGAGCACTGCCTCATTTTTCAGAAACCCGTTGTTTCTTGCATTGAGATATTCATCGACAGCACCGAAATAATCAACTCCGGACAGGCCGTTCATCTCAATCATGCGATTATAGAATAACCTGAAGGCTCTCTTTACAAAGGAGGAGTGATAACTCATATCCTTCACTCTCCTCAGATATGGGATATCGTTCTTCTTCAGCACCTCCATCACCACACCCATCATCCCCGGCTCTTCATGAATGTGGTTGTGTGAATCGGCATGTCTTATCGGGATTCCAGCTTTCCTGCATTTCCTGATCTGGGCATTTATCTCGTTGAAAACCAGGCACTTGCATTCAGAGTCAAGCCTGAAAATCCTTTTCTCGTTCTTCCTGAAGATATAATTGCCTTCAGGGCCGCAAAAAAGCGGACACTTCTTCATTGCTGCTGTTACAGGTACGCCTTGAGTCAGATTTATGTGCAAACCGACCCGGTCCCTCAGCCTGTTTTTTTCGGCGATGACACAGGCATCTTCGAAGCCTTCGAGATTCACCATGATAGTCGTCGTCGTTACCAGACCATCCATGATCGACTTGAGTATAGCATTGTTCACCGAGGCATTCATGCCAAAATCATCGGCATTTATGATCAACGAGTGAGATTCACCGACGTTCATTTTCGACCTTTGTTATTGCATTGTCCCGTATATATCGACAGAACAGCCAAACTGCTCCTCGAAACCACTTTTTCCACTAAATCGCAATCCAGTCATCCATCAATATTTCATTCCTGTCGTAGGCCTGTCCCTTATACCACTTCTTTGGGGCCACAACCACCTTCGACCTGTTTTCGCATAGCCATGCGCCCCACCAGGGATAGGTGCTGTTGGGAATTATATGGTGTTTGCACTCTTTCATAAGCATCAGATAATACTGTGCCTTGGGGCCGGTGTATTTCTGATCAACGAAAACCACCTTTTTCCCTTCTGGCCTGAAATTCTCCTGACACCATGGAATATCATCGGAAAACACATAATAGACGGGGTCTTCCACTTTTTCCAATATGATCTCCAGGGCTTTCTCGTAATAGTCCATCTTCAGGATATCAAGAATCGGATGTCCCACGTAATCGCCCCTGCGAAATACTACGCAAACCGAATTATTATTCCTTATTTCGTTTAAAACAGATGAATGACTAACTGGAAGTCCCTCTCTGAATACAAACTCCCGCCTCAACTCACTCTCTATATCCTTAAAATATTTAATATCTTGCCAGTACCCCTGAATATATGCGACAGAAGGTATAGCACAATAGTCATCTTGACAGCTTAAACACTCTTCATCATATACATTTCGCTCAGGGATTATTTTTCTTTTCAAATGATACAAATACTTGTTCCCCTTTCTTGGTACGACATGTCTGCGAACGTCATTCTCAGTAGCAATCTCACCAGAAATCCTGAATATATCAAGTGCATAATCCCTGTGAGCAAACCTGTAATGTCTCTTGCTCTTATCAAGCAGATAATAGATATCAAGCCTCAATGAGGCATCATATTTATTAGCTAACGCAAAACCTGCCGAGTATTGAAACATTTGGTTCCCAAGCCCACCCATCAATTTCGTTATTATCATAACCCTGCTTTTCAAAAAGGAATACTTGTTTCAAATCATAAACAAACGAAAAATTTTGAGGCAAAAGGTACAAATTATTCATACGCAACAAACAGGCTGTACAAATCTTATCTTCAACGATACAATCTCAACTTGACTCATATATATCAAAGACATTCCACCATCAATACTGCACGAAAATCAATGATTAAAAACTCGGCTATAAATCGATTCGAGATAGGGCTCCGGTTTCCACAAATTCTCATAACAGGTGAACGCGTTATCCCGGTACACCTCATACTTAGACCTGATTTCAGAGATCGCCGCCCCCACCTCTTCAAGCCTGTCTACGCACACACCACACTTGTATCTGTTGATGTATGACGACAGTGAATCGAAGTTGTTCGTTATAACAGGGATGCCGCACTTCAGGTAATTGCCGATCTTGCCTGCAGCCAGCCCCATGTATTCGCATCTGTAGCCGAGGACGCTTTTGTCATACCATGCGATTCCGATATCAGCACCAGAGATGAAATCGTCGAGGCACTCCGATGGAATCGGCTTGACAGAAAACAACACCCGTCCCTTGTAATCGTCCTGCTTCATCCTGATGTAATAGGGATCATCGTCGACCAGATGGCTCGTATGGAAGACGAGAACGTTGTCGTCCGCCCACCCTCCCGTGCATTCTGCAAGCATATGCGAGCCGAACCATTTGCCCAGCCCCCCGGAATGCAGGATTACGGCTTGATCTTTTCCTATGTCGCAGGCTTTCCGGATAGAATCCGACTTCCTCCTGACCACGTCTCCGGTCGTCGAGTTTGGCAATGCCATGAACTTGCCTCTGCGAATCGAGAGCTTATCAGACATCAGGTCAATGTGAACGTCGTCGTGGGTGACGATAAGGTCGGACTTGCCCATGACCATCGCATTAAAGAATGCATTGATCAGGCCGTATTTCTCATGGGTGAAATTCTTGAAAACCGGATACTCGAGACAATGGTTGACGTAATAGATCCCGAACAGTTTTGAAATGAAAAACGCTATCATGTTGCCGTAATATCCCGTCCCGATAATGCAATCGTACCTGTTGAACAGGCCTCCGTCCCGCAAGAACATCCTGACCAGGTGGCCGAACAACAGGAGGGTGCTCGGAAGGATACGTTTGTTGTCATCGAACCTCAATCCTTTGAACACCACATTATCCATGCCCGGAAACGAGGGTGTCAGATACTCGTCGGATACGATGCTTACGATATTCACGAAATCCCCCTTTCCTGAGAAATAGCGGATCATCGTCATCAGGTTTGGAATTTTATCCAGGAAAGGATCTTTGCTGATTATCAGGATTTTACGCATCTCTTTCGATTATGATTTGGCTATGGCGCTCATACTTCTCCGCTACGCTCACCGGTCGATCTTTTCCGCTTTTACAAAGACAATATCCGCTTGATCTTCCTCAAGGGCCTCGTCAAGACGACAGGCATTCTCGAAAAATCACCCAGCAAATCCTGATCGATCTTTTTCGTCCTTTTCAAAGGTTTTCTGCTGTTGGCTTCGATAGCCTCCCGGATAATATCCCGGTAGTGGCCTCCCATGATTTCGGTGGTGAATTTCCTCTTCACCGTATTCATTGCCTCTCCTGAAATGGCATTCAATCTGTCGACACTTTCGAGGCATGCGGCGATTTTCAACGCGAATCCTTCTATATCTCCAGGATCTGCCAGATACCCGTTCACCCCGTCTTCCACAATGAAATCCGTGCTGTTCCTGAGATTGGATACGACAGGAACCAGACCGTTCGACATGGCCTCCAGCAAGGCGATCGGCATGCCTTCGAAATATGAGGGCATCAGCATGATCCGTGATGACCTCATCACCTCCAGCGCTTCATCATGCAAGAGCGCACCAAAAAAACTGACATTGTTGATCCCGGAATCCTTGAACATCTGTTTGAGCTGCCTGAGATCGGGACCGTCGCCAACCACATTCAAATGAACATCGGATGCGGTCAAGGATATCTGCCTCATGATTTCCGGAAGCAGAAATACCCCCTTCTGACTGTTTTCGACTCGCCCGATGAATAACAGTTGAATCTTTTTTCCATTTGCCCTCCAACCTGCTTCTTTGTCGGAAAGATCGACAGCATTCGCAACGAACTCAATGTGTTCAGCACCAATCCCGGTATCCCTGACAAACTTTTCCTTCAGCATCGGGCTCACCGCAACCACCTTGTTCCATTGCCCGAAATTGCCCGCCGCGTTTAAAATGAAACTCGGCATATCCAGATGAATGATCGGAATCGTCACGGTATCGCTGCCGAGCATTCCGAGGCTCGCCTGGGCTAGCGGAACATCGTTCAGCAAAAGGACATCATATCCGGATAAGACCTGGGCTATCCTGGAAGCATGCGCATACCTCGAGACCATCTGTTTCGCTGGAACCGTTTTAACCCTGAACCCGAGCGATGCAAAGTAATCCGACCATGGGCCCGTCCTGAAGACTTCGATGAACTCAACGTCATTGCCATCTTTCCTGAAAAATTGGGCAAGGGATTTCAATACGGTCTCCATCCCTCCTATCTGCAATGACTCTATGACTATCCCAATCTTCATGTCGTTAAATCAGCACTGTTGATAAATCCGGTTTTTCACCCAGGACAATGCACTCCTGCTTTTCAAATACGTCCAAAGTATGTTCCTGATCAGCTCAATTTGTATTTCCGAGCTTCAGCAGGACGTTTCCAAGTTTCCTGACATATCTCTTTGAGACGCCTTCAGCCCGCTCGATGAAACTGCGCTGTTCGACAATCCTTTCCGGCCAGCGCTCATGGGCACCCTGCGGCCCCGATTCCAGCGCAGTCATGAAATCCTGCCTGACATCAGCCAGCCGGATCCTTGCGTTCGAGACGCATTCCTCTGTTTTGCGCTTACCTTCAGGGGACATACAGAATTTGAGACCAGCTATAAGGTCTTCTTCTGTAACCGTTTCAGCCAGATATGCCGAAGGCCATCCCAGTACCCTTGCCTGCGCAATGACTTTGTCTCCGCCCCTGATTGGATCCAGTACCAACGGCGGCACCTGATTTTTTATTGCATATACAGTGCCATGCAGCCTTGTCGTCAGCAGGACATCGACCCTGGCGATAAGGGACTCGATCTGTGCCTCGCTTTCCAGGCCGGTATCATTGAGTTCCTTCGGCCAACCGGTATCGATCATGATGACGGCCGCATCCATTTTCCTGGCCACAGACCTGAGGAGCCGGCTGGCGTAAGCATTCATCTGCCGATCTTTGTATTCCGGCTGTGCCGGTGCTATGCACAATCCGAACACGGGAGTCTTCCTGGGCTCAATCAACATGGTCAGGTCGGGACGGACTTTCCTGCTTGAATCCCGTTCGAGCAGCGTGTCGAAAGGATCCCACTCGTCAAGCGACTGGATCATCGACAGATTCACACCGATGAAATGGCAATGTGCGAATGCCACCGGATCGATCGGCCATCGTCTCGCATAGTACTCCCTGTCGCATGGACCGCAAACGATGATGACGTGGGTAAAGTCCTTCGGGTTGACGGTTTCGGGAAGAACCGAGTCGGGTATTGCATCAAGGACCGGACCGCCGAAAGGAGCGACGGTATACCGGACATTTATTTCGGTCAGCCAGTTGGTCACCCTGTTAAGGGAGTCTATGTCGCCGATCGTGCAATAGAACCCTATGACCAGCGCACGCTTCTCGTTCATTTGCCATTCCGGTTATTGGTAATTCCAGTTCCCAAAACCGCAACCGCCCTGCTGCCGGCTGAAGCCTTGCGGTCATTATCCTGTGTGCCTTGAGGCTGCCGATCGTTCTCACAGATATCGGCTTGAGTTGCTATCCGGTTCCTAACTTCGGCGTTCTCTATCATGTCGGTATAGTTGCCCGAGCCAATGATCCTGCCCTGATCCAGTTCCACTATCTGCCCGCA
This sequence comes from Chlorobaculum sp., assembly GCA_035560975.1. Lineage (GTDB taxonomy): Bacteria > Bacteroidota > Chlorobiia > Chlorobiales > Chlorobiaceae > Chlorobaculum. The sequence goes on along the minus strand of DATMYL010000015.1, from coordinate 39,266 downwards.
ATTTTTCAGCGTGGTCAGACGGTGAGCTATAATGAGAATCGTCAGATCTTTTCCGAGGGCTTCTATGGATTGCATGACCGCCTCTTCGGTTTCATTATCTAACGCGCTTGTCGCCTCGTCCAGAATGATCACATCGACCTGCTTGTAGAGTGCCCTCGCGATTCCGATGCGCTGGCGCTGTCCGCCTGATAACCGGATACCTCTCTCGCCGATGACGGTATCGTATTTCTGGGGCCACGTTTCAATGATATCTGCGATTTGCGCCTGCCTGGCGGCCTGACGCACCCGCTGGTGGTCGACCTTGTCCCTGGGGACTCCGAAAGCGATATTTTGCGATATGCTGCTGTCAGACAGAAAAATAGCCTGGGGAACGTGCGCGATATGCGCCTGCCACGCCCTCCGGTTGTCATCGCTGATGGGGAGACCGTCGACTTCCAGGGTCCCCCTGGTCGGCGGCAACAACGCCATGACAATGTCGAGCATCGTGCTTTTTCCGCTTCCGGTCGTCCCGATGAAACCGATCCGGCTACCTTTCGAAATCGAGAGATTGATTTCATTCAGCACCCAGGGGCCTTCTTCGTTGTAACGGAATGAGATCCCGTTCACCACGATTTTCCGATTGAACGGGAGCGGCTTCGGCAAAGGCTTGTCAGCATAATCCGGCAGAGGCTGATCCAGCAGCTCGAGGACATCGTACAAGGAGGCAAGATTTCCGTGAGTTCCCGACCATGATGCATACGCCTGCTGCAGGAGAGGCAACAGCCGCTGTGCGCCAAGTGCAAGGGCGCCGAGCACCGGGATGGCCCTGGTGATCCCCTCGGGCTTCAGGCTCATGGCATAGGCGAGAATAGCGATGAGCAGCATCCCGAGGGGCTCAATCAGATATCTGGGACTCGAACTGATAAAGATGTTGGTGCTTTCAGCTTTTCTCAACGAGAGATCAGCGCCCCTGTACACCTGGCAATAAAGCTCCTGGCTGCTGTCGATCAGCACATCCCGGATGCCGCCCAGCCCTTCCTGGAGGGCTTTTATGACGTTGGTGTGCTCCGAGGCGATGCGTTTTCCGTTGTTCTCGAGACTATGCCTTGTAAAAAGGATGATGACCGTATAGATAAGACCAAAGCCTGAAAATGCGGAAAACGCGACAACAGGGTCAACTGCGATGAGGGTAATCAGGATAGCGATCAGGATAATGGCTGAACTGCTGAAATTGAGCACGCTGTTGAACGTGGACGTAACGATGCCCGTCTTGTGGGTGATGCCACTGATCACCTTGCTGCTGTTGCGCGACACGTGTGTCAAATAGGACTGGTACAGCGTCCTGCGATAGATGCTGATGCTGAGATCCGCGCCCGCTGCGAAGGAGAGGCGGGTGTTGGCCCAGATAAGGAACACCCGCATCGCTCCTGATACCACTGCGGCAAGACCAAATGCAATCGTCAGCGGCAGAATCAGCTGGATAGGTTCTTTCAGGCTGAAAAAGGCGATGACCGGCTGTGCCATGGGTTGCCTGAAAAGCGTCGCCGGTGAAGTAAGTACTGCAAGAAACGGCAATACGGCACCGATGCTGAGCATTTCGGCGAAAGACGCGGCAACCATGAACACGAACATCAGGCCAAACTGCTTCCTGCGTCTCGAGGAGATATGAGGCCAGAGCCGGAATAATAGTTTTAGAACTGAATGCTTCTGCATCAAAATCTGGTATTATGGTAATGAGTTGTTCCCGCGTACGCCACAGTAAGCGTCATACATGCGGGAAATTCCTTCATCGAGCGATGTGGCGTAACGCCAGCCCAACCGATGCAACTTCGAAACATCCAGCAATTTTCTCTGCGTGCCGTCCGGTTTGGAGGCATCGAACCTGATATCGCCCTCGAAGCCGACGATACGACTGATCAGCCCGACCAGCTCCAGAATGGAGATATCCACCCCGCTGCCGATGTTGATATGGGTATTGCGGACATCTTTATCTCCGATCCCGACGAGATCATGAAAGCGGACATTCTCCATGATAAACACACACGCATCGGCCAGATCATCGCTGTAAAGAAATTCCCTGCAGGGAGTTCCGGTACCCCAGACCGTTACTACAGATGTGGATCCATCAAAATGGATACCCCATTTCCCGAAAATTTCGATTATCTCCTCGAACGATGCGTTTCCATCGATACGCTCGACAGGGTTTTCCGAGAGATCCTGACGTATAGCGTTCCAGTTATCGTCCATCAGGCATTTCGCGAGATGGAACTTGCGAAGCATCGCAGGAAGAACATGCGATTTTTCAAGGTCGAAGTTGTCGTTGGGACCGTAGAGGTTTGTCGGCATCAGCGAGATGTAGTTGGTGCCGTATTGCAGGTTATAACTTTCACAGAGCCTGATGCCTGCGATTTTCGCTATCGCATAGGGTTCGTTGGTATACTCCAGTTCACCGGTAAGAAGGCAGGTTTCCGGCATTGGCTGGGGGGCATGCTTCGGGTAGATGCAGGATGAACCGAGGAAAAGAAGATTCTTCGTACCGGCAAGCCATGCGCCGTGTATCAAATTGGTCTCGATGACCAGATTTTCATAGATGAATTCGGCACGATAGATGTTGTTGGCGAGGATTCCCCCGACCCTGGCCGCGGCAATGACGATATAATCAGGCTTTTCGGCTTTCAGGAAAGTGAAAACGGCATGCTGGTCAAGCAGATCGAGTTCCTGCCTGGTACGGACGAGAATATTGAGGTATCCTCCCTTCACCAGGCGCCTGAATATTGCAGATCCGACAAGGCCATTGTGGCCAGCTATGAATATTTTTGCGTTCTTTTCCAATGGGCAGGCTGTAGGATGTTAAAAACCTCGCTTCTGAACCTTTTCCCAATCCGCCCTTGCCATAAGCCTGACAAGCTCCTCGAACCTGATGGAAGGTTCCCAGCCGAGCATTTCCTTTGCTTTCCCAGGGTTGCCGATGAGGAGCTCGACCTCTGTGGGACGGTAATATTCAGGGTCCACGGATACTAATACCCGCCCGGTTCTGCCGTCTATCCCCTTTTCATCGACACCGTCTCCCAGCCAATTCAACTCGATATCGAGTTCCTTGAAGGTTAGGTCGACAAACTCCCTGACCGAGTGGGCTTCCCCAGTGGCAAGCACGTAGTCATCAGGCGCGGGCTGCTGGAGCATGCGCCACATTCCCTCGACATATTCCGGAGCATAACCCCAGTCTCGCTTGGCATTCAGGTTGCCGAGAAGGAGGTTGTCCTGTAACCCGGCCTTGATCCGCGCCGCGGCACGGGTAATCTTGCGGGTTACGAAGGTCTCTCCCCTCCTTGGCGATTCATGGTTGAACAGGATCCCGTTACAGGCATAAAGTCCGTACGCTTCACGGTAATTGACTATGATCCAGAAGCCGTACAGCTTTGCGACACCGTAAGGCGAACGCGGATAAAATGGAGTCTTTTCAGTCTGTGGAATCTCCTGTACCTTGCCGAAAAGCTCGCTGGTGGATGCCTGGTAGAAACGTGGATTGATGCGGGTTTCCCTGATAGCATCAAGAAAACGAAGCGTGCCCAAAGCATCGACCTGTGCCGTATAGTCGGGAATATCGAAGGACACCTTGACATGACTCTGCGCCGCCAGGTTATAGATCTCGTCGGGCTGGATTTTTTCAAGAAGCCGGTTCAGGTTACTGGCATCTGTCAGGTCGCCGTGATGGAAAAAGAAGCGCCCGTCAGTCCCCCTGTCATGGATGATGTGGTCGATCCTTCCGGTATTGAAGCTGCTGCTCCTGCGAATGATGCCGTGAACTTCGTAATTCTTTTCAAGTAGAAGTTCAGCAAGGTACGAGCCGTCCTGGCCTGCAATACCCGTTATCAGGGCTTTTTTCATGAGAATGGAATGGGATATTGAACAACCTGTTCACAAAAGGGATATGCGAATTAAACGATCACATGCCCAGGATCTGACGATTTTGGCTAAACCGTCATTTCATCTGCCTGAAACGCCGCCTGACGCGACCAAATCATTGATTTCCCATGCCAGGAAATTTCCGTCCGACGTCGGGTAATATGGTTTTCATCGCGTGGCTGCAGGTCCCTCGTCGAGGCTTATTACGCGATGCCGCTTAATCCACTCGATGGCGGCAAAAAGTCCTCTTCTGGTTTTGGACGAAACGAAGTAAAAAATGAACCAGCAGGCAAAGACGCCAAAAAGGAGGTTGTCAGGCAGGTGCATGAAGCTTGCGATGAGAGCAAACAGCGAGAAGGCGGTAGAGATGCTTATGATGATCATCACGACACCCGCATGATTGAAACCCATATCCCTGAGGATGTGGTGAAAATGGGTCTTGTCCGGGGTGAAAGGGTTTTTGCCTGACATAACCCGTTTGGTCATAACCGTGAGTGTATCAGTTACGGGAATGGCAAGCACGAGAAGAGCAGCAACCGGAGAAACGATACCTCCGGATTTCTGGCTCAGCTCCACCGAAAAGAATGCCAGCGCAAAGCCGAGGGTCATGCTGCCGGCATCTCCCATGAACAACCTCGAGGGATACCAGTTGAAGCGGAGAAAAGCGGCGAGCGCACCAGCAAATGCGAGACTCAGGAGCATTAAATAGCTCATGTCGTTCAGCCATGAAAGAACGGCGAACGAAATAAACGCAATCAGCGAAGTTGTGCCGGCAAGTCCGTCAAGGCCATCAATCATGTTGATAGCGTTAATGACTCCGAGAACACAGAATACGGTAACAGGAATGACCAGCACCCCTGTGGTGATCACTCCGAATCCCAACAGGTTGCCGAAAGAATTGAGGTGCATTCCGGGAAAATAGGTCATGGTGACAAGCGTTGCGGTAATCTGCACGATAAAACGCCACTTGAAGCTGATATCGAAACGATCATCGATCACGCCGACAACGAGAATGATCAGGATCGAGATGATAAAACCGAGGAACTTCACGACCGGGAAAAACAGCAAGAGGGCGACAAGGACACCGGCAACGATCCCGAGTCCACCGACCAGGGGCTTTGCCTCAGTATGCAATTTCCGGTTGTTATCGGGTATGTCGATCAGTTTGAGCTTTTCAGCGTATGCAAAAAGGCCGAGAATGGACAGATATGAAACAAAAAGCGAAACGACATAGACCCTTGCGTGCTCAAGAGAAGAGATGAAAAAATGAGGCCAGTACTTGTCATCGCTCATTCCGAAAGCTAAATGGCCAGTAGCTGACAGTACGGTAAGAAAGAGGCCAAGAAGTAAAACCAGCAGATAGTGTGTCATGAATGGAGCCCCTTATATGCGTAGCTTGTTGAACAGTCATCAACATACTCTTATCAACAATCATGCCAGACACACTATCTACTTATATTTATATATCTTATATCGATTTTTCCTTATTTTCCGATGCAAGAAACAACAATAAAATCATAATGAAACACCACGATGTCTCACGTTAATACAGATTCCTCTTTACTGATCAGGTCGGTTCATACCAGAAACGGTCTGAAGCCTTCCGGATAGAGGTCGTCTTTCGGCACATGGGCGTGCTGAACGCCGGAGCATCGATGCTCAACCATTTTTCCGGCCTTGACGACAGGCCCTGATTTTGCTTGAATGAGGAGTAAATAAAATCAATACAGCCGGCGCTGTTGAAAAGTTGCATGGATTACAGCTATGAAGAGTAAGCTAAAGTCGCTGGCGGGTTAGTTATTCAGGATGTGATACTTTCTGTTTTGACGCCTGGCTTCTCAATGGGAGCAGCGAAATTCCTGACCGCTGGACTGAACATGAAAAGAGCACCGCACAGTGCACGGCTTCTGCACCGCCCCGCCAATAACCGGACACAGGGGTCCTTTGTTTCACGTGTTCATGAGCTTGGCGGTTGGTGACTTTGCTTTGGCATCCGCTGAACGCTCTCAGCCTTCCTCCCCGCTCTCAGTATCGATCATATCGCCAGGAAGCCGTTTCGAGACCTTGGCTCCGAGCCTTCGGATCTCCTCTGCACGGCCGGCGAGGTTGCCACGGCCTTCGGTAAGTCGTTTCATGGCAAGCTCAAACGACTCGGAAACCCCGGTGAGCTTTTTACGGGCATCGAGCATCGCGTCGGCCACAAGCACCACCTGATCGTAGATCTTCCCCGCCCTGTCGGCGATCAGTTCGGCGTTGCGGTTCTCGTTTTCGCGCCGCCAGATCTGGGCGATAAGCCTGAGGGTGATCATCAGCGTTGCCGGCCCCGTCACCACCACGTTCTTTCCGGCAAGCTCGTAGAAAAGCTCTGGATCTGCCTGCATGGCCGCCTGGTAGGCAGGTTCAAGAGGAATGCACATGATGACAAAATCGAGCGTGCGGTTTCCTCTGAGAGCCGCGTAATCCTTCTTTTCGAGCTCGGCGACGTGCCGCCGGACCGACCTGACGTGTTCCTGGAGTGCCTCGTTTTTACGGACGCCATCCGACTCGGAACACCAGCGTTCATAAGCGGTCAGCGAAACCTTGGCGTCTACGACGACCGCCTTGTTGCCGGGAAGGTGCACCATGAAGTCGGGCCTTACGAGTCGGCCATCATCTGTGCGGTCGCTCTGCTGTACGGTGAACTCCCGACCCCTGACGAGCCCGGAAGCTTCAAACATTCGTTCGACGATGAGCTCTCCCCAGTCCCCCTGCTTCTTGCTGTCTCCCTTGATGGCACGGGCAAGATTGTTGGCCTCTTCGCTCACCCGGCTGTTCAGCTCCTGCAGCTGTCGAACCTGTTCGAGCAACCGTGCGGAGAGTTCAGTGTCGTTTCGGTGTACCTCGTCAACCCGCTGGCGAAAAGAGTCGAGCTGCAGCCTGAAGGGTTCGAGAAGACCGTCGAGCCTCTGGCGGTTCTGTTCGGAGAGCGCAGAGCCTCGCTCTTCAACGATCCTGTTGGCCAGGTTCTCGAAGTTCGCCTGGAGACGGCCATCATTCAACTGCCGGGCCTCGAAGGCGGCGGCTCCGGCCTCGCGCTCATGGTCGAGCGAAGCCTGCAGGCGGGCATTGTCGACTGCCAGACGCTGAGCATCCCGCTGGCTGCGCAGCAGCAGGTACGCGAGGACGATGAGCAGGACGATGAGAAAAAGCGAAATGAGGGTTTCGGACATAGCGACAGGAATTTGGGGTTTCCCTTGAAGGTACTCCGGAACATGCAACTGCACAAGGGATTACACTCAAGGGGAAGCCGCTCAGAGGCGAACCTCGATAATGTCGTCCCAACTGGTCGTATAGTGCGGCGAAAGCCTTTCCTGACGCTGCTTCCAGGCGTTCGAAGCATCGGAAGCGATGCGGAGGGTTCCCTGCCCATACCGCAAATTGACCGCATCGAGCGCCTTCATGAGCCTGGCCGATGACTCCCGGCCGGACTCCTCCTGCACGAAAAGCGTCGGGGCCGGACTGGCCTCGGCAAGCGGAACAAGGCCACCGAGGATCACTCCGGCTTTCTTGTAGCGGTACCCCGCTTTGAAAATATCGCCGAGCACGGCTTCGGCTGCCCTGACGATGGAAAGCGTGTCCTGCGTCGGCACCGGCAAAGCCACGGTCCGCGTGCCCCAGTAGCGGTGAAGCCGCTCTTCGAAGGGGCTCGTACAGGCGAAAACCGTAACCAGCGCAGCCACCTCCCCTTCGCCACGAAGCTTCAGGGCGCATTTCGTGGCAAAATTGGCCACCGCCTGTTCGAGTCCGGCCTGATCCGTGATCCCGGAGCCGAACGAACGCGAAGTGCAGATGCTCTGCTTCACAGGCCGTACCAGTTCAAGAGGAAGACAGGAGTTGCCGTTCAGCTCGGACTGCAGCCGTGCGCCGGTGATGTGCAGGTGCCTGCGCACCCACAAAGCGGGCGCATCGGCCAGATCGAGGGCCGTCATGACGCCGTTCCGGTTCAGGAACTCCGTGTGCCTGCGGCCGATTCCCCATACATGCTCGACAGCCATCGCAGCCATCGCCGCTCGGGCCTCCGACTCATCATGGAGGATACATACCCCCTCGAAGAGAGAATCCTTCTTGGCCATACGGTTAGCCAGCTTTGCCAGGGTCTTGGTAGGGGCGATGCCGATGCTGACAGGAATACCTGTGCTGCGGCGAACAGCCCGCCTGATCGTCCGGGCATGCTCCGCGAGACCTATCAGACCGAAGCCGCCCAGGTCAAGGAACGACTCGTCGATCGAGTAGACCTCCATGCCGGGCGCCATCCCGCCGAGCGTGTTCATGACCCTCGACGACATGTCGCCGTACAGCGGGAAGTTGGCCGAATAGATCGCCACATTGTGCTTGCCGAGAATCTCACGGAACTTGAATGCCGGCCCGCCCATCGGCAGCCCAAGGGCTTTGGCCTCGTTCGATCGGGCGATGAAGCAGCCGTCGTTGTTGGACAGAACGACCACCGGACGCCCGTTCAGCGCCGGATTGAACACCCGTTCACACGAAACGTAAAAATTATTGCAGTCGACAAGTGCGTACATAAGCTTGAGCCCGTAAGCTCACCTGGCCTTGTGGATGACGTAGGTGACAATGCCCCAGACAAGAAACTCGCTCTCTTCGCTGATGCGAATGGGTTTGAACTCTTTGTTGGCCGGCACGAGGTATAAACCATCGTCGCCTTTCGAGATGCGTTTGACGGTAAACTCCCCGTCCAGGAAGCAGACCGCGATATCGCCGTCCTTCGGTTCAAGCGACTTGTCGATGACCAGGATATCGCCGTCTTCTATACCAGCCTCGATCATGGAAGAACCCTTGACGCGCCCATAGAAGGTGGCGTTCGGGTGACGGACCAGAGCCCTGTTCAAATCGAGCGTCAGCTCGAGATGGTCTTCGGCCGGCGATGGAAATCCTGCGGAAATGCCGCTCGAAGCCATCGGCAGTTCAAGCACGGTAGTCAGATCCGCCGCATAGAAATCCATGCGAGGCGTATTGCAGATTCGGGTCAGCTTCATGGGTCTTTGGCCGTTCAGTGAAAACCGGTATTCATGGCAAGGTATGAAAAAAAGCCTTAACAACCGGTTACGGATTGAATGATCTGCGCCCATCCACCCGACGCCTGCATTCAAGTAAAAAAACCAGTGAACCGCCTGGTTTCGTCATGCTCCGGGAACTGTTGCCTTTCATGTCCACCCGTCACCGGACAGGATCGATCCCCCTTACAAGGTTACGTACATCAACGATATCCTGAGACCTTTCGGAGGCAAGCTTCGCCCTGATCAGATGGGCCCTGCTTATGAAAGGAACCAGCAGACCATCGAGCCTCACAGTCTCTCGCTCTGCCCACGCCTCATCGAAAGGGATGCCCTTTGTCGACAGCATATCGTCGATCCGTACCGGAGGCGAGCCCATCTGGTAGAAATGGCCCTCCTGACAAAAATCTTCCGCGCTGAGCCCGGCTAGCGGAGCACCGAAAGTCTTGAGAACACCAAGCAGGGCCACAACATTATCCCAATCACGTGCAATCCACAGATCTACGTTGCTGGTGTAACGGTGGCCGGAATAGAGCATCACGGCGCATCCCCCGAATACGAGATACCGCACTTTGCCCCCGGCAAGCAGCTCGAGAAACTCAATGACGTCAAACCGCGCCAGCACCGACGCACTGAAATTATTCTTCATGTCGGGTCAACAGGTTTAACAGGCACTTGGACTGGATGATGCAGGCAGGCATAAAGTAGCAAGCAACAGCAAACCTGTTCAAAAGGATATAACAGGTGTTTTTTCAGCTGATAATTAATGGAAAATGGTTTGCCCCGTGTTTCATCAAATTATTACAGCAGAGCCCTGTAATGTCTATTCCGAATCGGCACAAGGTTTATTTTGTCACGGTCACGTCAAAACACATTCCGCAATAACCTCCGGCAGTACCCGGCAGGTTTTCCGGAGGCGTTCATCTTCAAGCACAGGATACGAAGGAAACATAATGCTGGTTTCACCAGGTTCTCCGGCGAAAAGCAAGCGATCTGCCAGCCTCGAGCCCGTACGGTCAGAATCCCTTTCAACATAAATTTCTGAACAAGACCCTGAATAACAGGGCGCTCCGCGATCGTCGATCCCGACCCGGCCGAAAAAGTCAATACCATGTAGTTTCAAGTCAACGGTAGAACGTCTTATGGCTATCTGCGGTCATGACTGGAGCCGCCTTAAACCATCGAAATCCTGATCGCAATAGAACTCCATCGATAGCGAGACCGTCAATCAGCTCTGGGCATTGTAACCTGACAGTGGCAAGACCTGGATTTACAGCCGGAATTACTCAGAAACAGGTTATCCGTTCTATCGGAAGAATCGATTTCAAACCCTATTACGATTTGGACATTTCACATGATAGCTTTTTCCCTGGCGCCTCGCTCTCATACTTATCCGTCAGTTCAGCGTTGGTGCGCCAGTAGAATCATTACACCCCGTCATATCGAAAGGCGGGCATTTATTGGCCGTATTGTGTCAAAGGACAACCAATCCTTGATTATCTACCGAGCCCTGCCGACTACCATGATTTTTGATAAGTCATTTTATTCAATGTTCCCTTTATCCCTAACCGTATTTTTTCATGGCCAGTATGTAAAATAAAAATCGGAGCAGAAACAAATGTACGCCGCCAAAGACGCTTTGGCTCATTTATTAAACGAGGCAACCATTCGAGCCCAAGGCGTTGAAATACAGGTTTCGACCGTTTCACCTTTCCAGCATAAAAATCAAATACTGCGCCTATCGCCCCTATAAAACGTACATTCAAACGGCTTATGTTGTTGGCAATCCACTTCTCCTGCTTAGGTGCCGTCATACCAACCCATAACACATCAGGTTTGACCGAATTTACTGCTTCGATCATTTCACTCAGTTCCTCTTCTGTATAATTATCTTTATATGGCGGCGAATATGTGCCGGCAAGATAGATGTTCGAATAATCTATGGCTATACGCTCACGAATCACTGCCAAAGTCTCTTCCGTGGAACCGAGAAAGAAGACGCTCATATTACCGCATTTATTCATGCGTTCCAGCAAACCAAAATAAATGTCTGAACCAGTTATGCGCTCAGATATTCCCCCGCCCAGAGTTTTTGATGCATAAACAATTCCAACACCATCAGGAACCAACCAATTGACGTTATTCAATGCCTTCTCAAACAACTTATCTTTAAGAGCAACTACATATGAATGAGGATTCAAGCAAGCCAACCATGTTTTCTCGCAACCATTCGTAATTCTTTTAAAGATATCATCAATACATGCCCACCGGCCATTAGCATATATCGAATAACCCAGCACGTTTTCTACCATCTTTTATTTCATTTATTTTTATAAAACCAGAAGTAAGCCCGGATAAAGGGGCCGCCTGGTTGTAGAAAAAATGATTGATATACTCAACGATGGAGGAACGTCGCATAAACATCAGGCAATACAGCGCAAATCGAATAATCAATATCCTGAACAAGGTCAGAAAATCCCCTGCGACAGAGCCCGTATCGGACAGGACGATAGCATTGAGTGGTGCGGCATGAAAGGCATAATCCATGAAATCGGCACCGCAAACCACAAACTGACCAATGTCCGGAAATCCTCGAATCGGAGGATGTCAATGGTTCGCGTTTGCAGTTCCATGCTTAATCCTGCTGGTTCATGCTTCGAAACTGTTCATCCTGCTTTTCCGGGAGAAGGTGAACCATCAGACAAAAGCTTCGCTTCCTCCAATCACAGGAGAAGCTTCCCTTGAATTGAAAACAAACTCGCGGACTATCAGGGAAAGCTGAAAAAGGTTACCAATGCTCCCTGGCTTTCAAGCCTTACCCTTTTCATCTCAAATACCGTGCCAGCAAACGGACGTTATTCAGCTAATCATTATTTTAAATGAACTTAGCTCCCATTATTTCACACCCGGGCGCACAAACCTGAAAAAATCCTTATTAAGAAGCTTCACAATGAGAAATGAACAGCTTACTATGCCGATGACACCGGAAGATCCTTATCCTGAGAGGACTCTACCGAAAAAGAGCAAAAGAGACTACAGAGCCCGCCCCCCGAATGATGTTTCAGTATGAGACGGCACACCGGGAACTGAATGACGACGACCATTGACTCCGGGAAACGGCGGGCCTTGCATTGCCTCCCGGCTTTTCGTATGATGCTTTAAACAAATCATGCCATGTGTGGACGTTTCGGATTCTTCGAGCTCAGCCAGTTTATCGAACAGCTCCGTCAGCTCTCCCTGCCGTTCGAGGAAGCAGAGGGCTTCAGCTACCGGCAGAGTTGGAACATCGCACCTGAAAGCCCTGTCGTCGCCCTTCTCGGTGATCATGGCCGCTATATGCTCGGCATCGCCCGCTGGGGGCTTATACCCCACTGGGCGAACTCGATGCCTAAAGTCCGTCCGATCAACGCCAGGGCGGACAGCCTTGCCGCAAAGCCCTTTTTCCGCCACATGCTGAACCGTCATCACTGCATCGTGCCGGCAAGCGGATTCTATGAATGGAAAAGTGTCGCCGGTGCAACCAGGGAGCCGTGGTACATACGCCGGAGGGACGGCCAACCGATGGCCATGGCCGGACTCTGGGACGAATGGCAACCTCGTCACGGACCTTCCTCGCCCCCGATTGTCTCATGCACGATTATAACGACTGAGGCCAATCCAGAGATGAAGCCGATACATTCACGCATGCCGGTCATCCTCGAACAGAAGGAATGGAACAGCTGGCTGGAGTCGGGAAACCCTTCTGCCATGGAGCTTCTCGACGCAGCGGACGAAGGAGCCCTCGAGCTCTATCCGGTATCGACAAGGGTCAACAACCCCCGAAATAACGACATGGGCTGCACCGTGCGTATTGAAAATCATCCCTGATCCCTGAGAAATAGAGCATTGAGGATTTTGGCGAACGCCGGTGAAAAGAGTAAATTCTTGCGATAATTGTGACTTGCAATTTTATTAAGGTTTCGCTATATAACTGAATAGTCATACAGTGATAGCAATGCCAATGTGTTATACGGAATCACAAAGTCCGTTTTATCCCAACCGATTCAACGTAAGATGAAGCATATATCCAGACTGGCTCTTTTCAGTCTCTTGTTCCTCGGAGGCTGCGGTCAGGAAAAAACAGTTCAGCAGGAGCCCCCTGTACATCAGGAAGCGACGGAACGCGAAAGTACGACCTCACCAGCGCATGGCGACAACGACAAGCTGACTGATGCCAAAATTGCCGCAGGTGAAGAGATATATGAAGCCAGTTGTGCGGGTTGTCATGATAGCGGGACTGCCGGAGCCCCGAAACCCGGTAAGAAAGAGGATTGGAAAGGTCGTCTTGAGCTTGGCGTCGAGCTCCTGACGAAAAAATCCATAGAAGGATACGATGGCAAAACAGGCTCCATGCCAGCCAAGGGGGGCAACGATGCGCTCACCAGCGAAGAGGTCTCCAATGCCGTTCAATACATGGTCTTCAAATCCCGGTAACCACAGACAGGTTCCAGTGCTCCCATCACCTGCACGTTTCTTCTGCCTGCATTGCACGCCTTTCACTCGCCTGTGGCCGGGCTTCTCCCACGGCCACCATCATCAAGCATGATAAATCAAGTACCCTATTCAGCCTTATCTGTACTGTTCGACAAAACAGATGATGCGCCATCTTCCCGCAGTATGCGTCCATGAATTTCAAGGGTCAGTTCCTGGATGCGCTGACTCATCTGCCGGGTAATTTCGGTTAGTCGGGTGTTCTGCTCGAGCAGCGCCACAAGTTGTTCCGTATGGCTTGCGGCAAGCTCCTGCGCTGCTCGCTTGCCTGGGCAAGCGCTTCCCTGTGCTGTGCGTCCGCATCGGCATGCGCCTTGTCGCGATCAGCCAGTCTGGTCTGGGCAAGCAGGATCAACGGTGCTGCGTACGCTGCCTGCAGGCTGAATGCCAGATTCAGCAGAATGAACGGATAAACGTCGAATCTGGTCAAACCGGTTAGTTCAATCCGATCCAGACCAATACGATAACCGTCTGCGTCATCAGAAAAACCGGGGTGCCGAAAAAACGGGCGAATGCTTCGGCCTTCAGAGCAAGCCAGTCATTACCAAAAACAGGGGCAAGGTGACTGTGCTGCTGATGAAACCGGAAATAGACCTTATCCTGCTGCCCTGACCTGGGTGAAACCGAATCGGTAAGATCTTTATTTTTGTTCATTGATCAATCCGGCGTCAAAATGGCAAGTTAATACCCTTAAAGTGCACGATGGATCAAGGCCGGACTGTGCTGGACCGTCCTGGCATAATGGACTGCCGGCTGGCCGAACAGCATAGTGTAACCCAATAAATGGTCGTCAGGAATGTCGAGACGATGCCTTGTCTCCGGCAACAGGTCGTCGATAGCCCACTTCGCAAGGCCGTTCCAGAGAGTACCGACGCCACATGACTGGGCGAACAGCTCGAAATAAGTAAGCGCGATCATGCAGTCCTCCTTTGGACAGGCGACGCTCTTCGGAGCTGATGCGATGAGCATATGGGGTGCATCACGAAATACGAGGTCCACCTTGTGCTTGTCCCATATCTGGATAAATCTGCTGAAATATTCAGCCCCCTTCGGCAGCCGGCCTTCGTTCACGAGCTGAACAAGACCGGCCATCACCTCGTCGCGAAGACGGGCAACCTTTGCCTTGTCATCAAGCACGGTAAAGCGGACCTGCCGGGAGTTCACGCCCGTAGGAGCATGCCAGGCGACGTCAAGGAGCCTCTGCAACAGTTCAGGCTCAAGGTTATCGGACTTGTAACGTCGTACTGAACGACGTCCTTTCATCAAAGTTTCAAGTTTATCCGGATCAGGATATCCGCATTCCAGCGGACGGCTGTCAGCAGCCCTGAACCCGAGTATGGAGATCGCCCCTGTGGGACAAATCGTCAGGCAATGCTCACACCGCAAACATGTCGCCTCTTTTTCAACAACAATAGCCGGAAAGCCATCATCCCCCATCACGATTATGCGTGCCGGGCAATCTCCCGCACAATCACCGCATTGAGTACAGCTTTCCCTGTTCAGTTCGAAGTCGATCATATTCAAACGTTTACTGTTAATATCCGAAGCCATATCGTCTCATGAAATGAGTCGATATGGCATGAGCTTCATGTAACCTGTTTATCAGTTTATGATTACTTTTCTCTACATCCAAGCGACAAGCATCTGCTTCATGCCTGTTGCATGAACGGAAGGGCAACGTCTAACAATGACTCCTGAGGCCGGGTTCGGGCAGAATCGTTCGAACAGACACGACTGAACTGACCATGATAAACAGATAAGCGGTTGTCTGGGAAACAACCGGTTTTCCTGGACGATTGAACAGGGGTTTCACTCCATGCCGATGTGCCCATGCAATACTTAACGAGCCATTATCAGGAAATACTGGACGGGTAACGGCCGCGCATAGCTACGCAGCCGTCCCCTAAGTACAGAACGTGCAACTTTCACTGCATATGGCTCGAGCCTCGACGAAGGCACCGTTTGCTCCCCGGTAACGTACGGTAACGGTTCTGATATTCCCACACTGGATCATCCGGGTTTGCGTTGCTTTTGATTTTGACGTGCCGGTTTCCCGGAATATCAGCGGACTGGACAAATCTCGACAATAAAACTGTTCCTCAACCCCGACAGACCACAATGGCGCCAACGAAGTAAAACAATATAAAACATATGAAATATTTGCCATCATCAACGCAAATAAGGATATAGACGGAATGAGCGTCTGCCTTTTATATCCTATCGTCGGAACGTAACCCAACAAAAAACACGTAACAATAATAACCGTATAATAAATCGGCCAAATTCGCAAGACACTACGAATATAAAAGTTGCGAATATTAATATTCGACGACACTTTCTTCTCCTTCAAAAGAAGAAAGGTTATCAAAAAGCCACTAAGAACAAAAAACAAAGTCACGCCATCACTTGCAATCCCACTATTACAAAAACCTATTGACTTCAACCCAAAAAGATAGGAACACTGATCAATATGGCTCAACACAACAGCTATTGCTGCTATGGCTCTAAGGCCGTTTAAACCGGGAAAATATACGTTATCTTTTGAGACCATTGTCAAGCTTTGAATTTTTATAAAAAGCTGTACCGGGCAGAATTTACCTTCTCAGCGCAGACGTCCAGCCTTTCGTTAATGCATTAAAGAATATGCCAATCACAGCCACCAGGCATAAAAGAAAGACAGCTTATTCGTTGTAAATCCATCGCACATCAACCATACAGGAGATCAGCAGATCATTGCGAAAGCCTTAACTCGCTGAATATTTCTCACTATGAGAAGTGAACGTGATCCCATTGTGAGATATATGGAATACCACAAAATAGTGACCGTGGAAGGAGCCTTCGGACATGCATCGAAAGGACAAAAGCACCAACGGCCACGGCAGGTTCAGGAACGATGAGAAACGGGATCAACCGGGTAGCATGAAGGCACCAAATCAGTCCCGAACGTCATATGAATGCCTTTTCCATAGTATCAAACAAGCTGAAGCCACAGGCAGACTTCTTGCACGAACTGTTTCATACAGGCAATTATCTGAATGACGATTCGATAACAATCATCTTTAGAAATCCTTTCTAATCAGTAAAGAAGCACGCAGGACGCTGGTTGTCATGAAAATCCGCTTGTTACGCGTTCCGGAAATTTTTGACGACCCGGCAACGAATGAGTCCTGATCGATTGATGAGTTCTGAGCTGAAAACCGGAACATCCTGGCCAATGAAGATCAATTTCCTGAAGTTCCGGCGTTCAGAGTCCCGAGAAAGCGGATGCCTCTTTATCGACTACTGTGACGACTGTTTAAAGTAGGGTTGATCAGTCAGTCCTGGAACCCATGATCAGAGTCAAGGTCTTCAGGAAAGTCATCTCGATATTATTCTGAACTATATCAGTCATCAGATCACCTATGCGGTTTCCGTGGAACTGAACAGTAAGATGCAACTATACCAAGTTCCATCTCAGGGATTCCATTGTGTCAATATGCCATTACTAATAAACAGATTATGCGGCATCACATCGGCGGCCAGACCATTCCAGGTACTCCACTCGCCCCGGAGCCTGCCATGGCAATCAACGCTTGCGTCCAATCGATACATGTCCCCGGATTCCTTCCGCGGTCACCGTTGTGTAGTATTGCACATATCTCATAATAGGATCATTTTCTCTTCTCATAGTGAGAACTTTCCGGCGAGTTAACGATGTCGTGATGTTCTGCTGATCTCCCGTATCGCACGTGTATATGATGAAATATCAGTGTAGTGGCCTTCGCGGCTGCGTTGCGGGCCTGGCGACTGCGATTGGCATGTTATTTGATGATACAATGTATAAGTGGATTAAGTACAGAAATGGTTACGAAATGCCCTGTACTGTTTTATCACGAATCTGAGCATCTGTTTTCTATTGTCAATGCTTCGATTGTGATTGGAGATAGCGAAGCTTTCAGCCTTTGACGGTTATCTCCGCAAAATGATTCATAAGGCCGTTTGTTGTTAGCTGTTTTGATATGCTATTGATGCGATTCAAAAATGCAGTTCAGTGTTTTATTCCTTTAAAATCATGCTGGAGGAAAAATGAAAAAGATCATGTTTGGTTTGGGGGTAGTTGTAATGGGTTTGTGCCTTGGGACTGTTCTGGCGCCTAATGCTTATGCTATGTCCCATCCCCCATCGCCGACTCCTGAACCCGTAACCATGGTGCTTCTGGGTGTAGGCGGCCTTTTGGGTGCATCTCGCCTGATAAAAAAATCACGCAAACATTCGGATTCTGAAACCGAATCGTGAAGTTTGAGTCTGTTTTCTGTCTTTTTCTTGTTCATCCGTGCCGGATCCAGAATCCCCCAACTTATCCATTTCGAAATCTGAAAATGGATAAGTAAGGATCTTTGTGTGTCCGTAGCGGTGCTCAATCTGCGTCTCCTTGATGAGGATACCGCAAACAAACCCCTTTTCCACTCATGACTGTCATGTCGCGAGCGTCATGGTTTCCATGGCTGATGTTCATCATTGCCTTCGGCTATTCGGCGGGAAGGTTCATTATCCTTTATCCGTCGGTACCCGGAAAAAACGATGAGGTGCTGTTGTATGTCAGCGTTCTGGTTGCGTTATGGTCAGAACGCAAGGCTGTTTCAGCATCGTTACTGGGCATGGACATCGGTTCCGTATTCTTCGGTTCAGCGCTTGTCTGCTCTGGATGTTTTGTCTATGCGATCGGGCGTCTGGTGCAGTCGATGACCATGGAGGTTTTTGCCTTGTTTCTCATACCTGCCGGATTGGTTGCGACTTTGGCGCCGAGTGATCATTTGCGCTCAGGACGCTTTATTGTGTTAGCCGGTGTGGTAGTCGTGATCATCGGATGGGTTGCGCCAAACCTGCTTTCTTCTGAACTTGCGGTTGCAATCGCATCGGTCTCCGCCACAGTGTTGAGTGCGACTGTTTTTCCTGTTGCAGCCAATGGCGTGCTGCTCTATTTTGGCCCACATACCGCCGAAGTCACTCCGGCCTGCTCCGGCATGAATTCCATCTTTGCGTTGACTGCGCTTTCCGTACTCTACCTGAGGATAGGTGCACAACGTTCCCTATGGCATATTGCGCTGTTGATCGCATGCGTTATTCCTGTTGCCGTACTGACCAATCTGGGTCGAGTGATCTTGCTTATTCTTGCAACCTGGTACGTCGGTGACGATTTTGCCCAGGGATTTTTTCATCAGGCCGCCGGGATTGTCGCATTTGTTCTGGCTATAGTTCTGCTGTCGGTCATCGATAGCTTTTTTTTCTTCGCCTATTCCTGTATCAAGCCTCCAAAATGTGCAATTCATGCGGATAAGCAAGTATAGCATCCTTTCAACTGCGCTGGGTTTTCTGCTCCTTTTCTCGTTGATCCTGGTCGAATCAAGGGCAAAATCGATCCATGGCAGTAGATCAAAGCCTGACCTTGAAAGGCTTGTCAGCGCGTATCCCCCAGGGTGGACAATGGTCGAGGGTCCACTGGTCGATCCGGGTTGGGACAAATCTGCCTTGTCTGCATACGATATCGTTGTGACAAGGCGCTATCGGCATCCTGATGGCAGTCTGGTATCGGTGGTTATGACATGGAGCGCGGATGGTGTTCACCGTGAGGGGCATCAGCAGGAAATCTGCTACAATGCCCAAGGGTTCACAACCGGTCCAACACAACGTATTTCGATAGTGACAAGTGCAGGAAAACTGGATGCATCGGCATTTACAGCAGTCCAGGGGGCTGTGATGGAAAATGTGGTATACTGGCTGGTCAGCGATGCAATAGTGCTGAGAGACACCGATCGATTAAAGAAGTTGAGGCACCTGCCTCGTCTTTTGACGGGAGAGTTCCCGGATAACATGATGGTAAGAGTCTCCGGTTTAAGTCCGTTCAAAGGCCAGAATACGACGGCCCATATCGATTATATCAAAGAGTGGCTCGCCGCAATGCATCCGACCGATCGAGTGCGGATTATGGGCCGATAGCAAATTTCACCGCCCGAGCATAATGAGTCATTTAATTTGTGATCTGGCAAATGGCCAGGCAATGCATTTTGCCCGTCCTGATCCAGGAACAGAAAGCCGACTGTAACCTGTTTGATTTTCGTATGCTTTCTTTTGTGCCCCCGCAAGCAGCACAATGAGCGATGACAGCCCTCTTGGCAGTCCTGGGGGGATAGTAACTTCTGACAATTTATGCAATCGTCAGGGTGTCGGCACAAGTAAGGATGAGGATTTCAAGCGCCGTGCAATCCCGACAAGTCGAAAGATCGAGGGAGAAATAACCCCAGACCCCCTATAGGTCGCCGGACAACAGCTCGTTGATCGTGGATGAAAGCCTTCCCATCTTGACAGGTTTTTTCAGGATTCTGCTGATGCCATAATGTTGCACGGGTTTTATGTAATCGATATCCTTGCCGTAACCGGTCATCAGGATGATGGGCAGTCGAGGGTTTATTTTGTGCAGTTCTTCAGCGAAATCCACACCTTTCATTTCAGGCATGGTCAGATCGGTAATGACCAGGTCGTATTGTGAGGGATCCTGCCGGTAAAGTTCAAGCGCCTCCAGCGGTGAATCCAGCGCCCGGATGCGGAATCCGAGCTTGTTCATCATCAGCGTCATCATTTTGAGGCTGCCTGGCTCATCGTCTACAAACAACACGCTGCAGTTTCCCGGCGAAGGGGCAGGATCAAGGACTTGACTGGTGACCTGTTCTTCGATGACCGGCAGGTAGACATGGAAACTGGTGCCTTTTCCCGGCGTGCTCTCTACGGCAATCTCTCCCCGATGACCGATAATGATACCATGGACCATTGAAAGGCCGAGACCGGTCCCCTTGTTGACAGGCTTTGTTGTATAAAAGGGCTCGAAAATGCGTTCAACGGTGTCTTGATCCATTCCGGACCCGGTATCAGAAATGTTGAGCAACACATAGCGTCCCGCTTTCATTTTCGGGAACATCCTGATCAGGTTGCTGTCGGCGACGACCTCCGAGAGTTCTATCTTTATGACCCCGTCACCGGACTTCTCCATTGCGTGGAACGCATTGGTGCAGAGGTTGACGATCACCTGGTGTATCTGGGATGGATCCGCGAGGATGTTGCTGCAGGTTTGATCGATATGCTGTTCGATCTTTATTGACGTGGGTATCGATGGCCTGAGAAGCTTGAGGGCTTCAGCCACGACAGCCTGGACGCTCATGACGGATCGAGTGACCTCCTGGGCCCTGCTGAAGGTCATGATCTGGGATATGAGGTTTTTGGCCCGTTCAGCCGCCCGCATGATTTCGGTGAAGTATTCGTTAAGGGCGTCTTCCGAGGGATCTCCGATCACGCCCATTTCGGCATAACCGAGTATAGGCATCAGGATGTTGTTGAAATCGTGAGCTATACCGCCGGCGAGCGTGCCTATGGTTTCCAGCCGGTGGGAGTTGCGAAGGCGCGATTCCAGATGTTCCTTATTCTCCTCGGCCTCCTTCCTTTCGGTGATATCATTAACGATCGAGTAGAGATGCGATTTGCCCTGGATCGTAATCGGTCCGCTGAACACCTCCACATCACGGACTGATCCATCAGACAACCTGTGGCGATAAAGTGAAGTGTTGCCTCGACTGTCGTGGTCGGCGTTCATTTCAACCGCCACATCTTCGACTGGCGGGAGATTGATCTGGCTGATCTTCATCGTGCACAGCTCATCCTGCTCCCATCCATAGAAACTTACTGCCGCAGGGTTTGCATCAACGATCGATCCATCTTCCGGATCGATGATCAGCATGACGGTGTGCCTGTTCTGGAAAAGGCTTCTGTAACGGGCCTCGCTCTGACGCAAAGCTTCCTCGGCCGACTCTTGAGCCTTGCGATTCCGCAGCATCGTGATCCCATATGCCAGGTTGTCGGCCAGTGAGCCCAGCAACTTTGTCTCCTCATCATCGAAAGCGTCATGGACTGAAGAATAGATCGTCAGGGCTCCAAATACCTTATCGTCCTTTTTCAACGGCAAGCCCAGGGCCGAGGAGTAACCCCGCTTTATGGCCTCCGTCCGCCAGGGAGTGAAAACGGGGTCTGTCAGCATGCTGCGTATCGAAAAATACCGGCCGGAACGAATTGCCGTTCCTGTGGGGCCTCGACCGCGATCCACATCGGCCCAGGAGATCCTGAGCGTTTCGAGATATCCGTCTTCGAAACCTGCCTGTGCGACGGGACGTACGCTTTTTTCTTCATCATCCTGCGCGAAACCGACCCAAGCCATCCGGTATCCGCCAATCTCGACAACGATGCGGCAGATATCGTTTAATAGCTCTATCTCGTTGGTTGCATGCAGGAGGGCCTGGCTGCAATTGCTGATTGTAAGAAGCGAACGATTCATCTGCGACAGCCGACCTTCCATTTCCTTCCGATCGGTTATATCGAAAACGGAACCGACGATCCGTGATACGCTGCCATCTTCGGCGCGTTCGACCGACTCTCTCCTGTACGCTATCCAGCGAATCGAACCGTTAGTGGTGACCATTCGATATTCGATGGTAGCGGCGGCGTCCTGATCAAGAGAACAAGAGCTGAAGGCATGGAAAAATTTCTGTTGATCATCGGGATGGATTATCGTCTTCAGGGAAGAGGGTGCGAACGCTACTTTGTCTCCCTTGTGGCTGACCTGTTCGCAATAGTGCCGACTCATGTAAACCCGGTCATTCAGGAGGTCCCAATCCCAGAAACACTCCTGGGCAATTCCCGGTATCAATTGCTCCAGGCCTTGATCAGCACTGGTGTCATTGTGGATCATCGAACTAATTCTTTCTGGCTCAAATGAGTGAGTAATACTGTTCATTCCTTCCTTTCTCACGCCGGTACGATCATACAGATCGATATCGACAACTCGCCGGCATTACAGCGGCGGCATGGCGATCGATGTTTTGCAGGAAGAGGTATCGGGACTTTGCCGGCCAGGTATTGCAAAAAATCATTCACGCCATACTGTGCGATCCGCTGATCATCTCCAGATGACGTACTTATACTGCAACATATCACAAATCATATGCTATTGCGAATATACACCATAATACCATAAAAAATGGTGCGGATGAACAGCACTGATCCGGGGAATATGCCGTGAAGGAACGCACCGCGTAACGCTTGAGGCAATCAGAATCATGGGCAGGGCCTGCCCTGAACAGACGAAATAAACTGTTGTAAGCTTATTTTGGGAAACAGTTTCTTTTTTTTACCTTTAGCTTCCGTTTGGCGAAGTGGCCGAGTGGCTAGGCAGAGGTCTGCAAAACCTCGTACAGCGGTTCGAATCCGCTCTTCGCCTCCACCAAACGAAAAAAGCCTGCATCGAGCAGGCTTTTTTCGTTTCGGGACTTCCCTTCCTTATCCGATCTTCTCCGCACCGGAAATGATAGCCGCCACGAGTCTGTCGATGGTGGCATCGTCCATCAGCACCGGAATGTTCAGGCAGATGCTGCTCTGCAGGAGTTCGCCGGTTTTAGGCCAAAGCTCTTCGAGATTGACGTCGCGATACCGGTCGTAAGCCTTGAGCAGATGACCCCAGATGGAAGCATAATGCCAGTCGATAGCTTCAGGCAGGATCTTGGTGCCGAAACCGTTCTCTGTGAGGTGAGCTTCGAACAGCAGGGCCGTCTGGCGGTCACGCAGCTTGAATATGAGGGTGTCGCCCTGCGCTCCGGCCTCGTCCGTAAAAGGCCTCATGACAAGGTTGTCGAGATGGCTGATCCTGTCCTTGATCCTGTATTTGTTTTCCCTTGCTTTCGAAAGGATATAGTCGATCTTGGCGAGCTGGGCGATGCCGATGGCTGCAGTCACTTCGCTCAGGCGATAGTTGAGGCCCTTTGCCCGCCGGGGATCCTTTCCGCGGGGCAGGCCGGGAACGTGCATGTGTCCGTGGTCGGAAAATTCTGCAACACGGTCGTAGATATCCTTGTCGTCGGTGACGATGATTCCGCCTTCACCGACGTGCAGCGTCTTTCCTGCGTCGAACGAGAAAGAGGCTACCTTGCCGATCGTACCGAGCTTGCGCCCTTTGTAGGTTGCACCGAGCGCCTGTGCGGCGTCCTCGATAAGGATGATACCGTGGCGATCGCATATGTCCGCGATCTCGTCCATCTTCGGTGGAGCCCACATGGGGATAGCCACGATAGCCTTTGTTTTCGGAGTGATGGCCTTCTCGACCTCTTTCGGGTCGAGGTGGTAGGTTTCGTCGATCTCGACCGGCACCGGCACGGCGCCGAGGGCTGCAGCAGCTTCGACCGGGGCAATGAATGTCCATGCCGTCGTGATCACTTCATCGCCGGGCCCGACTCCTGCGCCTGCGAGAGCGCAGTGGATTGCCGCGGTTCCGGACGAAACTGCGTGAGCATATTTGACGCCCATGTATGCGGCAAACTTCTCCTCGAACTCCCTTGCTTTGTAATTGCCCGGTGCATATCGGTACAGGGTGGTTTTTTCCCTGCTGAACAGCTCCTGGATCTCGGCCAGCTCCTCGCGGCCTATAAGTTCAGCTCCTGCCATAGTATAAATATCTCCTATCCGTTGTTTTGTTCTTTTACCTGATTCTTGTGTCCATTCCGTCCATGTAGTCCATAACGTCCATTCAGTTCCTGATTCAGGTCAATGCGTCGATGACTACCCTGGCCGACTCTTCAGTGAATTCCACCGGGTTCCCTGCGAACGAACCAGACAAGGCCGAGGAGGCGTTTCGGGCCAGTTCGGCCACGTTGCCCTTGCCGTACCCGTACGGGACAAGATTGGGAATTTCGAGCTGACGATAGAGTTCATCCATCTGCTCAAGCAGCTCTGAAGTCGAGTCCTTTGCTGAAACGTCGGCTCTCATGGGATTGAGCAAGGCATATTTGTCGTAACCATTGTCGAAGTTGTAACGCATGACCTCCTTGAGGAAAATCGCACCGGCAAGACCATGCGGTACTTTGTGCTTGACGCCGAGGTAGTAGGCGAATCCGTTGGTCGGCCCGTCACCCGAGTTCATGAGCGCCGTGGTGCCGCAGACGCTGCCGATAGCCAGGTCGAGACGTGACTCGGCTCTGTCGAGCTGCCCCTGCTGCAAGGCATAAAATGTGCGCCGGAACCCTTCGATCGAAAAGATACGGCTGATCGGAGTGTGCTTGACCGATCCGAAGCTGTCGACGCAATGCACGAGACTGTCCATGGCCGAAGCGATCACGCTTTCCATTGGAGCGCTCATGGAAAGATTCGGGTCGATGACCGATTTCTTCGGAAAGTTCTTCCTGCTGTTGATGCCGAGCTTGCGGCCTTCAGCCTCGTCGATGAACACAGCATTGAAACTGACCTCCGCACCGCTGCCGAGCAGGGACGGAACGGTAACGAGCGGCACAGGATCGCTGACATCCTTTGGAAATCCCTTGAGCGAAAGGGCCGGGACGTTGTTGGTCAGCAAAAGGGCGACCCCTTTGCCAAGATCGATGGTGCTCCCGCCCCCGATTGCCACCAGGCCATCCGGCGACTCGCGGCGAAAGAATTCTGCTACATTTTCAAGATGCGCATAGGTCGGCTCGCCCCGGAACTCATTGCAATAGATGACGCTGTTGGCATATACGGCATTGATGTTCCGCAACACGTCCTGGAAATAAAAGCTACCGGTGAGGCTCGCGTCATAGACGATCCCCGGCTTCTTGACGCCGAGCGACTGCAGGTGCTCGTGCACTGCGAGGGCTTCGTTGACCCCGATGCACAGGTCGGTAGACAGGAAGAAGTTCATGATATAATTTGTTCTATTGGTTTAATGTTCGATCGGCTGAAAGTTTCAGGCCTTTCTTCTTCATGTAATATTCTACGAGGTCGATCTCTTCGATGGTATCGATCTCCCAGGTCTGCCAGAACTCCATCGGATAGGCGGAAAGCTTTTCTCCGATACGGTTGTCGAACCTGCGAAGCACCTCGGGGGTAAAGATGTAGATCGATCCGTTCTCGATGTATTGCGATGGCCGGTCCTGTCGCATCCCGCGATTGCGATAATCGAAGTTCACGCTGGCCCAGGCCCCGCTCCGCTGCTCCCACAAGGTAAGATCGTCAGCCCTGGTGACCGAGATCAGCGAATCGGCGCCTTCGCTCCTGAACAACTCGATGGCCCGGTCGATGTCGCCCGGCTTGCGCAGGGGCGACGTAGCCTGCAGGAAAACGACCGTTTCCGGCTCGTTGCCGCAGGTCTGGCCGATGATGTCAAGGGCGTGCAGGATGGCCGATTCAGAGGTGGCCTTGTCACCGCTGATCTCTTCGGGCCTGTCGATAACCTCTGCACCATAAGCGCGAGCCACCGATGCAATGGCTGAATCGTCTGTAGTCACGAATACGCCGTCGACATGTGCGGAGTCGAGCGCCTGCGTCACAGTCCAGGCGAGCAGCGGCAGTCCGGCCACCGGATAAATGTTCTTGTTTTTGAGTCCTTTCGAGCCGCCTCGGGCAGGAATTATGGCTACCGTCTGCATTCAGCTTATCCTGTTTTCTGTGTTATGTCGAGCTCTCGCAGGCTCAACCCGGTCACCCTTCGATCACCTGCCGGCATACCTCAGCGATCTTCCTTGCGGCTGTCTTGTTCTGGAGCGGAGTAAGCTCCCTGAGATGGTCGGGGTCAAGCCCGCAATGTACCGGCTTGTTCAGGGCTGATCCGACAAAGATCGTCGAGGAGAACTGTGCGATCATCATCTGTGAATTGGCAATCATCTCTTCCGTCTTTCCTTCAGCAAAAACCAGGCTCCCCGGCGCGTAGAGGTTTATCTCGCGAGTCGCCCGTTCAACGTTTTCATTCGGATGCAGTTTGAACAGAAGCTGGCGCCCATCGGCCATATGCAGATACTTTTCGATGTTCCGGCGGCGGTTCTCGTAAATAAAGGTTTCCCTGTTGTCAGACGTGCAGACCAGAACATAGTCACGATGCTCGAAATCGTTGTCCATATAGCGCTCGCAGTTATCGAAGTTCGGTATGCTGGTCACTTCGATCTTGGAAGGATTGACCCCCTTGCGCACAAAAAGCTCGCGATACCCTTCGCTTGCCACACAGAACTTTTCATAGGTGTCCGAAAGGCCGGTGGTCGATGTGCCGGCAATCCATCTCGGCACCCAGCGGAAGTTTCTGGCCAGATGGAACAGGATTGTTTCCGGTTCGGTCATCCCCTCCTGCACCAGTACGATTTTCCGGCGTTTGATGTGCCTGGGCACGATCAGGTCGGTACAGGTAACCACAAGGTCATATGGATGCAGGGTCCCGCCGATGTCGAGCTGCATGTTGTTCGATACAAGGTAGTCGATCGCCCTGCCGGCCCGCTTTTTACCCATGATCGTAAACTCGAGCATCCCCAGGTCACTGGCTTTTCCGAGCAGGCCATCGCTGAAAAAAGGTGTGAACCATTGGTCGTAATCACCGAGATGCTCGGAAATCTGGTGCATCTGGGTGGTCTGGTTCATCGAACCGCAGACAAAAAGTATCTTACTCTTCATGCGCCCTCTTCACTGACTTGTTGGGCATCCTGCAGATGAATCCCCTCCATGAACATCACTCCGTATCCGATGGAATACCAGATTACCTCTTTCAGTCGACGCAGCAGGACGAATGCCCCTCCGAAGGCGAGGTAATCGGGAAGGCCGATCGCCTGGAAAAAAGCGAGGTAACCGAGGTCCTGGATACCCAGGCCCGATGGGATGAAAAAAAAGATAGCCCTGAGCATGACAAGCGCCGTATCGAATGCGAGAACCTGCATAAAGGTCACCTTGAGTCCGAGCAGGGACAATATAAGGTAACTTTCGAAAGCGAGCATCATCCAGGCCGCCACATAGATGGCCATCACCGGCAGAAGCCTTCCCAGGCCGCCGGACTTGACGCCCTGAAGCTTCTGATCGGTCTCGGCAAAACCCTCTTCCCTGCTGAGAAGCCACTCCCTGACCTTGGGAAACGGCACCTTCATGAGGACGCGATGCAGGCTCTGCACGGCATTCCCGTTAGTCAACATCAACAGCATCAGCAGAAAAACAATCAGGATCGATGCACCTGCCAAAGCCATGATGATACCCAGGCCATCGAATCCGATAACCTTGACTGATGCAGCCTGCAGCATAGCAAAACCTGCTGCGGCACCGAGAAGCGTGTATATGCCCTGGGCCATGCCAAGGAGAAGCTTGCGGACAGCCACGCTGGCAAATCCGTCCGGAAGCGGAACGCCGAGGAAGCGATGGCAAAGCAATGGCCTGAGAGGCTCTCCGACCGCAACGCCGGCCGGCAAAGTCATGGAGACTGTTTCTGAAACGACCTGGATTTTTAACAGCTTGAAAAAGCTGATCGGCCCAGAGCCTGGAGGAAAAAGCTTTTGCCATGCGAATGTTTCGAGCAGGTGCAGGAACAGGTAGGGCAAAAGAATCAGCAGAGAGGACAAACCGATCCTGCCGATCTGCTGTGCCGCCCCCTGAAGGTCTACCTTGCTGAACAGATAGGTGATGAGAATAACGCCGACAAGAAGACCGACGTATCCCGGCCACTTCTTTGCGGCTTTTTTTTCAGTATGCATGTAATCGATAGGAAATGAAATACCCCTGTACTCCGAAACCGTCTCCCTCTTCTATTGATGCTTATCCTTGAGCGAGTGACGGAATCATTCGAAAAAAAACAAAATAAACCCCAGGCCTCATCCAGTTGACTGCAGGCCTCGAGGCTGCCTTTCCCCTATGTATCAGGGCAAGATGCCTTGAAATATACCAAATAATGGACTCCCCTGAAAACGACTTATGACGCATTGAACTCCACTCGCCTGATTCGCCCCTGGATGAGGCTTTCGCATAGCCATCGTGATTCACAATATCGCATGAATCTCAAAGCGCGAGCATTATACGAGGCGCTTAATGGCGACATAATGCCGTGTTTTTACGCATTTTCTGCAAACTTGTACGAAAATGTGTTGGATAAGAGGGTCTCGATTGTTAAATATTCGTTACGGTGGTTCGATATAAACCGAGAGCGTACTTCGTCCCGGTTCGGCAAACCACCTTCGATTTAAGTCACACAGCCTGTCCTGACCTCAATCTCGTCATCCAGCATCCCGAAATAAACCGTTCGTTTATGGGACTCATCAATCCTGATTTTCAGACGTTGCCGGAACTGTTCACCTCGGTGTTCACCCATTACAGGGGACAGAGCGGCAAATTCCCCATCGCTCGAAAAATCAATGGTTCTTACAAGCCGATAAGCTATGATTCACTGGAAGAGGATTACCGGCATTTTGCCGCTTACCTGAAACATGAAGGCATAGAATCCGGCGACCGGGTAGCCATTCTCTCCGAAAACAGGCCCGGCTGGTACCTCGCCGATATGGCCATTCTCTCGGTGGGCGCCATCGATGTTCCGCTGTACCCGTCCCTTCCCCCGAATCAGATCGAATACATACTGAACAACTGCGGTGCCAAGGGAATCGTCGTTTCCAACATGCTGCAGCTCGGCAAAATCATGTCCATCTGGCAGAACCTGCCGGATCTGAACCTGGTGATCGTCATGAACAGGCTCGAAGAGCCGATGGAAGATGTCGTGGACCTGAACCAGGCCAAAGACGAGGGAATGAAAGTCCTTCAGGAGAAGCCGTGGATTCTCGACGGCATCAAAACCGGACCGGACGACGTTGCGACCATCATCTACACGTCGGGCACGACCGGATTGCCTAAAGGGGTAATGCTGACCCACAGGAACATCTGTGAAAACGTCAAGTCCTGCTCGACGGTCATCCGCATTGACGAAACCGACAGCTGTCTGTCATTCCTGCCCCTCTCCCATGCCTACGAACGCACCGGAGGCTACTACCTCATGTTCGCATGCAGCGCCCAGATCTATCTTGCCGAAAGCATCGAAACCATCTCCCTCAACATATCCGAATCCAGGCCGACCATCATCTTCACGGTGCCGAGGCTTTTCGACCGCATGAAGACCAGCATCCTGAAAGCGGCCACCAGTGAAGGCGGAATGAAACAGAAAATCTTCTTCTGGGCGGTCAGGACCGGAGAGAAGTACCATAAGCAGCTCAGTGAAGGGAGGGTTTCGTCATTCGTAAATATCCAGTACGGGTTGGCAGACAAGCTCGTATACCACAAAATCAACAAGAAATTCGGCGGCAGGTTGCGCTACTTCGTTTCGGGAGGGGCCGCCCTGCCCCAGAAAACCGGGGAATTCTTCCAGGCGCTCGGCATAACTATCCTCGAAGGGTTCGGCCTTACTGAAACATCTCCCGTCACGCACATCAATCGCCCGGAAAAGGTCAAATTCGGCACGGTCGGGCCGGCAGTCAAAAACGTCGAAGTAAAAATCGCCGAAGACGGCGAAATCCTTCTCAGGGGCCCCAACATCATGAAAGGGTACTGGAAAGACGAAGCGGCATCGGCGGAGGTCCTGAAAAATGGCTGGTTCTATACCGGCGACATCGGCGAAATCGATGCTGACGGGTTCCTGAAGATCACCGACCGGAAAAAACATATCATCGTGACCTCCGGCGGAAAGAACATAGCTCCCCTGCCCATCGAGAACCTGATCCTCGACAGCCCGTTTGTGGACCAGACCATGATAGTCGGTGAAAAAAGGCCGTTCCTGATCGCCCTGATCGTGCCGGATTTCCAGAAGCTGAAGGAGTTTGCCGCTGAACACAACATCACGGCCAGTACCAACAGGCAACTGGTCGACAACAAGGAGATCGTCCAGATTTACGAAAAGCTGCTGCGAAACCTTTCGAGACAGCTCGCCACACATGAGAAGGTCAGGAAATTCCTTCTTGTCGAAGAAGCGTTCACTCTGGAAAACGGACTGATGACTCCCACGCTCAAGCTCAAACGCAAGGAGATCATCAAGAAGTACAACCCGGAAATCGACAATCTCTACAACGCGCTCAACATGGTCTACAATACGGAGTGAGCGACTCAATGCAGGATTTCGTCAACGAAGGCCTGAAGGCTCCGGATATGGGAACCCTGCCAGTAGATCTTGCCGCATGAGGGACAACCCTGAAACTCATCGAAATAACGCCTTGTCTTCGGTTGAAGCAAGGCGTTGACTTTTTCTTTCGAGCGCTCCTCCAGCACCCCGTTGCAGGAGATGCACCGGCTGAACGGCCGGACCCTTCCGGAAAGTCCATACCGATCGACAACCTGCCTGACCTGCTCGACCGTGCTGTCGGAACGGACGCAGCACCCGAACACGACCCGATTGTTCATCAGAAGTCGCCGGTCGCGTGTCAGGAGGATCCGGCTTTCCGCTTCCATGATATCGAGCATTTCGAGATCGTCGCTACCGGTGAACCAGACGGTATCGAATCCGAGTAGCCTGAATCGACGGGCGACTTTGCCAAGATGGATGTCTGCGATGAACCCTGAAGAAGCGGGTGGCGACGGCTGAAGCGTAAGCAAACCAGGTTTGAACGGTAAAATCGGGAGAATATCGATATGGTCACCATCGGAAACGCGGGTCGAAAATGATGAAGCACAGGAACCGTTGAGGATAATGTTGCCGATTTCAGTATGCGGCACACCGCAGGATTCAACAAGGTCCTTGACGGTCGTGGAATGTCCTGGTTGTTTCTGAACCTCCACACCCCTTGAGTCTGCGGATAGGAAGCAGTCGAAATCGGGATCGAACCGAAGCGTTACCCTGATCGAACCCGGCAGCGGACCGCGTGTCATTTCCAGCCGGGCACCCCTTCGCCCGGGGCGGTATCACCAGCGATCCTGAGCAAGCCGGCATCGCCGTACTCTTCGATCAATCCCTCGCCGACGAGAGCATCGACGATCGTTCCGATCCCGTATGGGCACTCAACATGGCGCTCTTCGAGGCCCTGTCTCGAAACCTCCCCCGCAGCAAGAAGTTCACGAAGCAACTCTCCCCGATACCAGCGTCGCGATCCTTTGAAGCGCGACTGACGACTCAACGGAGCGATGCCGCTCTTCCTGCTGGTCAGCTCGAGCGCCCCGAAATCCATGAGGGCGTTGTGCCAGTCACGGCTTCGACCTTCAGGCAGCACCTGGCCTGCCACTTCGAGGAGATTGGCAGGAGTAATGGATTCGGGAAGGTTGAGCTGGTGGATCAGCACTCTCCTGATGTTGGTGTCGATCGTGGCGATATCGCGATTGTCGGCGAACACAGGAATGGATCGGCTCGTATAGGCACCTATGCCCGGCAGCCTGATGAGGGTATCGGGTTCTGAAGGCACCTGCCCCCCATGTTCTTCAACGATCAATGTTGCTGCCTGGTGAAGCCGCTGCCCCCTGCTGTTGTAGCCGAGTCCGCTCCAGAGCTGAAGCACCTCCCTGAGCGACGCCCCGGCAAGGGCCTTGACATCGGGAAAGCGCTCCATCCATAGGGTGAACCGTGGAACGACCCTGTCGGCCTGGGTCTGCTGCAGCATGATTTCGCTCACCATTACGGTATAACGATCGGTGGTCAGACGCCAGGGAAAAGTCCGGCCTTTCTGCCGGTAGAAATCGAATATTTTTTTCCTGAATGCCTCTACAGTAACGCTGTCCATGGATATATGGCTCTTTGGTAGCTGTTCAGTCTCAGAATTCGGGAGCCGGCCCAGGCACAAACCCTGCCGGCCGTTGAAGCACCGTTGCGGCATGCCTGAAGGGATCATGGCCGAAAAAGAGTATCCACCCCTCCCGGCAAGCCTCTTCCAGAATGGCCGCTTTCTCTTCTATAACCGTGCGGGCGTCGATGTCGTTGCCCGTGACCCTCGACGTCGGGTAGTGTGCTGTGGTCGGTATGAGGTCAGCTCCGTGCAGCAGCGTTGTCTGGCCGTCGCTCACCCTTACAAGTTGCTGTCCGCGGGTATGACCGTTGCTGATGATAACGTCGATACCCGGAAATATTTCGCGGGTTCCCGAGACAGTATGGAACAATGAAAGCTGCCGGAATTCATCGATGAGGGTCTCGTTGTAGCTCATACGCTCCCGATCGTCAGGACGACATGCGGTCCGGAAATTCTCCTCCTGCACGATGACCTGCGCATAAGGAAACACCGGCAGCAGCCTGTCGCCGCCGCAGGTGAACGCACCCCCGATGTGGTCGCTGTGCAGATGGGTCAGGACAAGGTCGGTAATGTCGCCTGGCTGGAGTCCGTATTTTTCCAGCTCTTCATCGAGCCTGTAGGGAGTTGTCGCGTTGGCGGCCCAGCGGCTCGTCCAGCAGAGTTCGCCAACCCCGGTATCGACAAGAATCTTCCGCCGGTTGCCGATGATGAGCAGCAACCTGGTTGCCAGTCGTATCTTCGGAAGCGGTTTCGACGGATCCAGGTTCCGGCCTGGCAGCGGTCCACCCTCGAATAAAAATTCCTGTACTTTAAGGGAGTGAATCTGGTAATCACCGATCGTGAGCATCTGGTAAGCAGATAATGGTCAGACTATCAAATAGGGGACGCAGTGGCCGGCAGCTCGGCTTGATGCGGCAGTTTCGGCTTTAATAAAGGCAGGACTGCCCGGAATGTCAACCTGCCAATGACGGCAGGGGTACACTCCGGACAGCGCTGAATCAATGCAGGTATAAAAACCCTTACGCCTGTGCGGTATAGACCTTGCGCTCTTTGACCTTCAGCGCGGCCTTGCCGGTACGTTTGCGCAGGTAGAAAAGTTTCGCCCTTCTTGCCTTGCCGTTCCTGGTGATCGTGACGCTTTCGACGTTCGGTGAGTTGATCGGGATGATCCTCTCGACACCCACGCCATGGGAAATTTTGCGCACGGTGATGGTCTTGGAACCACCAGCACCCCTGTCGCTGATCACGACGCCTTCAAAGGCCTGGAGTCGCTCTTTTTCGCCTTCGATAACCTTCAGCTGTATCCTGACTGTATCGCCGGGACGAACCTGGGGAATATCGGTCCGGTTCTGGGTTGCTTCCACCAATTGAATTAACTGATCCATGATGACACTGTTATCTTTATGTTGTCTTTACTCTTCTTGTTCTTCTTCCTCTTCGAGCAGGTCCGGTCGGCGCTGAAGTGTGCGTTGATGCGCATTTTCCTGCCGCCAGTGCTCAATTTTTTCATGATGGCCTGAAAGGAGCACATCGGGTACCGTCATTCCCCTGAACTCTGAAGGGCGGGTATACCACGCGCAATCCAGCATATTGGCCTGAAACGAGTCGGTCAACGCCGATTCACCATCTCCAAGCACACCGGGAATAAGCCTTACGATAGCGTCACTCAACATGAGTGCCGGAATTTCACCTCCGGAAAGCACTACATCGCCGACGGTAAGCTCCATTGTCACCAGCTTCTGGCGAATCCTTTCGTCCATGGCCTTGTAATGGCCGCACAGTACGATCAGGTTCCCCTTTCTCGAGAGCCTGTTGGCCCTCTTCTGGTCAAACGGTTTCCCGTCAGGCGTCATGAAGATGACTTCGTCATAAGCCCTTTCAGCCTGCAATTTCTCGATGCACTCAAAAACCGGTTCAGGACGGATTACCATACCCGCACCACCTCCGAAAGGAGTATCGTCAACCTGGTGGTACTTGCCCAACCCGTAATCGTGCAGGTTATGCACGTGGATCTCCACGAGGCCTTTCTTCCTCGCGATGCCGAGCAATCCCTTTTCAAGGGGCGATGCAAAAAAATCCGGAATGACGGAAATGATATCTATCCGCATGGTTTCCACGCTTGATGGCACCGTTGAGTCATTGCATTCAAACTTGTCAAGAACACTTTCGGACTACAGAAATTCCGAGAATCTCCGCAGTACCATGATCCTCTTATGAAGATCGATTTCGGCTACAAACTCTTCTACTGCAGGCACGAGTACCTTACGGCCGCCTGCCTCGATCTCGTATACGTCATGTGCCGGCATTTCCAGCACATCCCTGAGCACCCCTATCCGTCCGCCCTGCTCGTCCAGAACCTCCAGACCGATAAGATCATGGAGATAAGCCCTGTCGTCAGGCATGGGCTCGAGGGCTTCCCCGGTCACGAAGAGCCGGTACCCTGCAACGGCCTCGGCGTCCTCACGGGAACCGATGCCTTCCATAACGATCCAGGCGAACCCCTGATTAAGCTTTGCCGACAGAACTTTCCGCAGCACGACATCATCCGGGGTTTTGCCAATATAATATTCCCGGCGTTTCAGGAAACTTTCCGGAAAATCGGTAACAGGCTGAACCTTCAGCTCGCCTTTCAACCCCTTGGGCTTCAGAATGATGCCCGTAAGAAAAAGGTCCACTTCCGTTCAGCTGATAGCGTTATCGATCCTCAGCTCAGGCCTCGGCTGAACCGGCGGCAGCTGTTGCCTCAGCGGCCTTTTTGGCCTGGCGGCGGCGGAGCTTGACCGTGATGCGTTTCTGGCGCCTTTCGGTCTCTTTCTGCTGCCACTGTTCCATCTGGGCTGCGATATCGGTTTCGCTGATACCACGGCGCTTCAGGTTCATTTCGTGAAGCAGACCGGTGCCACGGAGAAGGCTGTGGACTGTTGCTGTCGGCTGCGCGCCGACGTTCAGCCAGTATGATACGCGATCCCTTTCGATGGTTACGGTATGCGGCTTGGCGGTCGGGTTGTAATGCCCGATCACTTCAAGAAACTTGCCATCCCTCGGTGCACGGCCATCCGCTGCAACGATCTGGTAGAACGGCATTTTTTTCCTTCCAGCCCTTTTCAATCTGATCTTAACCAAAGCTTAATGAGTTTAATTTATTAAGAGACATTGAACATTTATCTTTTCAGAAACTTGTCGAGCGCGAGGTTCTGCGAGGTGATTTTGCGACCTGACTGGGTCAGCCTGCTCACCGAACGCATCATCTTCTTCATCTCCTGGAACTGCTTGAGCAGCATATTGACCTCCTGCACCCTCGTGCCGCTTCCACGCGCTATACGCTGACGGCGGCTACCGTTGATTATTTCGGGCGTCTTGCGCTCTTCCGTGGTCATCGAAGAGATCATGGCCTCGATCGGCTTGAAGTCGAGATTCTCCAGATCCTGCTTAGGAACCATCTTGTTGAGCCCGGGCACCATTTCGATGAGTCCCTGGATAGACCCCATCTTCTTGAGCTGCTGAAGCTGGTCAAAAAAGTCGTTGAGGTCGAACTCGTTCTTCATGAGCTTCGACTGCATCTCCATGGTCTTTTCCAGGTCGAGGGTCTCCTGGGCCTTCTCCACGAAGCTGACGATATCGCCCATACCGAGAATCCTCTGGGCCATACGTTCGGGATAAAAGAGATCGAGATCGTCGACCTTCTCACCCACGCTCATGAACTTGATCGGCTTTTCGACAACCTGCCTGATCGACAGTGCCGCGCCGCCGCGGGAATCGCCGTCGAGTTTGGTCAGCACCACGCCGTCGAAATCGAGCCGGTCGTTGAATGCTTTCGCCGTGTTGACTGCCTCCTGACCCATCATGGAGTCGACGACGAACAGAAGCTCGTCCGGCTTGAGCGCATTTTTGAGCGCTTCGGCCTCGGCCATCATCATTTCGTCGATCTGCAGACGACCTGCCGTATCGACGATCACGACATCCTTTGCTCCGTTACGGGCAGCCTCGATACCGCCGAGCGCAGCTTTCATCGCGTCCTGGACATCGACCGAGAAGACCGGAACATCGATCTGCTCACCGAGGGTCTTGAGCTGGTCGACTGCAGCGGGACGGTACACATCGGCCGCCACCAGAATCGGGTTTTTGCCGCTCTTCTTGAGCCGCTTGGCCAGCTTGGCGCAGAACGTTGTCTTGCCGGAACCCTGCAGACCCGCAACCATGATGATCGCAGGAACCTTTTTCGGAGGGAGGTTAAGCGGACGGTTCTCGCCACCCATGATTTCGGTCAGCTCGTCATTGACGATCTTGACGATCATCTGGGCCGGAGAAACGCTTTTGATGACGGCTTCACCCAGGGATTTCTCCCTGATGTCCTCGACCAGTTTCTTGGCCACCTTGTAGTTCACGTCGGCACCGAGCAAGGCACGCTTGATGTCGCGCATCGCAATACCGATGTTGATCTCGTTGATCGTTGCCTGACCAGCGAGCTTTTTAAAGGTTAGCTCAAGTTTATCGCTGAGATTGTCGAACATGTTGAACCTGTCACATAAATTCTAAAAATGGATAGCTTTAAATATAACAAAATTCTTGTAAAATAAAACCGCTGCAAGCGAGCTTCTACAGAGCATTTTTCTGTTATATATTGAGCCAATATATCAATTTCACAGACTATGACCCCAGAAGTCCTCGAACAGCTTTTCCAGTCGTTCCGGAAACAGAAAATCGCCGTCATCGGCGACGTCATGATCGACAAATATATTTTCGGTCATGTATCCCGGATCTCCCCCGAATACCCTGTGCCGGTCGTCGATGTGACTCACGAGAGCAGCCGGCTCGGCGGAGCGGCCAACGTTGCACTGAACACCCATGCGCTCGGTGCCGAAACCGTCCTGATCGGCGTAACCGGAAATGACTCCGGACGCGATGCGCTCGTCGCCCTGATGAGGGAGCATGGTCTTGAATCGGAAATGCTTCTCGGGGACGCGTCCCGTCCCACCACATCCAAGACGCGGATCCTTTCGCAGAACCATCATATCACGCGGGTAGACCACGAAAGCCGGGAACCTCTGGACGCCGGCACAGAAGCAAGGCTTCTCGACATGTTTGGCGATGTGGCCGGAACGCTTGATGCCGTGGTTCTCGAAGACTACAACAAGGGGGTGCTGACCGAATCGCTGATCTCGGCGGTAACCGGCATCTGCAGGGAACTGGGAATTCCTGTTCTCGTCGATCCGAAAATCAAGGGATTTTTCGCTTACGGAGGGTGCACTGTGTTCAAGCCTAACCTTTCAGAGCTGGCCGCTTCACTCGGCATCGTGCTGCGCAATAGCGACAAGGAGGTTGAAGAGGCCTGCCTGATGCTCAGGGAAAGGCTTGAAGCCGACAGTTTCGTCGTAACAAGAAGCGAACATGGAATGACTGTCTACAACGGTTCATTCACCCACATACCGGCGACCTCACTCAAGGTAGCCGACGTTTCAGGTGCCGGTGACACGGTTATCAGCGTACTCGCCCTGGGAGCCGCCGCCGGCCTGGATCTGGTGACAAGCACGAAAATCGCCAATCTGGCAGCAGGAACGGTCTGCCAGGAGGTTGGCGCTGTACCGGTAAGGCCTGAAAAACTCTTCAGTGCCTGCCAGGTTCATCTTCGATGATGTGGATGTGGTTATCGACCACCGATGGCCACGGAGGAGTATATGACGGATTCTGCGCCAGCGCCCTCATCTTGTGCAGCGAATAGAAAGGGACCTCGAAAAGGGCCGCATTACTGACCGCCGGAGGTATGTCTTTGCCCGGATTCAGATGCATCACGAAGGTTACGTGAACTTTGCCTCCCGGTACAGGCATCAATATCCAGACACCCCAGGACTCACGGACACGATGAAAATCCGGTTTTGAAGGCAGATAATCGGGCGCCCCGATCATCGTCAACGCCAATGCGCCCTCTTCAGAGGCATGAAGGCTTGTACGCACGATCATTTCCCGTTTCTGTATCGGCCACGGGGTATTGATCACCTGGCGAACCACATACTCGAGCTCTTCGTTTCTGTGAAGCACCTCGACTTCGGCGAGCTGATGAACCCAGCGGCTGTAACTGCCAAAATCATGAAAGAGGCTGATCAGCTTCCTGAAGGGCACCTCGAACTCGGTTTCCGCTTTGAAACCGAGGACCTGAGACCCCCTGATCTTTGAGGAGTATACCTTTATATCCTTGTGATCAACGCGAAATTCCCAGTTGCCCTTCAGGGCAGTTGCGACATCCATTTGTACAACAGTTAGAATAATAAGATGAATGAGGTGCCCTGCAGGCTACTCGGCTATGAAATCACTATAGTTCCTGACGATCTCCTCCGATGACGACCGGAACGGAGCATCAATCGGCGTACGGTATTTTTCTCTTTTGACCATCTCTTTCAGGTTGTTCAGGGTATGATACGGAGTATCGATAACGGCAATATTTGCCAACCATGACGGAATCTCCCCGCCAGGTTCGATATGAAGCCTGAAAACCACGCGGCACTGATTGTCCGATAACGGCAGAATGTTCCAGGCGCCTTCGAGTTGCCGCACCCTCACATAACGGTCGTTTTCGGGCAGGAAATCGGGAAGACATTCGATCTTGATAAATGCCTCGGAGGTCTCAGGATCGATGTAGGCCGTCGATCTCGAAATGATCTCCCGGTCCGAAACAGGCCAGGGTGCACTGACAAGCTGGTATACCACACGGCCGTCATTTTCCGTGAGTTCCTGCAGCAGGCGCATCTCTTTGGTCTTCCACACCCACTCGGTGGCTGAATCGATATCGTACAGCAGGCTGAGAACAGAATGCTGCGGAGCATCGATGGTCGCCACACCTACAAACGAAAGAAAGGAGGACGACGGCACAGGGCAAGTAAAAATCTTGAGCCAGTCGTTCCTGAACCTGATCGTGCAGGTGGTGCTGTTAATTTTTTCCAGTAATGTCATAACATATCATGATTATATGGATAAATGCAAGCCGGACCTGTACTCCGGAGGAAAACAGGTATCATGAAGCCTGCCTTTCGATGAGATGCCGGGCGACCTTCATGACGGGATCACCCTCACGGATAAACACTTTGACCTGCTCTTCAGTTCCGAACAGCTGCCTTGCGATCCTCGCTTTCAGGGTCAGCCGGATAAAATTGCGGTCCCGGCTGAATTCGGAAGCGTTGAATGCGATCTTTTTTGCTGCACACCCTCTCTTCACAAGGGCCTCAAGGTTTTCAGGGCCTTTGTAACCGTCGAAATATGCCTGTGCCGAAGTCCGGTATTTCTG